>DATHXF010000074.1:0-4029 GCA_035459785.1 Rariglobus sp. | reverse complement strand
CAGCGGTTGTAGGCCATCGTGTTGAGGCCTTCCTCGTCGTGGACGGTGGCGTTGACGGGGCACACGATTTCGCACGGGGCGAGTTCGCAGTGTTGGCAGGCGACCGGCTGGAGGGAAACCTGGGGATCCTCGGGGATCTCTTTGTTGCCCGGACCACCGAAGGCGCCGCCTTCGATGTTGCCGTCGGAGTAGTAGCGATCGAGGCGGATCCAGTGCATCTCACGACCGCGCATGACCTGGTCCTTGCCGACGATCGGAATGTTGTTCTCCGCTTGGCACGCGATCACGCAGGCGTTGCAGCCGATGCACGTGTTGAGATCGATCGACATGCCCCACTGGTGGGTGCCGGTGAAATCAGGGTGATCGTAGAGCGACTGGCCGCGGGGCGTCTCGACGGCGATCAGGGCCTTGCGCTTGGCGCGATCCTCGGGAGAGAGCGCGGCGAGGGCCTGAATGGAGTCTTCTTCACCGAGGTTGGACGGCGCGTGGGACTCGGTGCCGAACGTGTTGACGAAGCCGAGATCGGTGGTGCCGTCCTCCTTGAAGTTTTCTTCGCGAACGATTTCGCGACCTTCCATCGACCAGTGTTCCTGGGTGTTGGCGAGGGCGTAAACGTCGGAGGTGACGGTGAGCTTGGCACCCGTGGCGAAACCGAGACCGGCCGTCGTGCGCAGCGGATAGAAGTTGTGGCCGACGCTCTTGCCCACGCGACCGGAGACCGTGCGACCGTAGCCGAGCGGAAGCGCGATCGTGAAGTTGGACATACCCGGCTGGATGTGCAGCGGGCCGCGGACGGTGACACCGTTGAGGGTCACTTCGCCGATGAAGGCCTGCTCTTTGCCCTGCTTGTAGTTCGCATTCTCCTTGCGGGCGACCTGCAGGAGTGAACCGGCGGGATCGATCTTGAGGTGCTTGGCGAGCTTCGGGCTGATGAGGATGGCGTTGTCCCACGAGATCTTGGTGATCGGATCGGGGCACTCTTGGAGCCAGCCGTTGTTGGCGAAGCGACCGTCATCGACCTTCGCATCGAAGGTGAAACGGACTTCGAGGTTCGTCTCGGAGAGCGCGTCGAACTTCGGAGCGAGCGCGAAGAGCGGCGCGATGCCGGTGGCGCTGAAACGGACATTAGCCTTCTTGTAGGCGGTGCCTTCGAGCACGCCATCATGAAGGAACTGGCGGAACACGTGGTCGGAGTTACCGCCACCGATGATGCCCGTGATCGTGTTGTAAACCTGCGTGTAAGGATCGGTGACGGTCTCGCCGGCGATGCGGGCGAGAACTTCGATTTCCGTCAGGCCGTTGAAGAGCGGCATGATCATCGGCTGCACCGGCACGATGGTGCCGTCGGCCGTGCGGGCGTCGCCCCACGACTCGAGGTAATGCGCAGCGTGGAGATTGGTGCCGGCGACGGAGGACGTCTCATCGACGTAGTAGCCGTAGCGAACAACTTCAGGCACGCTCTTGAGCGCAGCGGCGAAATCGAGATCAGCCGGCGCATCATAGACGGGGTTGCCGCCGAGGATGACGAGGGTCTTGACCGAACCGGCCTTGATGGCGGCGGCGAGGGTCGAGATGGTCGCGGCACTGCTGGCGGGAACCTCGACGAAATCAACGGTCTTGCCGACGTTGCCAAGGACGACGTTGAGCGCGTAAGCGATGGCGTGGACCTGCGGAGGCAGATGGCTGCCGGCAACGATGACGCTTTCACCCTTATGGGCGAGGAGGTCGGCGGCGCAGGCGTCGAGCCACTTGTCCTGATCTTTGAAGGAGAGTCCCTGCGAGAGTTCAGCAAACGTGGCGTCACCGGAAACCTTGCCGGCAAGCGCGGCGGCGAAGGCCAGCATGTGACTGCTGGCGAGACGCAGGCGGTGATCGGCCATCGAACCGACGAGCGAGAAGGTGCTCTCGATCGAGTAGAGGCGGTTCATCGCGTCGTCCTTCTTGAGGATCTTGCGACCCTTGGAGAATTCGCGGCTGTAGTAGAGCGAGTGCGCCTCGGACTGGAAGAAGTCGGCGTCGATCGCGACGATGCGCTTGGCCTTCGCGAGCTGGTAAACCGGCTTCACGTTCTGACCGAAGGCGGCCTGGGCGGCGGAGACGGAGGCCTCGTCCTGGGCGGCTTCGTATTCGGACCAGATGGCCTTGGGGAACTTCTTGGTCAGCTTGGCGACGAGCGCGGCGCGCGTCGGCGAGCTGGACTGGCCGGCGAGGAACGCGAGACCGGCGCCATTGGAGGCGGCGGCATCGGTGCCAATCTTGGCGAGCAGGTCCTGCACGGCGGCCGTGGTGACGGCGGCACCCTTGACGGTGGAAACCGAAGCGCGATCCGGATCATAAAGATCGAGGACGGAAGCCTGCACGAAGGCGTTGCTGGCCCCACCGTAGGGCGAATAGGTGGGATTGCCTTCGATCTTGGTCGGGCGACCCTCGTGGGTCTCGGCAAGGATCGGGATGGCACCCTTGCGCGTCGGCATGGCCGAGGCGAAGTAGAGCGGCAGACCGGAGATGACGTCCTCGGCGGATTTGCCGTAGGGGAGAATATGCTTTTCCGGGCGACGGCAGCCGGCGGCCAGACCCACGCCACCGAGGGCGAAGGAGGCGGCCATGAGCTTGAAGAACTGGCGGCGGTCAACGCCGTTCAAGTTCGAGGCGTCCGAGGGAAACTCGCGCTCGACCTGGGCCTTGAAGCCCGGGGTGGCGGCGAGTTCGTCGAGGCTGCGCCAGTATTTCGGACCGGTCAGCTCGCGTTCGGAAGGAGCGGGATGTTCAAATGTGCGTTTCATCAGCGGTATCAGCGATGGCAGCCGGAGCAGCTTTGCGGAGGTTTGATATTCCAGTCGTGGACGAACTTCTTGCCGTCTTCGAGCTGACCGGCGGCGCCGCCGGGGTGCTGCCAGTCGAGGTTGGTGACGAGCTTCGGATCACGGACAAATTTTTCGGGGGCGCGATGGCACTCCAAGCAGAAGCCCATCGAGAGGGGCTTGGCCTGGTGGACGACATCCATCTCGTTGATCTTGCCATGGCACTCCACGCAGGAGACGCCGCGGGTGACGTGAACGGAGTGGTTGAAGTAAACGTAGTCGGGAGCCTGGTGGATCTTCACCCAAGGAACCGGATCACCCGAAGCGTAGCTGTCGCGAACCACGGCGAGCAGCGGGCTGTCGGTCTTCACCTGATTATGGCAGTTCATGCACGTCTGGGACGTGGGAACCGAGGACGTGGCGCTCTTGTCCACGCCGACGTGGCAGTAGCGGCAGTCGATGCCGAGCTGGCCGGCGTGCAGCGAGTGGCTGAACGGCACGGGCTGCACGGGAGCGTAGCCAACATTCGTGTATTTGTTGGTCGCGTAGTAGGTGGTGCCCGCCGTGGCGATGCCGCCGAGCACGAACAGCAGAATGATGATCTGCAGCGGCAGCCGGTTGGCTGATTTAGGGAAAAGTTTGGACATATGCCGTAAAAATCTTCGCTAAGCGAAAGACGGTGGTCGGTTTAGACCGTATGGCCCGAACGGGCGACGGTGCGGGAGTCCTGACTCACCTTGAAGGGAGCCGCATCGGAAACCGGCGCGGCGGCAGGCGACGCGGACGGCTTGGCGAGGAGTTTGGGGGCCACGCCGGCTACGGCGATAAGGCCCAGCAACTTGGCGAAGAAGTTTTTTCGCGAGTGTTGGTGGCTCACAGGTTGGTCAGGTTGAGAGTGGTCAAAGTCAGCTGGCGAAAGAAGGGTCCGGCATTTCCAATGTAAAACAAAAATTCCACGAACATACCTTATCAGCAGAGATAATTAGTCCGCGCGGGCTTAACCCACGCTACTGCTAATCATCAAAAAACGTTGGATTGCCCGACGAAACGCTTTCAGCCGGAGCGTTGGCGCAAAGAAACTTGTTCCCCCCACCCTTCTGCGCTGTGGTCACCGCAAGTTTTACAAACCGATGCTCACCTCCCGCTCCACTGTCTCCGTCCGCTACGCCGAAACCGACATGATGGGCGTCGTTTACCATGGCAGCTACCTGCCTTGGCTGGAGATTGG
>DATHXF010000073.1:0-27536 GCA_035459785.1 Rariglobus sp. | reverse complement strand
GTGATTGCATGATGTCGGGTGAATGGGGAATTGGGATAAGCGGGGCTCCATCATCGCATCGCGGAAACCGTCTCCATCCATGCCCCGGCCATGAGACCGTGGCCGGCGTAGTGCGGGTGAATGCCGTCCCAGAGCCAGTGATCGGCCGGGGCACGCCGGCACGCGGCATCGAATGCCTCCTGATAACGGATCACGGGCAGACGGTATTTCGCGGCGAGGCGATCAACGACCGCCTGACGCTCCTTCAACTTGGCAAACGAGGTGGCGTAGTTGTCCTTGAATTTCCCAACCGGCAGCAGAAACGGCTGGCCAAGCACGATCTTCACTCCCGGCAGCGCGGCGAGCGTCTCGCCCAGCAGTTTGTCGTAGCCCTGCTCGTATTGCTCAACCGTTTCCCCGGTTCCTTTCGGGGTAAACGTGTCGTTCACTCCGATGAGGATGCTCAGGAAGTCCGGCTTGAGATCGAGCACATCCGCTTTCCAGCGTGCTTGAAGATCGGGGATGGTATCGCCGCTGATGCCGCGGTTGATGAATGTGAGGTCGCGTTCGGCGAGCTGATCGCCCAGCATCGCTGCGAGAGTAAACGCGTAGCCCTGACCCATCGTGTGGTTGTAGTCACGTCCCTTGCGGGCGCGGCCTCCGTCGGTGATCGAGTCGCCAATAAAAACGACGGTGTTCTTCGGACGCAGGACCGGGAACGCGGAACTCATCGAAGCCGGAGCCGCCCCCAGGGCCGAAGTCATCGCGACCGTGAAAAGGAAGACGGAACGAAACATCATTGGAATCATGGGTTATGGAATTGGAATTGAGAGGGGCGAAAGCCGTGCGGCCCGATGTTAAGCGGACTCTATGCAGTCGGAAGTAGCAGCCGAGGTAACGAGGCTGGCTCGACGGTGGCGGACGAAACACAGCCTCGTTACCTCGGCTGCTACCAGAATACGAAGGCTCGACTGCATCGTCACGGTTAAGGCTTCAGGGATAAGGTGGCGGCGTAACCGCCGCTCGGGGAGAGGCGGAGGGTGAGTGTGCGCGTGTCACCGAGATCGCGGGTGGTTTCGACCACGGTCTCGGGCGCGGCGGGGTCGGCGCCGTCGGCGAACTCACGCAGTTTCCAGCCGCGGCCCTTGGCTCCGAGGGCCGCGAGCGGAACGTCCAGCGTGAGGGCTTCGTCACCGTTCATCGCGGCAATAAACCAGCGCTGGCCGGAGCGGCGGGCGATGACGAGGTGTTTGCCGATTTCGGCGGAGAGGACGACGCTTTCGTCCCAGACCGTGGGGAGGTCGCGGAAGAACTCGACGCCGGGCTGTCCGCGGTAGTTGGCGGGACTGTCGCAGAGAACGAGGAGCGGGCTGCGATAGACGACCGTCATGGCGAGCTGTCGGGCGCGGGTGCCTACCCCCTGGGCGGGAAAAGTGGCCTTGAACCTGGACGGAGTGCGGTTGATGAAGGCGCCGGGGGTGTAGTCCATCGGGCCCAGCAGTCCGCGGGTGAAAGGGAGGATGAGGGAGTGGCGGGTATCGTTTTTATTGCCGCCGAGTTTGTTGTATTCGTTGCCCAATACACCTTCCTGGGTGATGAAATTCGGGTAGGTGCGGGCGAGGCCGGTGGGTTTGTAGGCGCCGTGGAAGTCCACCATCAGGTGGTTGCGGGCGGCGGCGTCGAGCACGCGGACGCACCATTGAACCGCCTCCTGGGAATCGCTGTTGATGAAGTCGATCTTCACTCCAGCCAGGCCGAGCGAGGCGAGATAGCCGAGGGTTTTGTCGATGCCGGCGGTCTGGAGATCGAGGGAGTGACCCCAGACGAAGAGGCGCACGTTTTTGGCTCGGGCGTATTCGACGAGACTGGGCACGTCGATGTCGGGGGTGGATTGGGTGAAGTCGCCGGAGGGATTGTTGGGACGCGAAAAGACGTTCTTCCGCTCATTGGTCATGTTCTGATACCAAAACCAGTCCACGAGCTGGTAGGGCCAACCCATCTCGGAGGCGAAATCGATGTATTCGCGATGGGAGCGGTTGTCGCCGCGAGCCTGGAGGCCGGTGTGTTTGGGCTGGGATGGATTGACGCCGGTCCACCACGCGTCCCACGCGCTGACGCCGGGTTTGACCCAGGTGGAGTCGGCGATGCGGGAGGGCGTGGCGAGGGTGGCGACGAGGTCGTTGGTGATAAGATCCGCAACCGTGCGGCCGACCATGAGGACGCGCCAGGGGCTGACCATCGGGACGCGTCCGACGACAGCGCCGCGTTTGTCCTGGCGCGGAGCGAGCTCGGTGCGCACGGCGGTTTCACCGGTGCCGGTGAGGAACATGCCGGCCCAGTCAAGGAGGTCGGACTCGGCCACGGCGACGTAGGCGGCGGGTGTTTCGACGAGCAGCGGAAGAACGGAACGAAAGGGTTGTCCGGCGTTGCGCTTGTCGGGGGATTGTTGGGGGATGCCGGAGAGCTTGCTTTCGCGGTAGGTGTTTTCGGCGCACGCCGATTCGTCGCCCGGCCACGCGCGGTGGTCGGCGGGGAAACGGAATTCGGTGAGTTCGCGCTGGAGGGTAAATTCGCCTAGGCCGGAGGCTTCGGGCAGGTCGTAGCGGAAGGCGACGCCTTCGTCATAGGCACGGGCGACGAGGGCGAACGTGCGTGCGGGCGAGCTGCCTTCGCTCAGGTTGACGCGAAGCTCACGGAAGCGGTCGGGCACGGTGCGGCGTTGGCCGAGCGGGTCATCCCACGTGGTGTTGCGCGCCGCCGTCTGGGTGGCGGCGATTTTGGCGGAGGGCCCGAGGGTGGTGCCGTCGGCGAAGGCGAGACCGAGGACGGAATCGGCGAGGAGCGGCTTGCCATCGAGTTCGACGCGGTAGCGAAGACCGGTGCCGTCGGAGACGACCAGCGTGAGCTTGCCATTAGGCGAGCTCACGCGCTGTTCGGCGGCGGACGCGAGCGATGCCAGCAGGACGGTGGCGGTGAGGACGCGCGCAAGGTGACTTATTGTCATTTCGAGTAGATCCAAAGGGGTTGGGGTGGTCACAGGACAGTCCACTCGATAAGCGAAATATCGGAGCCTTTGCCGTCATCCGGGAAAACGAGGCGCAAGTAGCGGGCGGTCACGGGCTTTTCGCTCACGATGGGCGAGCCGCTCACCGGCTGCTTCGAAAAATCCTCGACCGTCTGCCAGGTGGCGCCGTCGAGCGAGGCCTCGATGGTGAAACGATAGGGCTTCCACGCGTATTCCGGGCGGATGAGCTGGCGCTGGATCGACTGCTTCGCGCCGAGGTCCAGCTGAATCCACGCGCTTTTCGCGTCGCTGGCGGCGGCCCAGCGGGTGGCGTAGTTGTCGTCGAGCACGCAGGACGGTGCGGTGAAGGCGTCGGCCTGGCTGGAGGCGGTGATCTTCGCGGCGGGGGAAAGTTTCATCCCGGACTCGGCGCGGCCTTGCACGAACAGCGGGCCTTGATGGGTGGGATTGATTTTATCGATGCGACCGTCGGCGGTGAAGGTGATCGGATCGACGCAGACCTGGCGTCCGATGAACTTGGGGTTAAACGGGATGCTATGCCGGTGGTAGAGGATGTAGTCACGGCCTTCTCGGCTGAAGAGGGTGTGATGGCCAGGGCTGACGACGTTGTTCTCCGCATCGGTGGCGAGGACCGGAGTGTTGGGACCGTCAACGAACGGACCGAAGGGAGTATCGCCGACGGCATACTCGACGGCGTAGGTGGTCTGGGTGGTCTTGCCGGTCGAGTTCATCATCCAGTAGCGGCCATGGCGTTTAACCACGATCGGGCCCTCGAAATAACGGGCGGGGGTCACGTCGTGAACCTCGCCGTCAAAGGTGACCATGTCGGGCTTGAGTTTCACCGCCCAGCAACGGCCGTTTTTCCAGTTCCAGCCGGAGCCCCAGTAAAGGTAGGCCTGGCCGTCGTCATCAAGGAAGGCCTCGGCGTCGATCATATGATAGCCGGGCTTGTAGTCGGAGGGAATGAGCGGGCGGTCACCGAGGGCGTTGCGCCAGGGGCCGAGCGGGTGGTCTGCCACCCCGGCCCACACCTCGTTGCCCACCGAGACATACATGTAGAATTTGCCGTCGCGGCCGGTGACGACGGAGGGCGCCCAGACGGCCGCGCTTTTGGAGGTCGGGCTGGTGCAGGCTTTTTTCGTGGGCCAGTTAAGGACACGGTAGGTCCAGTTTTTGAAATCGGTGGACTCCCAGCAACCGAGGGTGTCGCCGCCCCAAGGATCGAGCGTGGCGTAGATGTAGGCCTTGCCGCCGTCCTGCACGACCGAAGGGTCGGCGTAGTAGCCGGGCAGGATGGGGTTGGACGAATGCGGAGCCCGACCGGGCATAGCATCGGGCGCAGACGTGGCGGCAACAAGCGGGAGTGACATGATGGCCAGCAAGGAAAGGAACCGGGAGCTGAATTTCATTGGGAATAGGAGGCTGTGGGATCCATGAGGTTCAACGGGCGCGAAGGCGGTAGAGCCCGGCACCGTGCGAGGGGATGACAGGGGCGAAGGTGCCGCGGACATCGTCCTGGGTGCGGCGCGCCCAGAGATCGCGGACGGCGACGCCGCCGGTAAACCCGACTGCGGAAAGCTCGACGGGAACGGGCGCAGGCGCGCCGCCGGTGTTGAAGACCGCGAGGTATTTGTCTTTCGATCCCGGGACATCGGCGACCCACGCGATGAGTCCCGCTTTGTCGGAAAGCTGGCGGTTGCCAGCGCTTGCCTGGTTGACGGCAAGGACCTCGTCGTTGGTCAGGAGCGCGAGCGTGGCCTCGTCGAGCCTGGTCATATCGGCGCCGAGGATGAGCGGAGAGCGGGCGATGGACCAGAGGGTCATCATGGTGCGTTGCTCGTCGGGCGTGAAGCGGGTGCGGCGGCCGAGTTCGATGATGCCGAGCGGAAGCATGTCGGCGTCGGGCCATGAGCCGGGCGCGCGATACGGCGTCCAGTCGTGGAGGCGCTTGAACTGCTCGCGAAGCGCGGGCCACTTATCCCAAAAGTCGTCGCTGATGCGCCAGAGGTTGGCGTGGGCGGCGACGTGTTCTCCACGCGCCAGCGGTGTCTCGCCGGGCGAGGTGCTGAAGACGATGGGGCGGCCGGTCTTGTCGATGGCGCGGCGGATGGCTTCGACCTCGGCCAATTGCACGTCGTCGTAGGGGCGGCTCAGGTCGTCCACTTTGATGAAGTCCACACCCCAGCTCGCGTAGAGGGCCAGGAGGGAATCGTAGTAGGCCTGGCCGCCGGGCTTGGTGGCGTCCACGCCGAACATGTCGGGGTTCCACTTGCAGGTGCTGGCGGTGACCGCGATGTCGGCGGCGCGGGCGTTCGAGCCGAGGATGGGCGTGTTTTCCTTCACCGCCTGGCGAGGGATACCGCGCATGAGGTGAATGCCAAATTTGAGGCCTTTGGCGTGAACATAGTCGGCGAGCGGTTTGAACCCGGCGCCGTTGGCGGCGGAGGGGAATTTTTCGACGGCGGGAACGAGGCGCCCATGGGCGTCCATGGTGAGCTTGGCGTTCTTGCGGTAGCCGAAGCCCTGGGAGGCGGGTTCATACCACTGGATGTCCACGGTGAAGATATTCCAGCCGTGCGAGAGGAGTTTGTCGGCCAGCACATCGGCCTGCGCCTTGGCTTGGGTTTCGTTGAGCGTGGTGCCAAAGGCGTCCCAGCTGTTCCAGCCCATCGGCGGCGTCGCGGCCCAGGCACGGTGAGCCGGGACGGGAGCCGCAACGGCGGACATCGTGGCGGACAGGAGCGTGAGCGCGGCGAGCGCGGAACGGGCCCGGCCAACGGCACGGCGACTGATGGGGAGTTGGGTGAGGATGGGATTCATGACAGAGGGATTGCGAAATGCGTGGATCGTGGCACGGCGTCGGCGGTGTCGCCGAATTGGGAGGGCAAGGGAGTCGAGGCCGGGGTATGAGGGATACAGGACGGACGATCGGGGGCAGGCCTTCCTACCTAAGGAGCGGAATCGCGACGCTGAACCCGCCAGTTATTTTTCGTTCTTTATTCATTGATGCGACTGAGGTGTGCGGAGGCGTTTTGACGTGCGGTGTTGAAGCTTATTGCAGGACGAGTTTGTAGAAACGTTTGGTCTGGAGCGCTCCATTGGGGTCGGTGACCTGAAGGACGCCGCCGGTGCCGGTGATGTTGTCCAGCAGGGTGGTCCACGAGCCGGCTTGCAGCGTGTCGGAGCGCTCCACGCGGTAGGTTTTTCCGGATACGGTCGGAAAGCTCACCACGAAGTCGCTGCCACTGACCACGAGGCTGGTGACCTTCAGCACGCTGGCCGCGTTGGTCGGATCGGTGCCGGTGGCGAACTCTTGCGTGTTTGTCAGGCCGTCGCCGTCGGCATTACCGATATTCCGCGGTGAAATCCAGATGAGGTTCTTATCATTGGACGCGGCCTGCAGCACGTCGCCCCCAGTGTTGTTGTCCGAGGTGATGTAAACCACCACGCCGTAGGGCTTCGTGCCGTCGTAGTCGGGCGGGACATAGACGTCGTAAGTCCAGGATCCCGGGTTGACGTCGTAGTCGATCAAATCGGGCCACTCCTGATTGACCGCAGCGGGGGTTTGGAGCGCGCCTAAAGTGATGTTGCTCTTCAACCCCGTTCCGATGGGGGACGGTGCCGCGCGAAGCGTGGCAGCGATCACCAGCGGCAAGAGCGCGGCGAAGCAGCAGCGGAGCAAGCGTTGAGGCCAAGGAGTTTGATGTTTCATAAAAGTGAGAGGGCAGAGCGGCTTCAGGGGACGATGCGTGAAGCGGCGGACGTTGGACTCAGTCACGAGTGTTCAACGCTAGATTTTGTAGCCCTTGGATTTCGGCCAGGGCCCGGGTTTTCAGTCTATCGTCCTGAAAGGACTCGGCCCAGGCTTTGGCCATCTCGGGATCTCGCAGCGCCCACTGGTGCAGGACGGAGATCATCGCTTCGTCGCGGGCCGGCCCCGCAGAGATGTCGGCCACCGCGAGACGTGCGGCGGCGAGCGGATCGGTTTGCGCGCGCATATAGGCGAGGCGGGCGAGCAAGTCGTTTCGCCAGTCGCCGGCTTCCTGGGTTTTTATCCAGGCGTGGGCGCCGTCGAAATCGTGCATCGCCCATTGACCGATGAGGCCCGTGAGCAGGCCGGAATCGACGTCCTGTAGGTGATTGGCGAGGGCCATTTCCATCGCGGCGAGCGGGTCGCGCTCGGCAAGGGCGAGGCAGCGGCGCGCGAGCAGGAGGCGATTATCGGCACTCTTGTCGGGGGACAATAATGGCGCGGCGGACTCGACGGGGCGCGCGGGTGCGTGAACGGAGATGGATGCGGTTGCGGAGGCGGCGGGCGACGCGAGCGGACGCGGCGCGGCAACGCGGTGCGCAACGAGACCCAGCGCGCAGGCGAGAATAACTCCGACGGCAAGGCAGTGGGCGGGGCGCATGTGGGAAAAAAGAGAAAGCCGCCCCGCGCTCCTTTGATCGGAGCGCGGGGCGGCGGGGTTAGTTACGAATTATGGAGCAATGGAGATCCGCCACAGCTGGTTATCAGAGCCGCTGTAAGGCCATTGGAGGACGTTGGCTCCGTTGGCGGTGCTGCCGCCGCTCACGTCGGCCGCCTGGCCGCTATTCACGTTCAGGATCTTGTAGTTTCCGTCGCCTGCCGGTGTGATGGTCCACTTCTGGCTATTGTGATTGGTCGAGGTCCAGATTTGGACGTTCGCACCATTGGCGGTGGAGACGCCCGCGACTTCGAGCAACTTGCCGCTGCCAACACCCACGGCCTGATATTGGCCGTTGCCCAAGTGGGTGAGCGTCCACTTCTGGTTGTTGCCGCCGCTCCAACCCCACTGATCGACGTTCGAGCCATCGGTGGTGCCGCTGTTATAGACGTCGAGGACCTTGTTGCTCTTCTTGTTGACGAAGCGGTAGGTCCCGTCTTGGAGCGTGCGGCCGGTGTCGGACCACAGGCCGAGTTCGGAGATCCCCAGCGCGCCGCCGTTGCCGGCGGTGACATTGAGCTGGTAGTAGCGGTAGCCGGTAGTGTTGCCGATGCTGTAGATATTCTGCTTATACGGATCGGAGAAGGTCTGGCCGCTCTGCGTGTCGAGCGTTGTCCAGGTCGAACCATCGTTCGAGCCTTGGAATGTCCAGTCCTTCGGGTTGCGAGTTGTCACGTCGGCGCTGTTCACCGTGTAGCGCTTGATGACCGGTGCGATGCCCGAGCCGAAGTCGTAGCGGAGCCAGCCGGTGGGGCCGGGTTGGGTGTTGCCGTTATACCATCTTGTCCAAGGGTCGTTGTCGAAGGCTTGGGCGGGTCCATCCCATCCGGAGGAGCCATCGTTGGAGCTGGCCGTGCCGCCCGCGCTGAAGGCGAGGTTGACCAGCGGCGCAGTCAGTCGAGAGCCGTAGAACTGGGGTGAATTGCCACTGGTGCCGGCGGAGTTTACCGCTTGAACGACATAATAATAGGTCGTGCCTGCGGCCGCTGTCGTATCCACATAGCTTGTCGTGGCGGTGCCGAGATTGCTGGCGATGGCGGCATAGCCGCTGCCGGATGTGGTGGAGCGGAGCAAGTTGTAGCTGGTGGCGCCAAAGGAAGGCACCCAGCGCACGGTAATGACTTTGCTGGAGCCGGAAGCAAACACGGCCGCCGGAGCCGCCGGAGTTGTCACCAGGCCACCACTTCCTCCGGTGAACGCCAGATTGGAATAGGTGCCTGTTGCGTTCATCGTGCCTCCAGTGCAGAGAAATAAGCCGATATTAACGGCGGATGGCAGACCATTGCCGTAGTAGGAGCTGGTATTGGGAGCCCAAGTGGCGCCATCCGGCGAAGTGTAAGTGTTAAGGTGGTTGCCTATGCGCTCGATTTTGAGCCAGTGAGGCACGGGCAGACCAAGAGTTTGCTTCCGGCTCGCCCAGTTACTCCCGCCCCAGTTGTCCGTCCAGCCAGCCTGATTGGACTCAAAATAATAGCCACCACCTGTTGATTGAGGCGATAAGGAGACAATGGCAGTCTGCGATTTGGCGCTGACGAGATTGTCACGAATCATCAATCCCATCCTCCCGGCAGTATTTCCCGTATAGGGGAATGGGTTGACCTTGGCAACCATGGCACAATCGCCCGTCATCGTTTGGTAAGCAAACTGACAGCTGTCAGAGGTGCCGGCGCCGCCCCAGACCCCCCACCCAGATCCGGTCAGTGTCCAGACTCCATTCGTGTAAGAAAGGCTGTTTGCACTGCCCGTAGAGCCTAATGATATTAAGGTCAGCCCACTTGAGGCCACCGAAACCGCCGGACGAACAATAGGCGACAGCGGGGTGGCGGTGGTGAAGTCCGCAGTCTTGGCACTGGTCCCGAAATCAACCGGCTGGGACTGGAGTTTAAGGTCTATCCAAGGAGTGGGAAGGCCCTTGCGATTTTTATACGCGTTTTGGATTAAGTAAAGAGGGCCGCAACCGGCGGTGTAAGTTCCCACATCACCATTGTTGACGTAATAGCCGTAATCAATTGAGCCAAAAGGAACAAAAGGATTATCGGTCATGAGCGTGTTGCGGGCGTAGTATTCGCCGCAGGCAAGAATCCGGTTATCCAATTCGGAATAGAGGTCTATACCTTGCTTCCAGGCAACTTCGGCAATGAAGGCCATGCTCCCGAGGGAGCCAAAGGAGTGGCCTTGGTCGCGGCCCGTCTCACCCAGTTCGCCAGTCGGCAGGGTATTGGGCAGGCCGGAGGCCGGGAGGGTGCGGAAATTATTAATGACGTGGTTGAATTTGACCGTGTCGTCGCAGAAAGCCGCAATGGCGATACCGGCCGCCATGTAGAGGTCCCCTTTGTTGGCGGGGCCAATGGTGTTGAATCCGGCAATGCTGGCAGGCCAGTGAAGAGTCAGGAAATAATTTGTCACCGTCGTCGTATCGGCGGTTGTCCAGCCGGGCCAGGTGCCGCGTAAAATGTCAGCGCCGCCGGCGTAACAGACGGCATAGTCGCCGATGGAAAGATCTATTTCCTGACCGCCGAAGTTCGTCTGCGTGGTCGCCCAGGCGAGCAGGATGTCGTGCGATTTCTGGGCATAGGCGGTGTTGCCGGTCATATACCACATGAGCGCCAGATTATACACGGCCTGCATGTCACTCTTCCATTGGCCGAGGTTTAAGTCAGGGTTGCGGGTGACCGTCGTAAACGGTCCCTTCATGGTGTAGGTGAGTTGGGATTGCGCACTGCTCGAGAGCTGCTTGTAGCCGTCCTTCCAAGGGTTCTGATTCAGGCTGGCCTTGAGAGTAGCCAGATCATCAAGGGAGAGCGGAACGCACGGATGGGTGTAGGCGAGGGCTTGGGGTTGTCCGAAGGCTAACAGGAGCAGGGATGCTCCGAGGGTTAGAACTGATCTTATTGATTTCATGTTGGGGGGGGGAAAGCAGGTCTGACGGAAAGGCGCTAGGGGATTGCCAGGAGGTAAATTCCTTGGGGTGGCAAATTGATGAAGCGGAACTTGTCGGGGGTGGTCGGCTGTCCGTTCAGGCGGATCTTGCCGGCGTTCACCCAGGCGACGTAGTCCTCCTCGGTGGCTTCGTTCAGCGAGAGCTGGCCGCGGCTGCCCGCTTTGAAATCGATGTAGGAAGCAGCGCCGCCACCTTGGCCAAAGGTGATCTGCTTGGAGTCGGTCTGCATGAAAACTCCGTCACCTTCCCCGAAGGAGAGGATGCCGACGCCGCGGCCGTTGAGCGGCTGAAAGGCGGTGCCGTGGCGGCTCGTCACGACGAGGAGTCCGCCGGTGAGGGTTACGCGGCCTCTGGCGTTATCATTCGCGATGATGAAGCCGGGGAGTTCGGCCGTGCCGGGCGGGGTGATCACGAGGATGCCGCCGCTCATGTTAAGGATTCCCTGGGTATGGGGGAGGCGCCCGTTGCCGATGCGGACATTGCGCTCGCCGGGTTCGGCATCGTCGCGGCTGTTGAGGGTCAGCTTTCCGCCGGTGAGGGTGAGTGTGCTCGTCTGGTTGTTGAGTTGTCCGACCACGAGGCAGTAGCGCGCGGACACCGTGAGTTCGCCGCCGGTGATTTTCATGTCGCCGCCGCAGTTTTTGAGGCTGCCGATCTTGAAATCCACACCTTGGAAAACCGTTTTCCCGTCCGCCTCGGAGTAAGCGAGCGGGGCGTTCTGTGCGTTGGAGATGAACAGGTCGCCGGAGTTGGCGGAGTTGGCCGCCGGAGGTTTGCCTGTCCAGTTGGCCGGAGCGCTAAAATTCGGGCCGGCAGAGCCATTCCACTCGAACGCGCGGCACGGCGGGAGTGCGCCCAGTCCCACGAGAAGAGGAATGACGCCGAGGTGGATAGTGTGTAGTGATTTCATGGATGCGCGGAGGGCGGCATTCGTTTCAGCGACGCGTGAAAAACGACAGGTCCCACTCGGCATGCCAGCGGAGCACCGGGCGGTCGTTTTCCCACCCGACCGGGAGCCAGACATAGCGGCCGTCGATGGCGTTTTTCGGGCGCCAGCGGTCACCCATGTAAATAAACTCACCGGGATGACCGGGCGCGGGCAGGACATAGGTGGACTGCGATTCAAACGTGGTGGCGTTTTCGCGCTCCGTGCCCCGGCACGGATTCCCCAACGCGGTCCATGGTCCCCAAATCGAGTCGGCCATCGCGGAGCGTCCGGGATTGGGAAACCAGCCCGAGGTGCCGGAGGCGAACAGGTAGTATTTCCCGGCGCGCTTGAAGAGTGCGGGAGCCTCGTTGGAGGCATTGGGGAAGATGCGCGTCCACTTGCCGGTGAAACCGCGATAGTCGTCCGTCAACTCGTGAAGGTGGAGCGTCAGGTTGTCCTCGCCGGAGCTCAGCAGGTAGCCCTTGCGGTCGTCATCGACGAAGAGCGTCATATCGCGGGACATCTGGCCGCGCTCCAAATCGCGCCACACCACATCGCCGGCCACGACGGCTTCGTTCCACCTTTTCTTGTTCTTGTCCTTGAGCCGCGCGGGATCGGGCGCGGCGCCCGCGTCGAAACCGAGCGGCAGGACGCCTTGGTTCGGGCGGAAGGACCCCGCGTATTTAAAGGGGCCGGTCGCCTTGTCGCTGACGGCCAGGCCGACGCGGGCCGACCGGTAAACCTGGCCCTTCAATTCCAGGTGAAACCACATCACGAAGGTCTTGGTCTTCGCGTTGTAGATGACCTTGGGGCGTTCGATGATGCAGCCCTTCACGATCTCGCTCTTGAGGTCGTCCGACACGGCCAGCGCGATCCCACCGTCCCGCCAATTAACCAAATCCCGGGAGCTGTAAACATGCACGCCCACCTGGGCGTAGTTGCCCGCGTCGCCTTCGACCTTGTGCTCGCCGAACCAGTAATAAACACCGTCGTGCAACACGATGCCGCCGCCGTGCGCGTTGATGGGGACGCCCTTGTCGTCCGGCCACAGTTCGCCGGGACGGAATTTACCCGGCCCTGCGTTCGCCGCGAAGGTGCTCGTCGCGGCGAACCCGAGGAGCATGAGCGTGAAGAGTGAGCGGCGGAATTTCATGAAATCCATTATTGGACACGACTGAGATTGGGACCGAATCGGTAGGATTCGCCGCGGCGCGTCGGCAGCTCGATGACGCGCTCACCGAGACGAATCTTGAGCGGCTCGCCGGCCAGCGACTGAATCTTGGCGGACGAGAGCACTCCATTCGCCCAAACGAGATCGACTTCAAACCCGCCACGGGCGCGCAGGCCCGACACCGAGCCGGCCGGCCAGGCCTTGGGCAACGCGGGCAGGAGATGGAGCTCGCCCGTCTGCGACTGCACCAGCATCTCGGCGACGCCGGCGGTGGCGCCGAGGTTGCCGTCGATCTGGAAGGGCGGGTGAGCGTCCAATAAATTTGGATACACGCCGCCGCCGTTGACCATGTCGGTGCCGGTGTTGGTGGTGTGCCGGATCAAAGCGCGGAGCAAGCGGTAGGCGTGGTCGCCGTCCTGGAAGCGCGCCCAGAAATTAATTTTCCACGCACGACCCCAGCCGGTGCCGCCGTCGCCGCGGGCGTTGAGGGAAACCTTCGCGGCCTCCAGGAGCTCGGGCGTGGCCAGTGAGATCTGCCTGCCCGGGTAGAGGGCGAAGAGGTGGGAAACGTGGCGGTGGATGTCCTTGGGGTCGTCCCGGTCGGTTTCCCATTCCTGCAGCTGGCCCCAGCGGCCGATCTTGGGCTTGAGTAGCTTTTCGCGCAGCCCGGCGATCTTGTCGCGGAAGGGGCGGTCGATTTTCAAAATGTCGGCCGCCTCGATGTAATTGGTGAAGAGGTCGTGGACGATCTGCTGGTCGTAGGTGACGCCGGGTTCGATGGGACCGTGCTCGGGCGACCAGCCCTTGGGCGCGACGACGGTGCCGTCGGGACGGGTGACAAGCGTGTCCTCCCAAAATTCGCAGATTTCCTTGAGCATCGGATAGGCGGTCTTCGCGAGATAGTCGCGGTCCTGGGTGAACGCGTAATGCTCCCAAAAGTGCTGCGCATACCAAGCGCTGCCGGGCGGATTCCACAGATAACTGCCGGCGCCAAACACGCCGTTGGCGGTGCGCACGGTCCAGCCGCGCGTGCTCGGTCCGTAATCCTTCTCCTCGCGGGTTCGCAGACGATAAACCTCCTGCTGACTTTCCACGTAATTAAAAAACGGCAGGTGGCATTCGCTGAGATTCGTCGGCTCGGCGGGCCAGTAGTTCATCTGCACATTGATGTTGGAGTGATAATCGCAGAGCCACGGAGGGCGGTTGGAATCGTTCCAGAGGCCTTGCAGGTTGGCGGGCAAGCCGCCGCGCGAACTGCTGATGAGCAGGTAGCGACCGTATTGGACGAAGAGTTTCTCCAACTCGGGGTCGGTGGTCTTCTCCTTCGTGTATGCGAGCAGGCGCTGGTCGGTGGGCTTGGCGGCGAGGTCGGACGCGGTGGTGCCGAGGTCGAGCCGGAAACGATTGAACAACGACTGGTAGTCGGCGACATGTTCGTCGAAGAGCGTCTTCACGGATTGCCTGGCTGCGGCTTCCACGCGTTGGGTCAGGGCGGCATGCGGGGCCGGGCCGCGCCAGGCTTGGGCGCGATCCGCGAGGTAGTTGGTATCGGCGGCGATAACCAAGGTAAGACTGGAGCAGCCTTCGAAAACCAAACAGGTGGCGGGGAGCTTGGTTTTCTCCGTGCCAGGGACGCCGGCCAGCGGAGTGGCGCCGGTTGCGGGAGATGAAGTCGTCTCGATGCGGACGCGCCCGCCGGAGTTCAGCACGAGGACTTGCGATTCATAGTCGAGACCGTCTTTCCCGAGGCGGCCGGACGCGGTCAAGCGGTTGCCTGCGGCCGTGATTTTGGCGTCATGCATGTCGGTGAGCCAGAGGCGGCCGGTGTAGGCTCCGGCCTTTTCGGCGGAAAGATGCACGACCATGACCTTGGCCGGATGGCTGGCGAAGGCGGTGCGCAGATAATTCACGCCGGCGCTGGTGTAGCTGACGCGTTGCACCGCGCGGTCGAGGTCGAGTTCGCGTCGGTAGCCGGTAGGGTTCGCGTGGTTTAGCTGGATGAAAACGTCACCAAAAGCCTGATACGCACCGATGTTCTTCTCATCACCTGTCCAGAGGGTGTTTGCGTTGAATTGAATGCGCTCGGTGCTGGTGAGCCCGAAGAGCATGCCGCCGAGGGAGCCGTTGCCGATCGGCAGCGCCTCGGTCATCCACGATCGGGCGGGCTGGGCATACCAGAGGACGTTTGTTTGCTGCGCGGGGGCACCCTGGCCGGAGGCGGCGAGGGAAACGAAGATCAAGGAGAAGGAACGCAGAAGGAAACGGGACATGAAATCGAGATGCCAAAAGGAGGTGCCGTTGCCGGACTAGCGTCCGGCGGATGTGCGAACAGCATGGTCGGTCACTTACCGCGGCGCGGGCGTGCGGACGTAGTCGAGCAACAGCAGCGCTTGGGCAGGAGGGGTGAATTCGTCGTCGGACTTGCTGTCGATCACGACGCAGTAGGCGCGAAGATTGGCGTCGAGCCGGCGTTCGCTGTAGTGAACGCGGCGCCAGGGATTGCCGACGCGCACCGCTACCTTTACGTCGGTGGGCCCCGGAGAAAAGGGCACGATGCTCGAAGCTTGGGGGGCGAGGGGAACGACGTTGTCTCCCAAGGCAAACGCGACGGGATGCGTCGAGAGGTTTATCACCCGAAAAGTCCCGATCGTGTGCTCCTTGGGCAGTTCCTCGATGGCTACACCGATGATCGGCAGAGGAGCAGGGGCATCGGCAGCGGCGGGGACGGGAGTGGGTGCGGGCGTGGGTGCGGGGGCCAGCACGACGATGCTTTGCTTGTAGGCCACCGGAAGCGTGACTTCGGCCACCACCTGTTTGGTCGGCTTGGTATTGGGAGGGGAGTCTGGCGGGGGCGGCACCTCTCGATAAAAGGAAAGCGTCCCGCCCGTCGGACAGGCGTAGGGGGTTGAAAGGCCCTTCATCCCGGCAAAAACGGCCGTCTTGTTCCCCTTCACGTCATAAAAAAGATCGGTATATACGCCCCCTGTGGCGGTCAGCCGAAAGGTGCGGATCTGAGCGGCGTCGGGTTGGGCCGACGCAGGCAGCGCGATCAAGAACGCGACCAGGGAGAAAATAAGTTTTTTCATATATCTGAAGGGGCAAGCCAGCGGAAGCTGACGATGGTGAAACGGCGTCCGAGCCTGCTATTGTTGGAGTCGGTCAGGGACGCCTGCGGGGTCTCGGCCGGATCGGCGCTGGCGTTCAAATAATCGGGCATGCGTTGCACGATGGCTTCGCACCAGGCGCGGCCGGTGATTTCGCCGGTGACGGGATTTTTTACGTCGCCGTAAGTGCGGATGCGGAACGTGTCGGAGCGTGCGGAAAGCGCCGGGCCGAGTGTCGAAAGCAGGTCGGCCTGGGTGAGGAACTTGGGAGCAACTGCGGCACGGCTGCGGTAGGCGGCGTTGGTATCTGTGAGGGCACCACCGAGGTAGTGTTCGGTGTCCCAAGCACCCACAGGCTTATCCGCGCTGAAGATAAGTGTCCCGGCCGAGGAAGTAGGGTTAACTTCCGCGCCGGTGCCACCAGTCATCTTATCGATTGCCGCCTGAAGCGTGCCGCGTATGCCGGTGTCGCCGGCCGCGACGCGGCGGTTGACGAAGTCGGACAAGGACATGAAGGGGCCGCGGGTGCGAACTTCGTTGACGAGGGTGCGGGCGAGTTCGTTGACGATGTCGGGCACGGTTTTGGCCGGACCGCCGGAGGGCGGGGTCGTCGCGCCGGTGAGTAGCAGGCCGCGGTTGCCCAAGTAGGTCCCCGAACCCGTCATCGTGTTGATCCCCGTGGACGGGTAGGCAGGCTGGCTGAGATTGCTGCTGAAGCGGGGAATGGGGGCGATCACGCCCACATTGTCGCCGGCATCGGCGTAGGCGGTGTTGGCCGGAAGCTGGTAGGTGCCCGCCAGCAGGGCGCGCCACGCCTGCTCCGAGGTGGAGTTGATGTTGAACGCGCCCTTGACGAGAAGGTTGGCTGCGGTGCGGTCGTAGGCGGTGTTGGTGCCGCTAGAATACTGGATTTCCGAAAGCGCCGGGGTGGCGCCGTTACGGCGAACATAGGTCATGCGCCCGTTGGGAAGGGCGCGTTCGGAGGCAACATCGGCGGCGGTCCAGGTGGAGGGCATTCCGGACACGAAGTATTTGTCCCAAAGCGCGCGGTTGAGATGCCAGGAGAGATCGTAGAGCGGCTCGCGGGTGGTCGTGCCGAAGTCGGGATACACGTAACGGCTGCCATCACTGACGATGTGTTGAGCGCGCGGGATGCGCACATCGGCCCAAGAGTTTCCAAACAGGTAGTTACCATGGAAGCCGTAGAAACTAAGGTGGGCGTTCTGGAATTGTCCGATGGAGAGCAGCCGGTCGCTCGAGGCCGGCACGTCGAACAAAATCGAAGGCCGGTAGCTCCCCGAGTAGGCCTCTTGATTGCGACCGATGCCCGTGAGGTAGCCTAACGTGCGCCCCGCCCAAGGGAGGAGCAGGCCCCAACCTGTCGGCGGCGAAGGGTCGTCCAGTTCGAACACCGCGCCGAAGAGGGTGTTCCCGCGCGTATTCCCATTTTCCACGCTGCTATTGCGGACCATCGGGGCGCGAACGTCGGACATGACCAGCCAGCGCTGGCGGCCGCTGCCCAACGGACCCATCCAGCCGACGTTGCTGTTAAATCCACCGCCAAACTCCATCGTGGCGATCAGCCGCAGGGCCGAGGTCGAGGCGGAGGTGCTTGGGGGCATGGTAGCTAACTGGGTGATGACTTTAACGTTGTCGCCCCGCCGCCCCGGGTGGGCGTCGAGCACGGCCTGATACCAACCCGTGGTGGAGGTGATGCCTGTCACCGTTCCGGGCTGGCCCAGCACTGCGACGAGCGAGTCTGAGCCGGTGGAAATCCCCGTGCCGGCCGCGGTCGAAATGATCGCCCTGAAAAAGTCAGTGCCGACGGTCGCCGCCGAGAGCGATAGGGCGGACGTCGTCAACGTCACATAATTGGAGAGACCAAGAGGCCCCGAGCTGGCCGCACGGGCCATGAGGTTGTTGCCCGCGCTATAGGCTGCGCCCGAAGCGCCCGGGCTCAAGCAGTAGATGTGGCATTCGCCCGGAGGGATGTCCTGGACTTGCACGGGGAAGCGGACGAACCCGGCGGAGCCGGCGGCGGTGCCAGAATAGAGCTGGCCGGTGGACAAGTTGAGCGTGGCGGCGGTCGTGAACGGGCCGGCCGCAGCCGGGGCCGTTTGCAACAGTATCTGGCCTCCGTTTTGGATGCGGAAGCCAAGCTCGTAGTTGGTTGCCTTGATCGTGGTGGAATAAGGATTCCACAATATCAAACAGGGATACATCGCCACCTGGAGGTTGTTCGAGTTGTCCAGGAAGAAGTCGAAGCCGAGGCCGGCCATATTGATGACCGGATAGATGCCCGGCGAGGTGGTGGTCGGAAGCGATGGGTTCAACCCGCCGCCGGAAGGATTGGTGCGGGGAAACGCACGGAGCTGGCCCCACGTGGGAACGTGATCCGTGGCGTTTTGCCTGGGGAAAAGGGGATCGGTGTCCGCCGGGCGATTGCCGACCGCGGTGGTCGTGGTGTCGGCGATATCCGCAGTGATGTCTTTTTTCAAACCGCCCGCGTAGGTGTCGGCCAATACGCCATAGCTCGCGGTCGTCAGATCGTGGAACCGGCTCCGGCTGGCGCTCCGCAGGTTGGTTTGCGCTCCGGCGGTGCCGCCCAGAAGGGGCAGCTGGCTGGATGAAAACAGCCTATCGACGGCCGACGAGGCGGACGGCGCCGGATAATCCGTAAGCTGCAGCGTGTTGGCCGAATCGTAGTTGATCAGCTCGGCGGCGGAGCGCTGAGCCGTGATGAAGCTGTAAGGCTGGTAGGCTGTCTGGTCGGCCGGAATCGTCTGCTGGAGATAGCTGTCGCGCACATTGACCCGGGCCTTCACCCCTTCGTCGCCCACCCAGTAGGCATAGCGGCCGATGGATGTGGCGGTGGCACCGGAGAGGCCCGGCACCAAGTTGGCCTGCACTTGGATGTCCACCAACGGAGCCACCACGTAGTTCTGCGCCAGATCGGTGGCCGATCCTCCCGAGGTGGACCCTGGACCGACCAGCAATACCCCGTCGGTCGTGCTTGTTCCCGCCGCTGCGTTAGCCACCGGAAAAGTCAACGCGGCGGTGCGCGGATCAAGCCCGCTCGACAGTCCCGTTACCAGCATGTCGGGCGTAAATTTGGGCGTTGAGGGAGACATCGTCTGCCCGGCCCCACCGAGCGTGAACGTCCCGCCCTCGTTGCCGCTCACCAACCATCCGATCAACGTAGGCGTGTTGCCCGGGGCTGTTATCTGACTTGGCAGAAGGGAGTAGCCTATGCTGGTCGCCGTATTTCCCCAGATCCCCGTCCAACTGCGACTGCGAGTCTTCCAGAAATCGACATACGCGGACGAAGACTCCGCATCGGTCGCCACCGGACCGCCGGCATAATTCGTCTTCACGTCTGCCCTCGCGGTCACGCGCTGGTCGGTGCCGGCGTATTTCTGGAGTTGGCCGAGGGCAACGTTGAGCGCCATCAGCGCGTTTTGGCGGGCCTGGGCGATCTGCTGGTTGTTGCCGGCGACCTGGGTTTCGACGCGCGTGAGACTGGCAAGCGAGACGAGCAACAACACGAGGAAGGCCAGGAGCGTGATCGTGATCAACAGCGCGAAGCCGCGTTGATCGGTCCGATCATGCCGACGGCCACCCGGGCGACGGATGGGACTGAGACGAGCAGGCATGGTGGCGCTTTGTTAAAAGGACGGGGCGAGGAGAGGGGAATCGGGCGTGCGCCGGGCGCGAGGTGCGTCCATTTCCGGAAAAGCGATCATGATGGCGTGATCGTCGGCCCAATCGGTCAGCAACCACTCAATGACTTCGTCCAGCGGGATCGCCGGGAATGCCCACAGGCTCACTGGCCGCTCGTCTTTGATGACGCACATTGCCTCGACATGGTTGAGTGCGGCCTGGAGACGGAGGCCGAGGAAATACACGATCTCCGGCGTCGGGTCAGGCACACGCGCCGTCTTTATCAACGCGCGCGCCGCCTCGTGGATACGGCCACGATAGCCGCCCTCAATCTGCTGCCATGCATCCGAAGTCTCCCGGGGTGCGCTGGGCAACACCGGCCTCCAAGCGCCGGGCAACGCGCCCGTCACTTCGCTGAGGGTGCAGACGAGATCAATCACCTTGAGGGTCAGATTCTCCCATTGCAGACCATTGGAATACTTATCGCTCATAGGGGGATCAGAGGGTGGGAGTGGGGCAGAGCATTAAGCCGAGCATCAAAACTGCGGGCACCGGTGGTCGGACGGCACGGGGTGCCAAGAGAATGATTGCCAAAAAAAGGGGAGGGAATGGCGTTAGCCCCCTCCCCTTGGTCGCACGACGGTTTAGCTACGGAACGTGATCGCTCAGGCTTAGCGACTGCGACGACGGGTGATCACGGCGCCGAGTGCAAACACACCGGCAAGGGTGGCGTAGGTGGAGGGCTCGGGGACGGCGGAGGCGAAGCTCAGAGAGCCGGTGCCGGTAAACACCGCGTTACCACCCATTGACGCAAGTAACGTGTTCAATTCGCTGGCAGTATAGGTGCCGCCGTCGAGGTAGGTTGAAGAGGCGGAATCAAAAACGAGCCCGACCGTTTCAACCCCAGTGAAGGCGAGGTTGATGCTGCCAGCGGTCGCGTTCTTGGCGAAGAAAAGGGTGGAAAGGTCCGCGATGGAGGTGTTGTTGCCAAACGTGAGCGCAGCGCCCGCGATCACGGAGACATTGCCCGCACCGAACGTGCCAGTGGAACCGGTCGCCAAAGTGCCTGCGGTCACGGTGGTCCCGCCGTTGTAGGTGTTCGCGCCGCCGAAGGTCACCGTGCCCGTGCCTGTGCTGTTAGTAATGTTGAAGCCGCCGGTGCCACTGATGGCGCTGTTGATGGCTACGGAGAAGCCGCCGGCATCGATGGTCGAGGTATTGGTTGCCGTCACCGATGTGAGCGCCAGTTGGTTGGTGTTGATCGTTGCGGTGTTCAACCAGTCGGTCTGGTTGGCCAGCGCCTTCAGCGTGCCGCCAGCGAAGTTGAAGTTCGCCGTGCCAGTCGCATCAGCAGTGCCGTTGCCGTCGCGGACGAAGTTACGACCGGTGGCGAGAGTGCCGCCATTGAGGTTGATCGTGCCGGTCGCCGTGTCTCGCCCTATGGCGATGTAGGAACGCACGTCCGTGGCCGTCGCGCTGCCGCTGGTGATGGTGGCAGTTCCTGTGTTGATCGTCAGAACGCCCGTGGAGCCGGCACCGCTGCCCCCCACTATGGTGCCCACGTTGCCACCGATGCCCAGCGTGCCGCCGTCAAGCGAGAGCGTGCCGGTTGCCGCGCTGTTGCTGACGATGACGCTGGCTTTGGTCGCGTTGGTGGTGCCGTTGATGGTCAGCGTGCCGCCGGTTTTCACCGACACAGCCGTGCCGGCGATGAGAAGGTAGCCACCACTTGAGGCCGTCGATGCGCCGCTGACCGTGAACGATCCGGTGATGTCCACGCCGCCAGCTCCGGCGCCGATATTCAGGCCTTGGCCGCCGAACCCCGACACAAGAGTGTTTGTCCCGGCAAAGGTGATCTTGTTGGTCGGAGTCAGATTCAATTGCTGAGTGCCTGAAAAGTTTCCATTGATGGTCATGGTGCCACCCGACGCGTTGAAGTTGCCGAAGGCGCCTGTGGCGGTGAAGTTGTTCGCCAGGGTGACGTTGGTGGTGTTCGCCACCACGGCCGTGTTGCCGCTTGCGAAGGCCACTGCCCCGGTCCCGAAGGCCGCGTTATTCCCGGCGGAAAGCGTGCCCCCAGGGCTGATCGACGTGCCGCCGCTGTAGGTGTTCGCACCGGTGAGCACCCAGGTGCCCGTGCCGGTCTTGGTAACGCTTGTATTCCCCGTATTGTTACCAATAACCGCTGCAATGGTGTTGGCCCCCGTGCTGCTGCCCGTCAGCGTCAGGGTCTTGGCCGCCGTGCCGCCATTGAAGCCCATCGAGCCGGTGTTCGTAAAGTTTACCGCCGCGTTCGATGCGCCCGAGGCGTCAATCGTGCTGCTGGACTGCAACGAGAAAAGGCGGTCCGTGCTGACTGCCGCACCTGTGTATTTGAGTGTGCCGCCGTTGAGAATGAGGTTTCCGGCAACATTGGTCGAAGCACCGATGCCGCTATTGCTCCCACCGTCCGCCAGTGAGGCAACGCTGAGGGTGCCGGCGGTGATTGTCGTCGCGCCGGTGTAGCTGTTCGCGCCGGAGAGTGTCAGAGCCGAGGTCGCGCTGCTTTGGGTAACGCCGGTGACGTTGGTGCCGATGACAGAGCTGATCGTGACACCGCCAGTGCCGGTGCCGGAGTTAGTAACCGTGCCGGTGTTGTTAAGGCTGGTCGTAGAGATGGTGATACCAGCGGCGTTGGTGCTGTTATTTTTGAGGGTGAGATTTTGCGCACCGGTGATGCCGCCGCTGAGGGTAAGCACGCCCGTGCCCGCGTTCTGAATGGTGACCGCCGCGTTGTTGAGGGTCAGCGCGCTCGAGACATTAGTCGCCGCATTGTCCGCCGAGGTGATGAACAAACCGCTGCTCGCACCCGTGCCGCCGAGAGCCAGTGTGCCGCCGGTGATGCCCGTGATGACATTGTTGCTGAGCGTCAGGCTACTGCCCGTTCCCGTGCCCGTGATCGTAACGGTGCCGGTGGTGCCGCCCGAGATGTTCAGGTCATCCGCCGAAGTCGGCGCAGCCACAAAGGTGCCGGTCGTTGCGCCCGTGGAGTCCGTGTTCCAAAAGGTATTGGTTCCGTCCCAAGCACCCGTTTCGGAGGTGAAGCCGTCCACCGCATTGGTATCCCAATAATAGGGGGTCGCATGGGCAGTGGAAGCCGCCGCCAGCATGGCGGCCATAAGTGTCGCGGCCAAAACCTGCGAGTAGTGACGGCGCGAGGGGGTCTTTTTCATGAGGGGCATAGAAGGGGTGGGGTGACGGGAGGACATCGGAGTGGCTGGGTAGAAAAGGGGCATGGTCGGAGGCCCCTATTAAACCATCATCGCGCGCTGACCGATATACACCGTTCGGTGTATATTTATGACCCGAGCCCCGCGGAGCCGCATACCGCCCGAAGGACCGGCAGGACGAATCCACGCGAGGCGACCAAACGCCTCTTTTTATAACCCGAGAGGCGTTTTATCGTCCGAGAAACTTCACCACCGCCTCGGTGCGCGACTGCACGTGCAGCTTGCCGTAGATTTTGTGCAGGTGCGTCTGCACCGTGCCGGGACTGATGCCGAGCTCTCCTGCGATCTGTTTGTAGGCGAGCCCCTTGGCCAGCAGGCCGAGGATCTCCTGCTCACGGTTGGTGAGCGTCTCCAGTTCGTTCGCAGGCTGGCGAATCTGATGGAAATGGGAAACCACCCGGCGCGCGATCTCGACGGACATCGGCGAGCCGCCTCCCCGCACCTCCTTGATCGCGTTGATCAACTCGCCCGGCGTGGCGCGCTTGAGCAGGTAGCCACTCGCGCCGGCGCGCAGCGCATTGAAAATCATATCCGTGTCGTCGTAGGTCGTGAGCATCACGAACTCGATCTTCGGATGATCCCGCTTGAGCCGGGCGACGCACTCGATGCCACTGCGCCCGGGCAGGTTGATGTCCATCAGCACCACGTCGGGTTGCTGCCGCGCGATCTCGCGCTCGGCCTGCTCCGCGTTCGCGTAGGCACCCAGAAACGACAGCTCCGGCGCGTGGTCCAAAAGCTTTTGGTAAACCTCGCGAGTGACGCGGTGATCCTCGACTAAACAAACGCGAATCATGGGGTGGTCCTTTTAATCGACGCGCCATCCCCTCAGGTAAAGGGTAATTCCACGGTGACCCGGGTTCCCGCTCCTATCTGGCTGTCGATCCGGTAGGCGCCGCCGGCCTCCGCCATGCGTTCACGCAGGTTGCAGAGGCCGTTGGCATCCTCCGGCTCGCTCCCGACAACAAAGCCGCGGCCATCATCGGACACGACGACGCGCAACACGCCGTCCGCCACCTCGATTTTCAACTTAACGGCGCGCGCACCCGCGTGCTTGACCACGTTATTAAGCGTCTCCTTCACCACGACGAACAGGTCATGGCGCACACTGGAGCCCAGCGGGCGCGCAGGCATATCCGCGGGGCTGTCGATCTCGCAGGCGATCCCGGCCGACGCCAAAAACTCCACCGCAAATTTCCCGAGGTATTCGACCAACGCGAAGAGCGTATCGTAGCGCGGATTGATCGCCCACACGATCTCGTCAAGCGAGCTCACCGTGCCGCGCGCGATCGAGACGATCCCGTCGATGTGCCCCGCAATCGCACCGGGCGGATCAATCCGGGCCAGTTCGCCCATCCCGGCGATCTGGGTGAGGTTGGCTCCCAGCTCGTCGTGAATGTCGCGCGCGATGCGGGTGCGCTCCCGCTCCAGCGCATTCTCCTGTTCCAGCCTGCGCATCCGTGCGCGCATCCGGCGCTTCACCGCGAACTTCACCAACGCCGCCAACGCCAGCGCGCCAAGCAGTCCGACACCCGAGCGGAACCAACTCGTCTCCCACCACGCGGCGCGCACGGTAAAGGCAAACGATGTCGTCCTTGGCAACCACAGTCCGTCCGCCCCAGCGGCAGCGACCTCAAACCGATAATCGCCCGGCGGCAGATAGGTAAACAGGGCCGTTCTTTGGCGATCAGCACCGATCCACTCGGCGCCCCGCATGCCGGTCAAACGATAGCGAAACCGAACACGCTCCGAGGAACTCAACTGAGCCAGCGTGTAGCGGATTTCCAGTGGACCCGAACGCGGAGGTATCAACAGATTTGATTCTCCGTCAAAGTCCATCGCCCGCTCGCCCACCCGCACCGTTTCAATCAAGACTGGCAAGGGTTCGGTGATACGTGAGGTTTTTTCTTCGGACGTGATTTCCAACGCTCCTTGGATGGTGCCAAACCAGAGATGACCATCGGGCGTTGTGGTTGTGGCGTTACGGAACCCTTGGGAAAATTCGATCGAAGGCAGCCCGTCGTCCCGCCCGTAGGCGATGCAGTGCAGGGAAGGCACACGACCGTCCATCACCGGTTCGATCTCGTCCCGGGCCACCCGCAACAGGCCCCGTGACGTGCCCACCCAAAAATCCCCCTCCGCCGTAATATGCAAAGAGCGCAGGTCGTCCATTGGCAGGCCCGCTCCGCTTGGCAACCGATCGACCCGACCCTCCCGCCAGCGATAGAGCCCTCCTCCCCACGCACCGATCCAAACCGTGTCCGGACCGTCTGGAACGATGAACTGAACAAGGTTGCCGGGTTTGGCTCCCGGCAACGGCACCGGGACAAAGTGCTCCGCTGATTTCTGGAATACCAAGCCGTCCTCGGTTCCCGCCCAGATACGTCCGGCCGAATCTTCGGCCAAGGCAAGCACATGGGTTAATCCACCGGCTTCCGGCATCCGAAGGTCCTGCCCGGCCTGATGACGGACGAGCGGACCCTTGATGGTCGCCGCCCATAAAGCCCCGGTCCGGTCCGCCAGCAGCGCAGTCACGGGATCACGCAAGGACTCGCGGATGAAACTCCCCGCAGAGTAGCGTAACAGGCCGGTGCTGGTGCCAAACCAAACTCCACCGGACGGATCGGGATGGACCGCGATGGTGCCCCTCACCCAATCCGGCAAGCCCTCCGGTTGGGTGAACGAGCGATTGGTCGCGTCGGTTGCACGCACCAGCATGTGGCTGCGCCCGGCCAGCCAGAGCCGCCCCTCATTGTCCGCGCATACGGAACTGGTGTCGTTGTCGAGCAATCCATCCTTGATCTGCCGCAGGTAAAACCGACGCGCATGTAGCCGGATGATCCCGCCCGCCCGCAATCCCACCCACAGGTTTCCCTCTCGATCTTCAAGGAGAGCCGATACCGCGCCTCCCTCCACCGGGACCTTCTCCCAGTGACCGTTCTTGAACCGAAGCAAGCCGGCATTGTTCGTGCCCACCCACAGATTTCCCGACGAGTCTTCCATCATCACATGCACGGATAACGCGCTTACATCCGCCTTGGTTTCCGACGATCCATCGGGGTGATAGCGCACCAGCCGATTCCCGCGTTTCGCCCACATCCCTCCATCCCCGGCCCGCGCAAGATGAGCATGCCCGCCCGCCGCCGGATCGATCGACTGGAACCGCTTCCCGTCAAAACGCCCGCAGCCGGCCGTGTTGGCATACCAGATCGTTCCGTTGGCCGTGGAACACACTTCATGCTGATGGGACCCTCCGAGTATCCCATCCTGCACGGTGTAGGGGGTGAGCTGACCATCCAGCCAGCGGACTACCTTGGTCGGCTTCTCATATCCAAACCAGACCGCTCCCGAGGCGTCCTGGGCAAACGAGATCGCGGGTCCGGCCCGCTCCTCGCCCGGCGTGATCGTTTGGAATCGACCGTCCACCCTCCGGACCACCGCTCCGCCGTCCATGCCCACCCACAGGTTGCCATCACGAGCGGTGAACACCGCCGTAACGCGATCCGATTCCAGTCCCGGAGTGACCTCACTGTGAAATGTCGTGAGCCTCACGCCGTCGAACCGCGCCAACCCGCCCTGCGTCGCCACCCAGAGATAACCATCGGGTGTCTGCGTGAGGCTCATTACCCGGTTGCTGGGTAATCCCTCGTCCACGCCCCAGGTGCGCAAAACATAATCTGCCGATACGGGAGTCGTGTTCACCTCCACCGGCAATGGATCCACCGCCGAGAATGCCACCCGGGGAAACAAAACCATCAACAAGAGCAACAACCAGTGATGGGGTTTAAACACGCCCCACCTCTTAGCCGCGCAGCCAACGTTGTCCAAATAAACCCGACCGGCCGGGCCGAAATATAGACATCTTGCAGGCAGGCCATGAGGGCAACGATGACATCGTAATTTTATTGTGACTCATCGGCATGGACCCAGCCTACGTGGCTATGCCTCCTAGCTCCGTGGATGCCTCTGATTCAAATCCGCGTCGTCGGGTGACGCTTAGGGATATTGCCCGCCGGCTGAAGATTTCCCATGTCACCGTGTCCTATGCGTTGCGCGGCGTGCAGCGCGTTTCACCGGAATTGAGAAAGCGCATCTGCGATGAGGCTGCGCGCATGGGCTATCGCCCCGACCCGATGTTGCAGGCGCTCAGTTCCTATCGTCTCACGAGTCGGGCGAAGGAGGTGCGGGCAGCCTTGGCTTGGCTCTGTTGCTGGAATCCCCCGGAGACAATGCATACGCGCAAGGAGTTTCACGCCTATTGGGAGGGTGCCAAAGAAGTGGCCGAGAAGCATGGCTACCGGTTGGAACCGTTTGCGCCGTCGCCCAGGATGTCCATCGCGCGCATCCAGCAGATTATGTATGCACGCAACATCAAGGGCGTGCTCGTGCCGCCGCCGCAAAGCACGTTTTCCAGCGCACTCGGCGAGTTTGATTGGAGTCGGTTTGCCGTGGTGAAATTCGGCCATTCCCACACCAGCCTGCGCACGAGTCTGGTGACCAGCGCCCATGTGTATAATGCGATGCTCGCCATGGCGAAAATGGCGGAGCGCGGATACGTCCGCATCGGATTTGTCACCAGCGAATACGGACGCAGTCACACGCTTTTTTTGAGCGGCGTTCTGCGTGCGCAGGTGGATCTGCCCCGCAAGTGTCAGGTGCCCCATTTCTGTCTTTCGGAGGCGGATATAGCCGGGGGCAACACGGACCGGCTGGGCGTCTGGCTAAAGAAGGAGCGACCCGATGCGGTGCTGACCAACATGCAGGAGGTGCCGGGCATGTTGCGGTCACTCGGGCTGCGCATACCGCGTGACTTGGGGCTGGCCGTGTTCAGCGTGCACGATGGCAATGCGGATGCCGGCATTGACCAAAACCCCCTGGAGATAGGACGGGCCGCCTGCGAAACCATCATATCGCTGATGTTGCATGGAAGCACCGGTATCCCTGCACATCCACGGGAACTTTTGATCGAGGGTTCCTGGGTGGACGGCTCCAC
>DATHXF010000072.1:0-9131 GCA_035459785.1 Rariglobus sp. | reverse complement strand
GCGTGGAGGTCTTCGTTTTCGAGTTTGTTGAGGACTTCTTCGAAGAAGGCGAAGACGAGCATCTGTTTGGCGGCTTCGGGTTTGATGCCGCGGGCCTGGAGGTAGAACTCTTGCTCGGGCTCGATGCGGGAACTGGTGCTGCCGTGGCTGCAACGGACGTCGTTGGCCTGAATCTCCAGACCGGGCAGGCTGTGGGCCTCGGCTTCGTCGGAGAGGAGCAGGTTGCGGTTCTTCTGGTAGGCGTCGGTCTTCTGCGCGTCGGGTTCGACGATGATGAGGCCGGAGAAGATCGTCGTCGCGGTGTCGAGGAGCGCGTTTTTGTAGAGGAGGTTCGACGTGGTGTTGGGCGAGACGTGCGTCTGGAGCGTGCGCTGGTCGAACTCGTGGTCGCCGGTGGCGACGGTGAGGGCGAGCATCTCCGAGTGCGCGCCGGGGCCGAGAAGGCGGGAGTGTGATTCGTGGCGCGCCTGGCGTCCGCCGAGGTGGACGTTGAGTGAGAGGACCTTCGCGTCGCGTTCGGCGACGATGGAGTTGGTCTGGAACGCGAGGGTGTCGGCGGACCAGTTTTGCGCGCCGACGTAGGTGAGCTGCGCGCCGGGGCCGGCGTGGAGGTCGTTCACGCCGCTGGCGAGGTGGCGGGATTTGTCGGCGGAGACGAAGAACTCGACGAGGGTGGCCTTGGCGTTGTCTTCGAGGACGACGATCGTGTGGGGGAAGGTGGCCTTGTTCGCGCCGGACAGCGTGTGCTGGACGACGAAGGGCAGGGCGATCTCGACGCCTTTGGGGACGTAGAGGAGGGCGCCGGCGCCGGTGAACGCGGTGTTGAGGGCGACGAATTTCTCCGAGCCGAGGTTGGCGGGGAGTTTTTGAAAATATTTTTTAACGAGGTCGCCGTGCTGGGTGAGGGCTTCGTCGAGCGGGGCGAAGATCACGCCCTTGGCGAGGAGATCGGCGGGGACAGCGCTGCGGGCGACGAGCTGGCGGTTGGAGAAGATGATCTCGGCGGCGTGCGAGAAGTCAGAGAGATTCGGGATGTGCTGCGAGGCGTCCTCGGGGAGTTCGAAACCGTCGAGGTCGAGCGTGGAGAGGCTGGAGAAGCGCCAGGTTTCGTCGGTGCGCGAAGGCATCGGGAGGGCGTTGAACTGGTTCCAGGCGGCCTTCTTGGTTTCGAGCCACCAGGCAGGCAGGTAGCTGCGCTGCGAGAGGTGGGTGGCGAAACGGGAGGAATCGAGGCCGGTGAAGGGCGTGGCGGAAAGAGCGGGAGCGGACATGGGCTAGGGAAGTAGCGAGGAGCGTGTAGTGAGTAGCGAGTAGACGGACTGGATCAGCCGACACTGCCTTCCATTTCGAGGTCGATGAGGCGCTTGAGCTCGACGCTGTATTCCATGGGGAATTGGCGGACGAGATCGTTCACAAAACCGTTCACGGCGAGGCTCATCGCCTGTGCCTCGGTGAGACCGCGCTGCTGCATGTAGAAAATCTGCTCTTCGTTGACCTTGGAGACGGACGCCTCGTGCTGCACAGAGTGGGTGTCGCCGCGCACGGTGATGGCGGGATACGTGTCGGTGCGGCTGTTGGAATTGATCAGCAGCGCGTCGCACTCGGTGTTGTTTTTGCAACCCTTCAAGTGCTTCGGGATGTGGACCTGTCCGCGGTAGGTGGAGCGGCCCTGGCCGACGCTGATCGACTTGGCGACGATGACGGAAGTCGTGTCGTCGGCGGCGTGGATCATCTTGGCGCCGGTGTCCTGGTGCTGGCCGTCGTTGGCGAGGGCGATGGAGATGACTTCGCCGCGGGCGCGTTTGCCCTTCAGGACGACGCCGGGGTATTTCATGGTGAGTCGGCTGCCGATGTTGCAGTCGATCCACTTGATCTCGGCGTCCTCGTGGGCGACGCCGCGCTTGGTGACGAGGTTGAAGACGTTGTTCGCCCAGTTCTGGACGGTGATGTATTGGATCTTGGCGCCCTTGAGGGCGACGAGTTCGACGACGGCGGAGTGGAGCGTGGAGGTGGAGAACTTGGGGGCGGTGCAGCCTTCCATGTAAACGACCTCGGAGCCCTCGTCGGCGATGATGAGGGTGCGCTCGAACTGGCCGAAGTTTTCGGCGTTGATGCGGAAGTAGGCCTGGAGCGGCTGGGCGACCTTCACGCCGGGAGGCACGTAGATGAACGAGCCGCCGGAGAACACGGCGGAGTTGAGGGCGGAGAACTTGTTGTCACCGGTGGGGATGACCTTGCCGAAGAACTTTTTGAAGATCTCGGGGTGCTCGCGGAGGGCCTCGGTCGAGTTGCAGAAGATGACGCCCTGCTTGGCGACGATGTCCTTGATATTTGAATACGCGGCCTCGGAGTCGAACTGGGCCTCGACGCCGGCGAGGAACTTGCGCTCCTGCTCGGGGATGCCGAGACGCTCGAAGGTCTTCTTGATGTCGTCAGGGACCTCGTCCCACGTGCGCTTGGGCTTCTGGCCCTGCGAGAGGTAGTAACGGATTTTGCTGAAATCGATGTTGTTGAGGTCCGTCGTGGCCCAGTGCGTGGGCATGGGCTTGTCGAGGAACGTCTTCAGCGCCTTCAGACGGAACTCGAGGATCCACGGAGCTTCCTTTTTGACGGAGCTGATGTAGCGGACGGTCTCTTCGGAGAGGCCGGTGCCGGCGTCGAACTCGTAGTCGACTTTATATTGGAAGTCGCCGACGGCCTGATCGATGCCGCCGACGGGATTAACGTCGGTGGTTTCGTCGGCGGGAGGAAGGGTGTCGATATCAGCCATGGGAGGATCCTTGGTTCAGTTTCAGGCGGTGGCGGCGAGCTCGGTCTTGACCCAGTCGTAGCCCTTGGCCTCGAGTTCGAGGGCGAGGGATTTGTCGCCGGACTTCACGATGCGGCCGTCATACATGACGTGCACGAAGTCGGGGACGATGTAGTCGAGGAGGCGCTGGTAGTGGGTGATGAGAAGGACGCCGAGCTTGTCGCCGCGCATGGCGTTGACGCCTTCGGCGACGATCTTGAGGGCGTCGATGTCGAGGCCGGAGTCGGTCTCGTCCATGAGGGAGAAGGAGGGCTCGAGCATGGCCATCTGGAGGATTTCGCAGCGCTTCTTTTCGCCGCCGGAGAACCCTTCGTTCACGGAACGGGAGGTGAACTTGCGGTCGATTTTGAGCATGTCCATTTTGCCGTAGAGCTTCTTGTAGTAGCCGGTGGCATCGAGCTCTTCGCCCTCGGCCATGCGGGCCTGGACGGCGGCGCGGAGGAAGTTGGCGATGGAGACGCCGGGGATCTCGGAGGGATATTGGAAGGCGAGGAAGAGGCCGGCGCGGGCGCGCTCGTCGGGCTCCATCTCGAGGATGGATTTGCCGTCAAGGAGGACGTCGCCGCTGATGATCTGGTAGTCGGGGTGGCCGGCGATGGCCTTCGAGAGCGTGGACTTGCCGGTGCCGTTCGGGCCCATGATGGCGTGCACTTCGCCGGTTTTGATCGTCAGGTTGAGGCCTTTGACGATGGGTTTGTCAGGGGTCGCGGTGAGGGCGACGACGAGGTCACGGATTTCGAGGGAGGAGGACATGGTTTGTAGGAAAGTAGTGAGTAGCGCGTAGCGGGTAGTGAGTAGTCGAAAAGTCGATCAACGGGCGGGGAGTTTGCCGCGGAAGGTGATTTCGAGGGCGTCGGCTTCGTAGCCGGGGGGGAGGACAGCTTTGATTTTGGCGATGAGCGCGGCGGGCAATTCGATGTCGTGGGTCGCGCCGGTGGTCTCGTCGTGGAAGTGGGCGTGCTGGTGAAGATTCGGGCAGTAACGGGTGGGACCGCGCTCGAAGTTTACGGCGCGCACGAGGTCGCATTGGGTGAGCGTCTCGAGGCAGTTGTAAACGGTGGCGAGAGAGATGCCGGGAAGCTGGGGCTTCACGCGGGCGAAGACCTCGTCGGCGGTGGGGTGATCGCGCTTTTTGAGGAGGGCGTCATACACCACTTCGCGCTGGGGTGTGTTGCGCAGGCCGCTGTCGGCGAGCTTTTGCGCAAGAGCGTCGGAGTGAATCGCGTGGGTGGACATGGTCGTAAAACAGCACAACCAATTGGAATGATTCCAAGGTGCAAGTCGTAATTGGAATAATTCTAAAGAAGGAAACGAACCGGGGCGCGGAGGCCGGGATTTTGCGTGCGAACGCACGGAAAGGCAAAGAGACGGGTGCCGAACCGCCTAGGAAGTGTAACCTATTAGGTTACACTTTGGTTGGGAGTAGGGGCCGTTGGGTGGGGCCGGTCAGTGGGTGATGGCGGAGACAAGGATGCCCCGACGGGGTCGTCGGGGCTCCATTTTGGGGACGACTCAGGTGTGCAGGAGGTCGCGGAGGGCCATCAGGAGGGTCTCGGCCGTGTAGGGCTTGGGGAGGAAGTGTTTCACGCCGGCGCCGGCGGCCTTGGCGACGCGTCCGTTGGAGTAGAGTCCGCTGGCGGCGATGATCAGGACCTGAGGGTTGACGCGCATGAGGGCGTTGATGGTCGCGGGGCCGTCCATGATGGGCATGACCATGTCGGTGATCACGGCGGCGATGGTGTCGCGATTTTGGACGTAGAGGGCGATGGCCTCGGCGCCGTCCTGCGCGGAGAGCACGCGGTAGCCGAAGGACTCCAGGGTTTGCTGGGTGGTGGCGAGGATGGGGGCCTCGTCGTCGATAATGAGAATGGTTTCGCCACGTCCGCGCGGGATGTCGGTAACCGGGTGCGGGGCGACGACCGTGGAGCGCAGGTTGGGATCGGTGGGCAGGTAAACCTTAAACGTGCTGCCTTTGCCGAGTTCGCTGTAAACGGTGATGAAGCCTCGGTGGCTTTTGACGATGGCGTGGGCGGTGGAGAGGCCGAGGCCGGTGCCCTTGCCGACTTCCTTGGTCGTGAAGAAGGGTTCGAAGATGCGGTCGAGCTGGTCGGCGGGAATGCCCATGCCGGTGTCGGTAACGGTGGTGCACAGGTAGGCGCCGGGCTTGGCCTCGCGGCTGGTGGCGGCGTATTGGTCGTCGATGGTGACGTTTTCGGCGGAGAGGGTGAGGGTGCCGCCGTCGGGCATGGCGTCGCGGGCGTTGACCACGAGGTTGAGGATGACCTGGTGGAGCTGGGTGGCGTCGCCGGTGACGGCCCAGAGGTCGCGGGCGAGGCGGACCTCGGTCTTGATGGCGCGGGGAAATGTTTCGTCGGCGATGCGGGCGATGTCCTTGATGAGATGCTCGACCTTGATGGCGACGTGGCGTCCGCCTTCGGCGCCACGGGCGAAGGTGAGGACCTGACGGACGAGATCGGCGCCGCGACGGGCGCTTTGCTCGACGGTGGTGATGAGTTTGAGCGCGGTGGGTTCGGTGATGCTGAAGCGAAGCAAGTCCACCGACATGAGAATCGGGGAGAGGACGTTGTTGAGATCGTGGGCGATGCCGCCTGCGAGCGTGCCGATGCTCTCCATGCGCTGGGCGCGGAGGTATTGGCTCATGAGTTTTTTATGCTCGGTGATGTCGGTCATGCCGCCGACCATGCGGATTCCCCTGCCCGAGGCCTCGCGGATGACGTTGCCGCGATCCTGCACGACGGCGTAGGTGCCGTCCTTGCGGAGGTAGCGGTATTCGTCGGTCCAAAATGTGACGGAGGGGTTTTTGATGGCCGTGAGAATGGAGGCGTGGGCGCGCTCGCGGTCATCCATGTGGATGCGGTCGGCCCACCAGGAGACCTCGGGGGAGATCTCTTCGCGGGAGTAGCCGAACAAGGTGCAAAAACTGTCGCTCCACCAAATCTTGTTGGTGGCGAGATCCCAGTCCCAGACGGCGTCGCTGGTGGCGCTGGAGACGAGCTGGAAGCGTTCCTCGCTGCGGCGAAGGTTTTCCTCGGCGGCGGCGCGCGCGGTGATGTCGATGGCGACGACGAGACGGGCGGGGTGCCGGTTGTAAATGATGCCATGGGAGAAAATCTCCATGGTCATCTTGGAGCCGTCTTTTTTGAGGTGGGTCCAAACGCCGGACGCGGACAGGGACTGCGAGATGTTGGCCAGGAGTTTTTCGAGAGCCGGCAGGTCGGAGGGAGGGTGGATCTCGTGGATCTTCATCCCCAGAAATTCCTCGCGCGAGTAGCCGTAGGTGCGGATGGCGGATTCGTTGACGGCGAGGAAGGCGCGGGTGGGGAAGTCGTAGACCCAGACCGGCAGCGGATTGCTGTCGAAGAGAATGCGCTGCTGGTCCTCGCTGGCCTGCAACGCGGTTTTCAGACGCGCGCATTCAGCGGTCAGCGCGGCGAGTTCGGCGGATACGGGAGAAGACTCGGCCATGCGCCGAAGTCAGCCCGCAACCGGCTTCCAATAAAAGCCTAAAGATAGGCCTAACTGCACTTAGCCGTATGCGACGATCTTATCCGCCGTGCTCAGCCAGCCAGCGCTCGGCCTCGATCGCGGCCTGGCAACCCATGCCGGCGGCGGTGATGGCCTGACGGTAGACGTGGTCGGAGCAGTCGCCTGCGACATAAACGCCGGGGACGTTGGTCTGCACCTGGGAGCCGGCGAGGGGCTTGAAGTAGCCGCCCTCGTCCACATCGATGGCGGGTGTGAACGGACCGGTGTTGGGAATGTGACCGATGGCGACGAAGATGCCTTTGACGGGCAGGACGGATTCGGCGCCGGTCTTGATGTTCTTCACTTTGAGTCCGCTGACGGAGCCCTCGGGCACGCCGAGAACTTCGACGGGCACGGTGTCCCAGACCATCTGGATTTTTTCGTGGGCGACGGCGCGGTCGGCCATGATCTTGGATGCGCGCAACGAATCGCGGCGGTGAACAAGGTAAACCTTGCTGGCGAAGCGGGTGAGGAAGAGGGCTTCTTCGGCCGCGCTGTCGCCGCCGCCGAGGACGGCGACCTCCATCTTGCGGTAGAACGCACCGTCGCACGTGGCGCAGGTGGTGACGCCCTTGCCGCCGTAGAGTTCCTTTTCACCGGGGATGCCGGTCATGCGCGGCGAGGCGCCGGTGGCGATGATGACGGACTTGGCGAAGATGACCTTGTCGCCGAGCACGAGCTTGCGCGGGTTGACGGTGAAATCTACCGACGTGACGAGCGCCTGCTCAAAACGCGTGCCGAAGCGGGTGGCCTGCTCGCGCATGTTTTGGGTGAGCTGGAAGCCATCCACGCCGTGGGGGAATCCGGGGAAGTTTTCGACTTCGGACGTCGTGGTGAGCTGGCCGCCGGGCAACGGGCCCTCGAGGACGAGCGGGTTGAGGTTGGCGCGGCCGGTGTAAATGGCGGCGGTGAGGCCGGCGCAACCGGTGCCGATGATGACGACGTTTTCGATGGAAGCGGACATGGATGAAATTGGGAAACTTACACCAAGCGTCAAACGGACGGGTCGGACAAGGGGATTTGTTTGAAGATTTCCACCATCGATTCAGGCGGGCCGCGCCGGCCGCGGAGCCTGTCGGGGTCCAAGCCTTTCAAGGCACCGCTAGACGCCTTTATCATCGAGATACTTTCGCCACACTTCCGATTCAGCCGTCTCCTTCAAAATGGAGTTTCGTGTGGCGAGGAATCCACGCATGTAACGAGTCAGGAAAAGAACCTCCGCCAGCCGGCCCAAGAGCCCGAGCGGAGCGGTGTAATAAAACCGATCAATCATCAGCGTGCCGCCGTTTTTTTCCTCAAACCGGTGTTCGTGCCGCATTTCACTGAACGCACCCCGAAGCATGACATCCTGAAACGAGTGCGGAGGCTCCAATCGCGTCATCTTCACGGTGAGTCGCTGCTTCACCCCAAAATGCCGGGCCTCCCACGTCACCTCTTCGCCGGCTCCCAGCAAACCCGAGACAACACCTGCCACCGCCGTTTCCTGCGTTGAGGCTGTGGTGTGTTGGTGCGCATCGATGCTACGAGCCAGGTCAAACACCCGCCTGCGCGGTGCCCGAATAGAGGTCTCAAGATAGATCAACGGCATCTGGTGGTGATATAAAAAGGCGTCGCGAACAGTCACTTTTTCACCAACCGCGTGTGATGCAGCGCGGCGTAAATGGAGAGCGCGAACAAGCTCCCCAAAAACGACAGCGCGGCCCAGGCGACCGGATCGAATATTTTGAGCGCGTCACTGCCCAAGGTGCTCTCAACGCGCCGGGCGTCACGATACACGCCGATCGCGATGATCAAGTTCATGAGCAGAATCGCTCCTTGAACGGTGGTGAAGTAAGCAGAAGTGGCCATTTTTAGATCAGTGACGTTTAAGAACGTTGTTCCTCTTCACGAATTCTCGGCAGTTTCGATGGATCAACGGAGTGCCCGCGCGACGTCGGCTCGGACAACTCTGCACCTCTCGAATCCGCGATCTTCCCGACTTGGCGTGAGAGCACGGAAATATTGTCGGCGATGTTCTCGTGCGCCCGCATCGCGCGCCAGCCAATCACAAGCCACAAGATGGTAACGACCAAGGTGAAGAGTGCGGAAAGAATGGCGAGGAACGTCATGGGGATAATTTATAATGAAAACATTGGGTGGAGTTAAAACACGCCCTTTGGACCAGCTTACATCTGGCTGACGTCGATCAGCACCGGGGTGTCCTTCAAGCCGTGAAATTTTGTGACCGCGTGGATCAAATCTTTGAAGGCCGACTCCTTCATACCGCGCAGACTGCGAAGACCCGTGGTGGTCGCTTCGCATTTAACACTGGCGATGCCGCTCGCATATTCACGGTCGTTTAAAACGAATTCATAGCGAAGATAACTCTCGTCCGTTCCGTGCTTATAAAGCGGAAACATCCGCCCCCAGTCCTGATCAAAAACAAAACCGCCCACATACAGATAAAGGACATTCTCGCTTCGACTGCCTTTATCCGGAACGCGCACGGCACGATTTCGCACAATTACTTTCGAAACCACGGCAGCAAACTCCTTCTGGCCAGACTTCACCGAGCCAAAACTCGCCGCCGATTGAGAGAACTTCTCCAGCTTGAGGATGCCCGTCTCACGCAAAGCCATGGTCACCCCAACCACGCCCAGCAGAGCGAAAACGATGTGTTTGATTTTCATGTATTGGCCGGTGTCCGCTTCCGCTCATTTCGTCCGATACTCTATCAAAAGGACGTTGAACTTAGGTATCCACAAACGGACAGACGGCGTGTCGGTCGTGTCCACGG
>DATHXF010000071.1:0-4053 GCA_035459785.1 Rariglobus sp. | reverse complement strand
TCGTCAGGTTCGCCTTGGAGGACATGGCGGAGCGAGCGGAGCTTCGGTGCGGTGGAGAAGCGATCCAGGTGCGCTTCGATCGCGGGATCGATCAAGGGCACCCAGCCGACGATGCCACGAATGAAGGCGTGTTGTCCGGCGAGACCGAGCAGACATTCGGTTTCTTCGAGCGACTGGCGCGCCTGCACGGAGATCACACCATCCACGCCGGCCGCGGCGATCTCGCCGGCGAGATCCGCCGGCAGGAAGTCGCGTTTGAGTCGGGACCACTCCGGGGGAATCCAGCCGTAGTCTTCGGCGGTGTAGCGCCAGAAGTGATGGTGGGAATCGATGACGGGCATGGGGGCGGGGAAGTAGCGAGTAGTGAGTAGCGGGTAGCGAGTAGGGCCGAGCTGGGGCTATTTCTGAATCAGAGTTCGACGTGGATCTTGGTGATCGCGCCGGGATTGGCGGACCAATCGGCGAGGGCCTGGCCGGCTTCGGCGAACGGCACGGTGCGCGTGACGGTGTCGGCGACCGGGTAGCGGCCCGACGTGAGCAGGGCGACGACATCGCGGAAGTCCTCGGGCGTGGAATTGCGCGAGCCGAGGATGTCGAGTTCCTTCATGACAAAATACTTCGTCTCGTAGGAAACGGGGGCCTTGGCGTAGCCGATGTAAACGACGCGGCCGGCGAAGCACACTTCGTCCACGGCGGCGGTGAACGTGGCGGGATTGCCCACGGCTTCGATGGCGACATCGGGGCCGTGACCGTCGGTGAGGGCTAGCAAGCGCTCGTGGAGGTTTTCGGTCTTGGAGTTGATGACGTGGGTGGCGCCGGCTTTTTTCGCGACGGCGAGTTTTCCGTCTTCGATGTCCACGGCGATGACGGTCGCGCCGCGGTGGAGTCCGGCGGCGGCGATGGCGCCGAGGCCGATCATGCCGCAGCCAAAGACGAGGACGGTGTCGGTCTTGGTGACGCGTCCGCGGGAGACGGCGTGGAAGCCGACTGCGAGCGGTTCGACGAGGGCGAGCTCACGCAGGCCGAGTCCCTGGGCGGGGATGAGTTTTTCCCAAGAAGTTGTGATGAGATCGGTGAACGCGCCGTCCTGCTGCACGCCGAGCGTCTGGTTGTGGCGGCAGGCGTTGAAGCGTTTCTGCCGGCACGAACTGCATTTTCCGCAGGTCGTGTAAGGCATGACGGTGACCGCCTGGCCGACGGCGAACGCCGTGGGCACGCCGGTGGTGACGGACTCGATCATGGCGGCGATTTCATGACCGGGGATGCGCGGGTAGGTGACGAGCGGGTTGCCGCCGCGGAAGGTCGAGAGGTCGGAGCCGCAGAAACCCAGACGACGGATGCGGAGAAGGACTTCACCGGGCGCGGGCACGGGCGCGGTTTTTTTGCCGTAGGAAAACTTGCCGGGGGCGTCGATGAGAAGCGTTTTCATGGGAGGGCTGAAAAGTAGCGAGTAGTGAGTAGCGGGTAGCGAGTAGGTCGGAGGCCTCGGAGATGCGTGCTACTCGATATCAGGGGTTGTTCTCCGGGCGGCCGGAAGGCCAGGTCTGGTTGTGGACGGGAGCGAGGATCGCAAGGACGTCGGCGAGCAGCGTCTGGTCGAGCGGCGCGGCGGCGTCGGCGATATTTTCGAGGACGCGTTTGGGGCTGGCGGTGCCGACGATGTGAGTGTGCAGGTCGGGGTGGGCCATGGAATATTGGAGGGCGAGTTTGCCGAGGTCGGCGCCGCGGGCGCGGCAGAGGGCGGCGGCCTCGGTGCATTTTTGGCGGAGCGCGGCGGGGGCGGGATGCCAGTCGGGCGGCCCCTCGTTGCTCAGGAGTCGCATGGCGAGCGGGGCGGAGTTGAAGATGCCGACGTTTTTGGCCTTCAAGTAGGGCAGGATGTCGCCGAGGGCGGTGTCGTTGAGGCAGTAGTGGCAGTAGCTTTGTATCTGATCCACGGCGACGCGGTCCATCACGGTCTTGTAGAGGCGGACCGGAAGGCAGGAGATGCCGACGAAGCGGACTTTGCCCGAGGCCTGAACCTGGCGGAGCGCGGGGATGGTTTCGTTAACGATCTGGTCGATGTCGCCGAATTCCATGTCGTGGACCTGGATGAAATCGATGTGGTTCACGCCGAGGCGGGTGAGGCTTTCATCCACGCTGCGCGTGACGCGGGCGGCGGAGAAATCGAAGTCGGCGATCATCGGACCGTAGCGGGCGACTTTGGTGGCGAGTATATAGCGGTCGCGCGCGACGCCCTTGAGGGCTTTGCCTAGGACGGTCTCGGCTTTTGTGGCGCCGTAGTAGGGGGCGGTGTCGATCAGGTTGATGCCGTGATCGAGGGCGGTGTGGACAGAGCGGATGCCCTCGGACTCATCGATGTCGCGGAAGGCCGAGCCGAGGGAAGAGCCGCCGTAGGCGAGGGCGGAGACTTTGACGCCGGTGGCACCGAGAGTGCTGTAGTTCATGGATGGATACGAAATCGAATCAGGCGCTGGTGAGGATCAGGTTGGCGTAAGGCGTGGTGTCGCCGGTGCGGACGAGGCCGATGGCGCGCGGAACGCGGGGCTTGAAAGCGGCCTCGTGGTCCTCGTGGGAGACAGGAATGCCTTCAAGGGCGCGGGCGAAGGCGGTTTTGGTCTCGGCGGTGTTGTGGTCGAGGAATTGCGCGGCCATGCGGACTTCGCCGATCACGAAGTTGGCGCGGACAGCCTCCAGCACCTGCAGGACGGTGGGCACGCCGTCCACGAGCGAGAGGTCGATGGTCTCGATGCCGGGCCAGAACGGGAACCCGCGGTCGGCGATCACCAGCGTGTTCGTGTGGCGGATGCGCGAGAGCAGGGCGTTGAGCTGCGGATTGAGAATGCCGGTTTTGAGCATGGGAGAAATGCCGGGGAAAGCAGGCCGCAGGGGGGAATACGACGGTTGCGTATTTATATCATAAACAATCGGGTGTTTTGAATGGCTGTTCGCGCCCAATGCATGACGATTCTTGATCTTATTGAGGGAGCGTTCACGCTCGGCGAATGAAGGCACGGCAGCAGACTGAACCGCTCTATATTTCCCGGCAGGTGGAGGAGGCGCGCCGCTTTTACTTCGGGCTGGATGTGGTGCCGGCGGACGACCTCGTGATGGTTTGCGGCGGATGGGAGCGGGTGTCGAAAGACTACACGATCCAGCGGGAGACGTTTCCCTGGCTGGGCCTGGAGTTTGTGGCGGGCGGACACGGAACGCTGCGGATGGGCGGGGAAACCCACGGACTGGAGCGAGGCTGCGTGTTTGCTTATGGGCCGGGCGTGGCGCACCGGATCGAGACGGATGCGGATGAGCGTTTGTCGAAGTATTACCTCAACTTTACCGGACGGGAGGCGGCGGATCTGCTGTCGGCCGTGATGCTGGTGCCGGGCACCTGTCGGCGGGCGGGCAATGCGGACGAGTTGGAAGAGACCCTGGCGATGATGATCCTGGACGGGGGCCGGCCCCGTCCCCAGTCACCGTTGATCGCGGCGCTGCAATTGCGGACGTTTTTACTGAAATTGTCCGGCGATGAATTGATCGAGGGAGAGACGGACCGGCGGGCGCAGCAGACGCTTCGCCGCAGCCTGGCCTACATCGATCAAAACTTTCTGGAGACCGCGACGGTGGAGCAAGTGGCCGCGGCGTGCCATGTATCGCCGAGTCATCTGACGCGGCTGTTCATTCGTTTCGGATACGGTCCGCCTTATCGCTACCTGCTCCGGAAAAAAATGGTGCATGCGGCGGTGTTGCTGGACTCGGGCAGGTTGTTGGTGCGCGAGGTGGCGGAGCGACTGGGGATCGATGCGTTTCAGTTTTCACGGGTGTTCAAACGAGTCCACGGAATCAGCCCGTCGGAGTTCGTGAAACGACACGGAGAGCGGAGTTGAGCCGGGTTCAGGCCATGCGCGCCACCATTTCCCGGGTGATGCGCCAGCGCAGGGGCTGGCCTTTTTGATAGCGCCGAAACTCTTCGAGCATGTAGCTGCCCATGCGTTCGCATTCGCGTCCGTGAGAGCCGGCGATGTGCGGCGTCACGACGACATTGGGCAACGTGAA
>DATHXF010000070.1:0-11495 GCA_035459785.1 Rariglobus sp. | reverse complement strand
TCGGAGAGGGTAAATGCGGGGACGGTGACGACGGGGTTGGGCGGCGGGATGGCGGGCAAGGTTTCGCCGGGGAGGAGATGTTGCGCGAAGAGCGCGCGCACGCGGTCGAATTTTCCGGGGGCGGCCCAGCCGGCCTCGCTGATAGGCGCGTCGTAATCGTAGCTCGACGTGTCGGGCGAGAACGGACGGTCGGCGCCGGCCCAGAGGCCGAACGACGTGCCGCCGTGCGCCATGTAGATGCTGAAGGAGCGGTCGTTTTTCAGCATGTAGTCGAGGTCGCCGATGAAGCGGTTGACGTCGCTCGTGCGGTGGGCGCGGCCCCACATGTCGAACCAGGCGGGGTAAAACTCGCCGTTCATGAGCGGGCCGTTTTTTTGAAATTTGCGGAGCGTGTCGAACGCCTTGGCGGTAGAGCCGGGGCTGAAGTTGACGACCTGAAACAAGTCGTCGCGGAAACCGCTGCCGATGGCACCGGCGGGATTGCAGGCGAAGAGCGGGACGGTGAGGCCGCCGTCGATCAGGGCTTGGCGGAGGAGGCCCATGTAGGCGGCGTCCTTGCCGAAGGAGCCGTATTCGTTTTCGACCTGCACCATGAGGATGGGGCCGCCTCGGGTGACCTGCAGCGGGGCGAGCACGCGGGCGACTTCCTTGAGGTAACGCGTGGCGGGTTCGAGGAACTTGGGGTCGGTGGAACGCAGGTTGATGTTGTCGTGTTTTACGAGCCACCAGGGGAGTCCGCCCATCTCCCATTCGGCGCAGGCGTAGGGACCGGGGCGCACGATGACCCAGAGACCTTCCTCCTGCGCGATGCGGCAGAAGGCGGCGGCGTCGCGCCAGCCGGACCAGTCGAATTTGCCCTCTTCCCACTCATGAAAATTCCAGAAAAAGTAGGCGCAGACGGTGTTCAGACCCATGGCCTTCGCCATCTTCAAGCGGTGGCGCCAGTATTCCGGAGGGATGCGGGCGAAGTGCATCTCGCCGCAGCGGATGACGAGCTTGTTGCCGTCGATCTCGAATCGGTCCTCACCGATGGTGAACGTGTGGGGTTTACCGGAGGAGGCTTCGGGCAGCTGGGCGACGGCACCGGTGGACGAGGCGAAAAAGCCGGCGGCCAGCAGGACGAGAGTGAGCAGGGGGGACTTCATGGGGTGGTGGGGTCGGCTTTCATGAGGGCGAGTCCGAAGAGACCGCCGGCGACTTTGCCGGGGACGGCGGAGAATTCCACGGTGAGGATGCCGCCGGGAGCGGAGTTCATGACGGAATCCGGAATGGGATAGCGTTGTTCGATGAAATCCTTGCGGTCGCCGGCGAGGCGCACGTCGGCGAGGGGTTGTCCGTTGACCGTGATGGCGAACTCGCGACGGTCGCCTCCGAAGTAGGTGACGACGAGGACGGCGCGCACGCCGGGTTTGCCCTGGAGTTCGAAACTGAGGCGACTGCCGTCGCGCCACGAGCGGCCGAGGTGCGTGCCGGTTTTGGAGTTGTCGCCCTTGAAGCGATGATCGACCTCGGACTGCTGTTCGCCGGGGGCGATACGGTCGATCGTGGCGGCCTCGCGGGCGGCGCGGGCGGACTCCTCGGCCTGGAGGGCGGCGCGGCCGGCGGCGAGCGCCTCGGGCGTAGTGAGCTTCCAATACAGCATGTAGCGGGACTCCTGGAGGCGGGCGAAAGGCGCGAGTTTCAGCGTGCTCCATTTGTCGGGGAAGAGGGCGGAGCCGAGCGTGAACGTGAGCGGTTCGCCGGGGACCGGTTGCAGGCGGGCGGGGATCTCGGCGGCGGTGGCGGTGATGACGGGCAACTCGGACTGCGGTAGGAACGGGCCCTGGGCGACATGCCCGGAGCGTCCGTCGCCGGCGATGAGGCCGGGCTGGTTTTCGGTGCCGACCGAGGCGGCGAGCACGATCGGGCCGTAGAGGAGGGCGGCGTAATCGGACACGGCTTTTTCGGGGAGCGGTTCGACGCTGACATGCATGGGCAGCTCGACCTCGACGACGTCGCCGGTTTTCCACGTGCGGCGGAGCTCGACGTAGGAGCCGGGCGCGGCGGAGATCGTCTGCGGCTGGTTGTTGACCGTGATGCGGAGGGCGCCGGCGGTCACCCAGCCCGGGTGGCGGATGAAGAGAGGGAAGTCGGACGGACGGTCGAGCTTGAGCGACAGGCGCGTGCGCGGCGTGTCGGGGAAATGATTTTCCTGGGTGAGCACGAGACCGCGTTCGGGCCAGCGCGCGACGGAAGGGATGAAGAGGTTGACGTAGAGGCCGCCGGACTGCGGTTCGCGGGCGTAAATGAACTCGGTGTAGCGGCCGGGGTTCTCCATGCCGGTGCCGACGCAGCACCAGAAGTTTTCACCGGGTTGGGAATACACGCGGTAGTGGCCGGGGGCGATGGGCGTGAAATAAACGTAGCCGGGGTGGCGCGTGTTGAACGAGCCGAGGATGTGGTTGTAGAGCGCGCGTTCGTAGTAATCGGCGTAGTCGGCGGAGGGCTTTTGGAGGAACAAGTCGCGCGAAAGCCGGAGCATGTTGTAGGTGTTGCACGTCTCGGGACCCTCGCGGTGGCCGAGCATTTCGCGGAACGTGCGGAAGTGTTCGGCGACGCTGTTGCCGCCGAAGGCGACGGAGCGGTTTTGCGTGACGGTGTGCCAGAAGAAATCGGCGGCGGCATGGTAGCGGTCGCCACCGCCGAGGGCGGCGATGCGGTCGAAGCCGATGATTTTGGGGACCTGGGTGTTGGCGTGGAGGCCTTGCAGGCGGTCCTCGCCCTTGACCAGCGGATCGAGGATGGCGCGGTGGGAGAAGCGCTCGGCGAGGGCGAGGTATTTGGCGTCGCCGGTGATCTCGGCGACGTCGGCGAGGACCTCGTTCATGCCGCCGTATTCGGTGCGCATCATGCGCTCCATCTGGGCGTCGGTGAGATTTTTCACCAAGTCGCCGGTCCAGTCGGAGAGACGGATGAGGACGGTGCGGGCTTGTTGGTTGCCGTTGATGAGCCAGGCGTCGCGCAGGCCGGCGAAGAGCTTATGGAGGTTATACCACGGGACCCAGCGCTTGTTGACGTAATCGACGTTGCCTTTGCGGATCTCGGCCCAGAGCTGGGCGCTGCCGGGAATGCCGCCGACATAGCCGTCGGCGGACGCCTGCTGGCAGTCGGCGAGTTCGGCGACCATGTAGGTGAGGCGGCGGGACAGTTCGGCGTCACCGGTGGCCACGACCATCGTGGAAAGGGCGGAGAGATAGTGGCCGGCGGTGTGGCCATCGAGGCCGATGTTTTCCCAGTTGCCGTAGCTCTCGGCTTTTTTCGGAAGGCCGGCCTCGCGGAGAAACGGGGCGAGCAAACGGTCGGGGTCGAGCGCGAGCAGGTAGGTTTTGTTGGCCGCGAGGGCGTCGGCGAATTCGCTGCCGGGCAGCAGGCGGACGTCGGCGACGGGAAACGATTGCAAGGCGGTGTGCGAGACGAGCGGCGCGGCAGACAGACTGCCGGCGCAGAGCACGGCGAACGAAAGGACGAGAGACTTCATGTGGGCAGGGCGACCGGGGTAAAGGGAGGGCAGGGTGAAAAGCGCAGTTTCACCGCCAAAACCGACATCGACCGACCTGCATAACGCGAATGCCCCGGTCGCGCCGCGTCCTGAGCGCACGCGACCGGAAGCGGCGAACGACTTACTTGATCAAATCCGGCGGGACGTTGGCCAGGGCTTCCTCGATGGTGGTGAGGCCCATCTTGACCTTGAGGATGGAGTCCTGGTGGAGCGTCTTCATGCCGGTGCGCATGGCGATGCGCTTCAACTCGGCGACCTCGACCTCCTTGTTGATCGCGTTGGTGAGTTCCTCGTTGTTGATCATGAGCTCGTGAATGCCCACGCGGCCCTTGTAGCCGGTGCCGTTGCACACGGGGCAGCCCTGGGGGTTGGCTTTGAAAACCTCGCCGCTCCAGCCGATGGCTTCGTCCATGATTTTCTTTTCGCGGCCTTCGGGCGTGTAGGACTGCTTGCAGTTTTTGCAGACGCGGCGGAGGAGACGCTGGGCGCACACGCATACGAGCGAGGCGGAGATGTTGAACGGCTCGACCCCCATTTCACCGATACGGGCGATGGTGGAGGGCGCGTCGTTGGTGTGCAGCGTGGAGACGAGCAAGTGGCCGGTGAGCGCGGCCTCGACGGCGATCTGGGCGGTTTCTTCGTCGCGGATTTCGCCCACGAGGATGATGTCGGGGTCCATGCGCAGGTAACAGCGGAGTGCGCGGGCGAACGTGAGGCCGATCTGGCGGCTCATCTGCATCTGGTTGATGCCGGCGAGCGTGTATTCGATGGGGTCCTCGGCTGTCTGGATGTTGACGTCGGGCGTGTTCACCTCGCCGAGCGCGGAGTAGAGCGTCATCGACTTGCCGGAGCCGGTCGGGCCGCAGTGCAGGATCATGCCGTAAGGCTGGCGGATGCACTCGCGGTAGCGGGCGAGATTCTCGTCGGAGAAACCGAGGGCGGGAAGGGGCAGGGTGGACTTCTGCTTGTCCAGGATACGCATGACGACCTTCTCGCCATGGTTCATCGGGCCGGTGGCCACGCGAAGGTCGATATCGATGTTTTTCTTGGTGTATTTCTTGAAGACGATACGGCCGTCCTGCGGCAGGCGACGCTCGGCGATGTCGAGGTTGCACATGATCTTGAGGCGGGTGACGAGACCGTTGGCGACGGCGCGGGGGAGGCGGAGTTTTTCCTGGCAGAGACCGTCGATGCGGTAGCGGATGATGAGCTCTTTTTCCTGGGGCTCGATGTGGATGTCGGACGCGCCGCAGATGTAGGCGTCCTCGATGATGCGGTTGGTGAGCTGGATGACCGGGGCGGAGTCTTCGCTTTCGAGATCCTCGGTGCGGATTTCACCTCCGCCCTCCGAGTAGGAGGCGCTGATGACGTCGGCAACCTTGCTGATGTCCACGTCGCTGGCGTCGGCACGCGGGTCGTTTTTGAAGTATTTTTTGACGAGAGATTCGATCAGCGTGGCCGAGGCGATGTGGATCTCGTCGATGACCAGCTCGGTGGCCTGCTGGAAGGACTCGCGGCGGGCGTAGTCGAGCGGGTTGGTCATCAGCACGCCTAGGGAGTTGGGCGACGTGCGTTTGCAGGGGAAAATATGCTCGCGGCGGATGATCGCGTCGCCGATGGCGGTGACGAGATTTTCGTCGATCGTGAGTTCGTCGGCGCTGGTGACAAGCGGGTGGTTGGTCAGGCGGGCGATGAACTTGGCGGTGTCGTCGGGGCTCGGCTGGAACTTCGGATCCATCATGCGCTGGATCAGCGCGGCGGAGTATTCCGCGACCTCCTGGAGAAGGGTGAGGTCGTTGTCGACGAACTCGCCAAACGTGCCGGCGGCCGGTTCCTTATTAAGCACCTGGATGGCACCGATGATGACATTGCCGGCCTTGAGTGGCACGGTGAGCATGGAGCACACCTCGAAGCCGGTGGTCTGCGCCATCGACGTCATAAAGGGTGCCTGCGTTGCGGTGTTGCGGAAAAACACCGGCTGCCCTTCGGCGATGACCTTGCCCACGACACCTTTACCAAGCGGGAGTTTGAGCTCCATCAGCTTTGCGCCCATGGCCTTGAAAGTGGCGGCTTTGGCCTCGTCGTTGCCCCAGAGCGTCGGGGAGTAATAAACGTGACGGAAAACGATGTCATTACCCTCGACCAGGTAGAGGGTCATGGATTGCGCCTGCAGGGCCTCGACGACTTTCGACGCGGTCAGCTCGATGACGGACGCCACATCCTCGCGACTCGGAGTCGGCTTCGAGATGAGCTTGATGAGCAGGGAGCGGCGGAGGGTGTTGGCGAGGGCGGGAGTCGTGGCCATGGTCAAAGTAGGCGCGGGCGCGCGGAGTCTGGAATTGCCAGCGGTTGCGAAGAGCCGCAATGACAATCAATAGCACTCTTCGGGCCGTGTGCGATTAATCATGTGGGACAAACTTAAACGCTTGCTGCATCGCGTGCCGCTGCCTGGGAGCGCCACCACGGGTGAACGTGGCGAAAAACTCGCGTCGGGTTACCTGCAAAAAAAGGGTTATCGGGTGGTGGCCCGCAACTGGCGCAATCCGAGCGACCGACGCGACGAACTCGATCTCGTGTGCACGGACGGCGAGGTGCTGGTGTTCGTTGAAGTGAAGGCGCGTGATGCCGGCGCACTCGTTTCGGGTTATCACGCGGTGGACTCGCGCAAAAAGAAAGTCGTGCGGCGCACGGCGGTTGCCTACATGCGTCGCCTGAAGACACGACCGCACACGTATCGCTTTGACATCGTCGAGGTGGAAATGGGCTCGGGCGGCAAGGGCGAGGTGCGGCATTTTGAAAACATCGACCTGTTTTCGAAGCATTCCCGGCCCTGAGGATGCATGACCGGAATTGTGCTAATCGATGCGGATAATTCACCGCATTAGCCTTGCTTGGTTGCGGCAGGGCGGACGAAATTTGCGATTCCATGGCCGAAGCTCAACGTCATCCGTTCCTGCAGGGACTCAGCAAACATCGTGGCAGCGCGCCCACGGTCGTCGTCATTTTTGGAGCCTCGGGCGATCTCACCGCCCGCAAGCTGATCCCTGCAATCTACAATCTCAGCTACGACAACTTGTTGCCGGCTGATTTCTTCCTTGTGGGCTACGGCCGCAAGGCGATACCCGACGAGCAGTTCCGCAAGGACGCGACGGACGCCATCAAAGAGTTCTCCCGCCGCGAGCTAAACCAGGAAGTCTGGAGCCGCGTCGCCGAGCGCACGACCTACGTCGCCGGTGGCTACGATGAGAAGGAGGCCTTCGACCGCCTCGCCGCGCATATCGCCGACATCGAGAAAAAACTCGGTCGCGAGGTGCAAACGCTGTTCTACATTTCCACGCCTCCGTCGGTGTTCGCCCCGATTCTCCTGAATCTCGGCGCCAGCGGCCTCGCCTCCAAGTATCTCGGCAAGCCCCATCACACGAAGGTCATCATCGAAAAACCCTTCGGCAAGGACCTCGACTCCGCCCTGGAGCTCAACAAGACGATCCGCCAGGTCCTAGAAGAACATCAGGTCTACCGCATCGACCACTACCTCGGCAAAGAGACCGTGCAGGATTTGCTGGTGCAGCGTTTCGCCAACTCGATTTTCGAGCCGCTCTGGAATCGCAACTACATCGACTCCGTCCAGATCACGGTGTCGGAAGAGGTCGGCGTGGGCACGCGCGGCGGTTACTACGAGCAGAGCGGCGCGCTCCGCGACATGATTCAAAACCACACGATGCAGCTCGTCGCGCTCACCGCGATGGAGCCGCCCGTGTCCCTCGACGCCGAGGCCATCCGCGACGAGAAGGTGAAACTCCTCCGCGCCATCCAGCCGCTCGACCTCAGCCCCCGCGGCGACGTCGTTCGCGCCCAATACGCCGCCGGCATGATGGGTGGCAAAGCTGTGAAGGGTTACCTCGAAGAAGAAGGCATCAATCCGCAGTCCGCCACCGAGACCTATGCCGGCATCCGTCTTTCTATCAACAACTGGCGCTGGCAGGGCGTGCCGTTCTACCTGCGCTCGGGCAAACGCATGGCCCGTCGCGTTACGGAGATCGCCGTCAACTTCAAGCGTCCGCCCGGCACGCTGTTCGCCGAGGACTCGCGCTTCAACCTCGCGCCCAACACCCTCGCGTTCCAGATCCAGCCCGACGAGGGCCTGAGCCTCGTGCTCAATGGAAAGGTCCCCGGTCTCGAGACCCGCACCCAGCCGGTGAAGATGAACTTCCACTACTCGACGACCTTCGGCTCCAATACGCCCGAGGCCTACGAGCGTCTGGTGCTCGACGCCATGACCGGCGACGGCACGCTCTTCATCCGCGGCGACGAGGCCGAAACCTCGTGGAAACTCTACACTCCGGTGCTCAAGGCGTGGGCCGCCGCCGGTCGCGCCGGCATGGACAGTTATCCCGCCGGTTCGTGGGGACCGCCCGATGCCGACGCCCTGCTCGCCAAGAACAACCACGTCTGGCGTCAGCCGTAACCTGCCGCTCCAACCCCTCGCCATGTCCGAGATTTTCAACGCGCTGCCGGGCATCGAAATCCCGGTTGGCTCCATCAAAAAAAGCCTGACGAAGATGTGGGATGACACCGCCGCAGCTGGCGGTGCCGCTCCCAAGCACGACGTGGCCAAGGCCACGCAGGTCAACTTCGTGGTGCAATTCGGATTGCAGACGACGGTCGCCGACGCGACCGAGCAGTTCCAGATCGCGGTGCGTTTTTCGCGCCGTTATCCGTGCCGCGTCGTGGTGCTTTGCCCGATGCCAGACGACACGAGCGCGACGGAAATGCTCGCGAAGATTTACGGCGAGTGCCACCTCGGAAAATCCAAGGGTGACACGCGCTGCTGCGAGTTCGTGATGCTCAACTATCCGCCGAGTTCGCGTCCGTTCGTGGAGAACCAGGTGTCCATCTGTCTCTCGACCGATCTGCCGCTCTACTACTGGGCGCACCGCTTCATCTCGAGCGCGCGCATCAGCCAGTTCAACTTCCTGCTCAACCGTTCGAAGCGCGTGCTGCTCGACAGCGCGATCACACCGGCCGACGCGCTCACGTTCCCCTGGCCCAAGCCCGAGGCCGTTCGTGACCTCGCGCATGCACGCCTGCTGCCGGTGCGGCAGACGATCGGACAATTCCTCAGTGCCTACGCCCCGGCGAAGCTCATCGAGGGCTTAAGCGGCGTCACGCTCGTCCATATGCCGGCAGTCGCCGCCGAGGCGCGCGTGCTCTCCAAGTGGCTCACCGACCGTCTCACCGCCTGCGGCGCGAAGGATGTCGTGGTGACGCTGGAGGAGAACGCCGCCGGCGCGTCGTTCGAGTTGGATTTCAACTACACCAACGCCTATCGCTTCCACTGGTGCGGCGACTTGGAGCACGGCAGCGGCAAGTTCGAAGCCGACTACGGCACGGGCAAAACGACACTCCCGACGGCGGTGAGCCTGCTCAGTCCTGAGGCCGCGTTGGGCGAGGCGATGTTCTTCTGATTTATCCGACCATGCGTGAAGTGAAGTCTGACTACGGCCGCGTCATCGTCGGCTCGAAACCCGAACTGTTTCAGCAGGCCCTCGACCTCGGTCTGAGCGCCCGTGCCAAGACGGAGCGTTCGCGCTTCCTCTGGGCGCTTACTGGAGGCGGCACGCCCAAGGAGTGGTATCAGTGGCTCGTGGCCGACAAAAAAATCACGTGCGCTCAGGCTGCGTCGATCGAATGGACCGTGAGCGACGAGCGCCACGTGTTGCTCAGCAGCGGCGAGAGCAACTTCGGCAACGCCGAGCGCCAGCTCCTCGCGCCGCTCGACGTGCCCACCGACCGCCGCCATCCGTGGATGGTTGCGTGGCCGGTCGCGGAAGCGGCGGAGGCCTACCGCCGCACGATGCTGATCCTTGCCGGTCCGGGCCGCGCCTACGACGTGTGCTTCCTCGGCATGGGAGATGACTGTCACACGGCGTCGCTGTTTCCCGGCACGCCGCTCCTTGCGGATGACGGCGGCCTGCCGTTCGGCGGCCAGGAAGTTGCGGGCAAAGGCTGGCGCCTGACAATCACCCCGACGGGTCTGCGCCAGTGCGGACTCATCGTGGTGATGACACTCGGCGCGGGCAAAGCCGAGGCACTGCACCGCGTGATGCGCGGACCCTACGATCCGACCAACGTGCCGTCGCAGATTCTGAAACCCTGCGCCGACCGCGTGGTGTGGCTCGTGGACGAAGCGGCCGCCGCGAAACTCTGATCATAAAAAGCGCGGACTTTGCAGCCCGCGCTTTTTTGTGTCCGTAGTTCGGGGTCTTACACCCGCAGCGTCCCGGTGGCGCGCTCGGCGACGAACGACGCGTAGGTTTTTTCCAAACCCTCGCGCAGGGGAATGCGAGCGCTCCAGCCGAGCGTGGCGAGTTTGGACACGTCCATGAGCTTGCGTGGCGTGCCGTCGGGCTTGGATGAGTCCCACGTGATCTTGCCGGTGAAACCGGTGACGGCGGCGACGGACTCAGTGAGCTCTTTAATCGTCACGTCGGTGCCGGTGCCGACGTTGATCCAGTCGGGCGGGTTGTCGTGCTTGAGCAGGAAAGCGCAGGCGTCGGCAAGATCGTCGACATGCAGAAACTCGCGTTTCGGTGTGCCGGTGCCCCAGGCGACGACCTCGGGCTTGCCGGCCGCACGCGCCTCGTCGAAGCGACGGATGAGTGCGGGCAGGACGTGAGAGTTCTGAGGATGGTAGTTGTCGCCCGGACCGTAAAGATTGGTGGGCATTGCCGAATGGAAAAGAACACCGTGCTGCTTGCGGTAGTATTGGGCGAGCTTGAGACCGGCGATCTTGGCGATAGCGTAGGCCTCGTTGGTCGGCTCGAGTGTGCTTGTGAGCAGACAATCCTCGGGCATCGGCTGCGGGGCGTGCTTCGGGTAGATGCACGAGCTGCCGAGGAAGAGCAGGCGCTTCACGCCGTGGCGGTAGGCGCCATGGATCGTGTTGGCGGCGAGCGCCAGATTCTCGAAGAGGAAATCGGCCGGGTAGGTGTTGTTGGCGTGGATACCGCCGACCTTGGCCGCCGCGATAATGGCGACGTCGGGTTTCTCCGCGGCGTAGAACGCCTCGACGGCGGCCTGCGAGGTGAGATCTAGCTCCTTGCGGGTGCGGAGGAGGAGGGTCACGCCCGGCTCGCGCTCGAAACGGCGCACGAGCGCGGAGCCGACCATGCCATTGTGGCCTGCGATGTAGAGCTTCACAGAGGACACCGTTTACGGCTTGGGAAGCTTGGCAACCTGGGCCTCGTGTTTGGCGAGCTCGATGTCGTGGTCGACCATGATCTCGACGAGTTCCTTGAAACGCACCTTGGGTTCCCAACCGAGCTGGCGTTTGGCCTTGGCGGGATCGCCGATGAGCAGGTCCACCTCGGCAGGGCGCTCGTAGCGGGCGTCGTATTTGACATATTGTTCCCAGTCGAGGCCGGCGCGGGCGAAGGCGACCTGGCAGAATTCCTTCACGCTGTGAGTCTCGTTGGTGCCGACCACGTAGTCATCGGGTTTGTCCTGCTGGAGCATCATCCACATCATCTCGACGTATTCCTTGGCGTAGCCCCAGTCGCGCTTGGCGTCGAGGTTGCCCAGGTAGATGTCCTTTTGGATGCCCGCCTTGATGCGGCCCACGGCACGGGTGATCTTGCGGGTGACGAAGGTTTCGCCGCGGCGGGGCGACTCGTGGTTGAACAAGATGCCGCTGGAGGCGTGCAGACCGTAGGACTCGCGGTAGTTCACCGTCAGCCAGTGCGCATACATCTTGGCGCATCCGTAGGGCGAACGCGGCCAGAACGGGGTTTTTTCGGTCTGGGGAACTTCCTGCACCTTGCCGAACATCTCGGAGGACGAGGCTTGATAATAACGGACTTTCTCAACGAGGCCGGCTTCGCGGATGGCTTCGAGAATGCGCTGCGCGCCAAGGCCGACGACATCGCCGGTGTATTCAGGCACGTCGAAGGAGACGCGC
>DATHXF010000069.1:0-4912 GCA_035459785.1 Rariglobus sp. | reverse complement strand
GCGGCTCCGGAGATCAGCGACGCGGAGTATGACGCGTTAAAGCGGGAGATGCGGGCGTTGGAGAAGAACGCCGCGCAGGCGGTGGGGGATGATCGCAGCGGCGAGTGGCCGATCTACCGGCACCGGGAGCGGATGCTGAGTTTGGAGAAGGCTTACACCGAGGCGGAGCTGCGGACGTTTGTGGAAAAGGTGGCGAGCAAGAGTGGAGAGGTGCTGTGGGTGGTGGAACCGAAGTATGACGGGCTGGCGATCAGCGTGACTTACGAGGGCGGAAAATTGGTGCGTGCGGTGACGCGCGGGAATGGCGAAGAGGGCGACGATGTGACGGCGAATTTTTGGAAGATCGCGGGTGTGCCGAAGGAGTTGCCGACGGGAGCACCTGAGGTGGTCGAGGTGCGCGGGGAGATTTTTATGGATTATGCGGAGTTTGCGCGGATCAACGCGGAGCGGGCCGAGGCGGGCGAGGAGGTGTTTGCGCATCCGCGGAATCTGGCGGCGGGGACGGTCAAATCGAAGGATGCCGGCGAGGTGGCGAAGCGGCGGTTGAGCGCGGTGTTTTACGGACTGGGCGCGTGGGAAGGCGCGGCGAAGCAGCCGGAGACGCAGCAGGCGTTGCATGCGCTGCTGAAGGCGTGGGGTTTGCCTGGAGTGGAACGGGTGACGGTCGTGAAGACGGACGAGGTGTGGGGTGCGGTGGAGACGTTGGGGCGCGGGCGGGCGAAGCTGGCGTATCCGACGGACGGTGCGGTGGTGAAGGTGGACTCGCGCGTGATTCAGGATGCGTTGGGGGTGAGCGACGAGGCACCGCGTTGGGCGGTGGCGTTCAAGTATCCGCCGGACCGGGTGACGACGCGGTTGAAGGCGATCACGCTGCAGGTAGGGAGGACGGGCGTGATCACGCCGGTGGCGGAGTTGGAGCCGGTCAAGATTGGCGGGACGACGGTGGCACGGGCGACGTTGCACAATGCGGATGAAATCGCGCGGCGGGATCTGCGGGTGGGGGATTACGTTTTCGTGGAGAAGGCGGGTGAAATTATTCCGGCAATCACGGGTGTGGATGTTGAGCGGCGAGGGGAAGGCGTGGCTGTGTTTGTGTTTTCGGAAAAATGTCAGGTGTGTGACACGGGGCTGGTGCGCGAAGGTGCGGTGGTGCGGTGTCCGAACGGGAAGTGCGTGGCGCAGGTGAAGCGGCGGATTGAGTTTTTCGCGACACCGGCGGGCGTGGGGATCAAGGGACTCGGGCCGGCGTTGATCGAGCGGTTGGTGGAGAGCGGGAAGATCAAGGGCGTGGCGGATGTTTATAAGCTGACGCGGGAGGATGTGCCGGAGCGGGTGCTGGCGGAGATCGAGCGGAGTCGGACGGCGGAGTTGGAGCGGTTTTTGGCCGGGTTGGGTGTCGGCAAGAAACGGGCGGCGGAATTGATGGCGAAGCAGAGAGATTTGCGGGCGATGGCAGATGAGTTGGGCGAAGATGCGCGGGCATTGGTGGCGCTCGGGATGAATCCGCAGAGCTTGCGGGAGAAAAAATGATGACGCAGGCTGCGGAGATGACTTCAGGCGATCTCACCGAGCGGCAGGCGTTTCTCGTGTTGAATGCGCTGCCGAACATCGGGCCGATCACGTTGACACGGCTGCTGGAGGAATTGGGCGACGATCCTCGCGCGGTGTTTGCGGCGGGAGCGAAGCGGTTGGAGGAAGTGCGGGGCGTGGGACCGGCGATCAGCGGGACGATTGCGCGGTGGACGGAACACTTCGATCTGGCGAAGGAGGATGAGCGGATGGCACAGGCGGCGACGGATTTTGTGACGCAGCGGGATCCGTGGTATCCGCGGTTATTGAGGGAGATTGATAGCGCTCCGATCGGATTGTATCGGAAAGGCAGTTACGATTTTAAGCAACCGAGCGTGGCGATTGTGGGGAGCCGGCGGACGACGCTTTATGGTCAGAGCGTGGCGAAGAAACTGGGGGCGGATCTGGCGCGGATGGGATTTTGCGTGGTGAGCGGGTTGGCGCGAGGAATCGACACGGCGGCGCATGAGGGCGCGTTGTCGGTGGGCGGGAAGACGGTCGCGGTGCTCGGCAATGGCATTGATATCATTTATCCGGCGGAGAATCTGGGGCTTTACCGGCAGATCGCGGAGACGGGGGCGGTGTTGTCGGAGTTTCCGTTCACGCGGAGGGCGGACAAGCAGTCGTTCGCGATGCGCAACCGGATCGTGGCGGGAATCTGCGACGCGGTCGTGGTGGTGGAGAGCGATGTGAGCGGCGGGTCGATGATCACGGCGCGGTTTGCGGGGGAGCAGGGGCGGTTGATTTTTGCGGTGCCGGGGCGGATCGATCAGGCGACGAGCGCGGGGTGTCACCAGTTGATCCGCGACGGGGCGACGCTGCTCACGGGAGTGGATGATATTTTGAGCGAGTTGAACTATCTCGACGGGCTGAGGCCGGCGGCGATTCCGGAGAAGACGGAGGGCGGGACGGCGCTGGCGGCGGCAAATCTCACGGCGGAAGAAAAGCAGGTGTATGCGTGCTTCGCGGGCGGAGCGATGGTGTCGATCGATACGGTGAGCGCGCAGACGGGGCTGCCGACGGCGCAGCTTTCGGCGACGCTGATGATGCTGGAATTGAAGCGCCTGATCGCGAAACGGGCGGACGGGACGTTTGAGGCGCGGTGAACGCCAGCGAATTTACGGCCAAGTGATGACTGAGCCGTCGCGGAGGGTGCGGCGGATTTCGCCGGTTGGTGTGCGCCAAGCGACGGTCAGCTCCCAGGCGGCGGGGGCGTGAGGCAGCAGGTCGAAGAGCTCAGGCTGGATTTCGACAGGAAGGCGGCCTGAAGAGGCGATGCGCAGGAGTTTGTGCGTGACGTTAATGCCTTGGGCGTTGGGGCCGTATTGGGCTTCGATCAGGGTTAGCTGCGGGCGCGACCAGGGGAGGGAATTGGAGAAGCCGTCTTTTCCGTCGGAGAAGTTAATCAGATTTTCCTTGGTGATCAGGCTGGATTCTTCGTGCGCGCGGTAAGTCTTTTCGTCGACGCGGACCCAGAGCGAACCGGAGTCGTCACCGTGGATTTCCGTTGAGAGCAGAAACCAGAACATGGGGTCCACGCGATCCGTGCGCCAGCCGCCGACGATGGAGGTAGAGGGAATGCGAGAAAGGTATCCCTTGATATCGAGTTTTCGGCTAAGTGTGTAGAGTCCGGGGATTGAATTCACGAACTTCGGGCCGTTGGCTTTCTCGAATTCGACCTGCCGGCCGACGAAGGACTGGTCGTCGGTTGAAAGTGCGGTGACGGGAACTTGGAAATACACGGCATCGGCCTTGCGACGGATGATTGCCTGACCGTCTTTTACGGAGACCAGCGAACCATCGAACGTGCGACCGCTTTGGTTGGTCCAGGTGCGCACGGCCAGGTCGGGGTGCGGAGGCTCGACAGGGGCAGGGGCGGCGGTCGGATCGGATTGAGAGGAGGGAGAGGCCGGCCGGTATTTTTGCCAGAGCACGAAGGCGCCACCGACGATGAGTGCGAGGATGACGAGACGGGAAAGAAACTTCATTCGAGTTAATGGATTGTCCGGTGAGCCGTGGAAGAGCAAGCCGTGGCGGTTGCGCCGGGGATGGACTCGGGGCGCCGGGGATGATTCATCACAGGGATGAATGAAGCGGGGATATTCCTGTTGTTTGGACTGGTTGTCGTCGTCGTGGTATTTTTTGCGTGGCTTTCCTGGAAGCAGGAACGCGAGCGCACCGCGGCGCTGGGTGCGCTCGCGCAGCGGTTGAAGTGGTCTTTTTCCGGAGAGGAAAAGGACGGGGATTTCGACGGACGGTATGCGCAGTTCGGCTGTTTTCAGCGCGGGCATTCGCGGTATGCGCACAATCAGATGCGGGGAACCATCGATGTGCTGGGACGCGAGGTGCAGGCGCAGGCGGGTGATTACCACTACAAGATCACGCGGAGTAATGGCAAAAGCTCGAGCACGACGACGTATCGGTTCAGCTATTTTCTGGTGAAGCTGCCGTTTGGATCGAGTCTGCCGTCGATCGCGCTGCGGTCGGAGGGGTTTATGGACAAGATCGCCGGGGCGATCGGGTTTGATGACATCGATTTTGAGTCGGCTGAATTTTCACGCCGCTATCATGTGAGCGGAAGTGACCGGAAATTCGTGTATGACGTGATTCATCCGCGGATGATCGACTGGATGCTGGATGCACCGCCGCCGGCGTTCGAGGTGACGCGCGGGGTGTTGCTGTTGGTGGGCGGCGAGAGGTGGGATACGGATGAGTTTGAGGGAGCGATGGGTTGGGCGGAGGCGTTTTTTTCACATTGGCCGGAGTATTTGGTGAAGGATATCGAGGCACGCAGAGTTTAAAATTTATGAATCCATTGGGCATCTTTCTGATCGTGGGTGCGGGTTTTGCGTTCATCTGGATGATCGCGATCTACAACCGGCTGGTGCGGCTGCGGCAGCATGTGCGCGAGAGCTGGTCGGACATCGATGTGCAGCTCAAGCGGCGGCATGATTTGATTCCAAACCTGGTGGCGACGGTGCGCGGATATGCGGCGCACGAGAGCGAGGTTTTGGAAAAGGTGACACGGTTGCGGGCCGAGGCGATGCGAGGGGAGATGACGCCGCGCGGGTCGTCGGCGACGGAAGCGCCGTTGGCGGCGGGACTGGCGGCGGTGTTTGCGGTGGCGGAGCGTTATCCGGCGCTGAAGGCGGACGCCCATTTCCTGGCGTTGCAAAAGGAGCTGGCCGAAACGGAGGACCGCATCGCGGCGGCGCGGCGGTTTTTCAACGGGAACGTGCGAGACTTCAATTCGCTGTGCGAACAGTTCCCGTCGGCTCTGGTGGCGAATGCGGGCGGGTTTCGTCCGGTGGATTTCTTCGAACTGGAGAGTGCGGCGGAGCGC
>DATHXF010000068.1:0-4260 GCA_035459785.1 Rariglobus sp. | reverse complement strand
TGATCTCCGCCCGTCCCCACACCGACTACAACGTGCCCGGTGCGCATCGCGTTTACGACACCCACCCCGACACCGGCCCGCTCGCCGGCATCGCTGCCGCGCTCGCCCACTCCAAGCAACCGCACCTGCTCGCGCTCGCCGTGGACCTTCCGCAGATGACCGCCCATTTCCTCCGGTCGCTCCTCTCGCATACCTCCCCCGGTGTCGGCACGGTGCCTGTCACCGCCCGCGGCTTTGAACCGCTCTGCGCCGTGTATCCAAATACACCCGACATCCGCGCCGTCATCGACATCGCCCTCGCCTCGCACGACCTGTCCCTCCAACACCTGCTCCGCAGCGCCGTGGACGCCGGCTGGATGCACGCCGTTCCGGTCTCCGAGTCCGACCTGCCCCTCTTCGCCAATTGGAACAGCCCCGGAGACGTGCCTCATAAATGAAGCCCTCCCGCGCCGCGTCCGTCCGACCCCGCGCCGTAAAGCCGGAGCATCCGTTGCAATGGCTCGCCGAACCCATTTCCGGCGAGCCGTCGTTTGTCCTGAAATCGTGGTTCGGCGGACGCACCATCATGCTCAACGGACGCCACCACTTGTTTCTCACCACCCAGGGTGAGCCGTGGCAGGGCGTGCTCGTCTGCACGTTTCACGAACACCAGGAAAGCCTGCGCGCCGAGTTTCCCGCCCTCGTAAAGCATCCGATTTTGGGAAAGTGGCTCTACCTTTCGGAGAGCGCCGAGACCTTCGAGCGCGACGCCAAACGCCTCGTGCAACTCGTCAAGGCGCGCGATCCGCGTCTCGGCATCCTGCCGGCACCCAGAAAAAAACGCACCTCCAAGAAGGTGCGTTTTGGGGATAAGCTATGATGGTGGACGGCGATCTCCGAGCGCCGTCTTGACCATCAGCCCGCAGACCGCGCCCGGAGGTCACGGTCCACCTCTCCATCAGCCGTCCACCGACCACTTGAAGATCAACGTGGTGAGCGGCGGGATCGTCAGGTTGATGCTGTGCGTGAAACCATTGCAGGGAATCTCGTCGGCCAAACGTCCGCCTTCATTGCCCGCGCCCGTGCCACCGTAGTATTCGCTATTGGTGTTGAGCACTTCCTTCCACCAGCCCGCGCGCGGCACGCCGATGCGGAAATTGCCGCGCATGACCGGAGTGAAATGCCCGACCACCGCGAAGAAGGTCTGCTCGCTCTCGTTGGTGCGCAGATAGGAAATGACACTCGCGCCCGCATCATGGGCGTTGATCCAGCGGAAACCGCGTCCGTCGAGATCGTGGTTTCCGAGCACCGGCTCGTTTTTGTAGAGGTGGTTCAACTCGCGCACGAGCAGACGGATGCCCTCGTGGTCTTTGTATTGAAGAAGGTTCCAATCGAGGCTGTCCGCGTAGGCCCACTCGCGTGACTGGCCGAACTCGCAGCCCATGAAGAGCAACTTCTTGCCCGGCCACGCCCACATGTGGCCGTAGAGCGAGCGCAGCGTTGCGGCTTTCTCGGAGATCGCCCATGCGCCCATTTTGTTGAGCATCGAGCCCTTCCCGTGAACCACTTCGTCGTGCGAAAACACGGTGACGAAGTTTTCCGAATACTGGTAGAGCGCGCCGAACGTGAGATCGTTGTGATGCCACTTCCGGTGGATGGGCTCCTTCTGGAAATACTTCAGCGTGTCGTGCATCCAGCCCATGTTCCACTTGAAGTCGAAGCCGATGCCGCCGTCCTTCACCGGCTTCGAGATGCCGGCAAACGCGGTGGACTCCTCCGCGATCGTCAGCACGCCTGGATAATACGAGTGCACCAGTTCGTTCGTCTGACGGAGGAAATCGATGGCCTCGATGTTCTCGCGACCGCCGTATTTGTTGGGAATCCACTCGCCCTCTTTGCGCGAGTAGTCGAGGTAGAGCATCGAGGCGACCGCGTCCACGCGCAGTCCGTCGATGTGGTAGCGGTCGAGCCACGAAAGCGCGTTGGCGACAAGGAAGCAGCGGACTTCGTTGCGTCCGAAATTAAAGATCAACGTGCCCCAGTCCATGTGCGCGCCCTGGCGCGGGTCCGCATGTTCGTAGAGGTGCGTGCCGTCGAACTCGGCGAGGGCAAAGCTGTCGCGCGGGAAATGCGCCGGCACCCAGTCGAGGATCACGCCCACTCCGCGCTGGTGCAGGTGGTCGATGAAGAATGAAAAATCATCCGGCGTGCCGAAGCGGCGCGTCGGCGCGAAGAAGCCGGTGACTTGGTAGCCCCATGAGCCGTCGAACGGATGCTCCGCGAGCGGCATGACTTCGATGTGGGTGAACCCCATCTCGACCACGTAGTCGGCCAGCATCGGCGCGAGCTCGCGGTAGCTGAACACACGGTTGCCGTCCTCGATCTTGCGCTTCCATGAGGCGAGGTGGACTTCGTAAACCGAGATCGGGCGATCAATGTGCCCGGCCTGCGCGCGGCGTTTCTCCATCCACGCGGAGTCGTTCCACGCATGGGTGCGCGGATTGCACACGATGGACGCGTTGCCGGGAGGCGCCTCGAAATACGAACCGTAGGGATCGGTCTTGATGAGGATATCCTTCGACTGGGAGAGGATTTCGTATTTGTAGAGTTCGCCCTCGCCGAGACCGGGAATGAACAGCTCCCACACGCCGGAGGCGCCGAGCGGACGCATCGGAAAATAACGTCCGTCCCAATGGTTGAAATTACCGACGACCGACACGCGCGCGGCGCTCGGCGCCCACACGGCAAACGACACGCCGGGCACGCCGTTGATCACACGCAGGTGCGAACCGAGTTTTTCGTAGATGCGGTGTTCGTTGCCCTCGTTGAAAAGGTAGAGGTCCTGTTCACCCAGCGTAGGGAGAAACGAATACGGATCAAAAAACTGGCGGATCTCGCCGCTGTGCAGCGTCACGCGAAGCTGGTAGGCGAACACCTCTTTGATCTTGGGAATGAAAACCTCGAAAAAACCCTCGGGCGCGAGCAGCTCCATCTCGATGCCGGGCGCGTTTTTGGTGGAGAGATCGACGACCTCGCACGACCTGGCGTCGCGCACAAAAGCACGCACGAGCAACCCTTGACTCCGACCTTTTTTTGCGGGGCGCATCCCCAGAAAATCATGAGGGCAGGCGCAGCGGGCTTCGATGAAGGAGGCGAGTTCGACGGAAGTAATGATCACTGGTGCGTTTGGGGGTTGGGCGCAGTGTGCCGGCTGTCCCATGCCCCGTCCAGAGTGGGTTTTGCAAAACCGGAGAAAACTTCCGCTGCAATCGATGAACGCGGTTTCGCGAAGGCCCGACGATCACCAGGCCTTCGCGAATAAACGCCGCTCAACCCGTGTTCTTCAGGCCGCCCGAGATGCCGTTGATCGTCAGTTCGACCACGCCGCGCGTGGCTTCGTCTTCGGACTTCGACAGCTTGCCGGCCCGGAGGCGGCGCATCATCTCGACTTGGAGGTAATTGAGCGGGTCGATGTAGGGATTGCGCAACTGCACCGACTTCAGAAGCACGGGCTCGCGGGCGAGGAGTTGCTTTTGTCCGGTGATCGCGAGGATAGCCTTCTCGGTGCGGTTAAACTCATCCATGAGGATTCCGAAAATACGGGCGCGGATCGCCTTGTCTTCGACCAGGCCGGCGTAGAGTTCGGCGATGCCCATGTCGGCCTTGCGCATGGTGAGCTGCGCGTTGTCGATCATCGTGGTGAAGAAGGGCCACTCGGCGTGGAGCGTGCGCAGGAGCTTCTTGCCCTTCGCACCGCGCTTGAGCACGGAGTCGAGCGCCGAGCCGAGGCCATACCAGCCGGGGAAGTTAAAGCGGCTCTGCATCCAGGAGAACACCCACGGAATCGCGCGGAGGTCCTCGACGCTCGTCGTGTTGCGACGGAAAGTCGGGCGCGAGCCGAACTTGAGGTTGCTGATCTCGTCGATGGGCGTGGCTTGTTTCCAGAAGAGGAGGAACTCGGGGTCTTTGTGCACGAGTTTCTCGTAGGCGGCGAAACCGGCGGCGCTCATCGTCTCCATCGCGTCCGTCCACTCGGCGGGCGGCACGAAGGGTTTCTGCGCGGCGTGCGAACCGAGGAGGACGCCGTAGGCCATCTGTTCAAGGATGCGATGCGCGAGGTCGGCGTCGTGGTAACGCGTGGAGAGGACTTCACCCTGCTCGGTCACGCGGATGCCGCCGTCGCGCAGGCCGATGGGTTGCGCGAGAATGGCTTTCGCGGCCGGACCGCCGCCGCGGGCGATGCTGCCGCCGCGACCGTGGAAGAGCGTGACGCGCACGGCA
>DATHXF010000067.1:0-11583 GCA_035459785.1 Rariglobus sp. | reverse complement strand
ATCATGCCCACCGACGGCGCTTTGCTCGGGCTCAATACGGCTTGGTTTGTGGAGGCGCTCGCGACCGCGCGGCCCCACGTCATCGGAGGTGTGTCCGTCCCGTTGATTTCGCCCGTCGCGTTCATCGCTACCAAACTGGCCGATTTTTCGGATCGGGGCGCGGGCGATTACCTCGGCAGCCACGATCTGGAAGACATCATCACCGTGATCGACGGACGCGCGGATATCGCGGGCGAGGTCGCGGCGGCGGAACCGAAACTGCGGGCCTTTGTGACGACGAGTATCGGGAATTTGGTGACGAATTCCGATTTTCAGGAATCACTGTCCGGGCAACTGCCTCTTGATGCCGCCAGCCAAGCTCGCCTGCCATCGCTCCGCCAAAAGCTTCGAAAGATCGCGAGTATCTGACCTTGGGGGTTAGCCGCGCCAACGGGGACGAGTCGCGTTGATGGATGTAGATCCGAGGCACGCCCGAAGAAGGAGAAATTTAGGGCTTGAATAGGTAAGTGAGTCCTTACGTATTTACGGCCGTGGTTATGCCCTCTGCTCCCAAATCCGATGTGTTCGTGGCGATCAGTCACGGAGCGCGGCGCCAGATGCTGGACCTGCTTTCCGAGTCCGGTCGTTCGGTGAACGACCTCGCCTCGCATTTTGAGATGAGCCGTCCGGCGGTTTCGCAGCATCTGCGTGTGTTGTTGGACGCGGGTCTGGTCACGGAGCGGCGGCATGGCCGCGAACGTCACTACAACCTGAGCCCCGGCCGTCTCGTGCCGATCAGGGACTGGATCACCCAATACGACCGCTACTGGGATGAGCACCTGATGCGGCTGCAAAGGCACTTGTCGGAAAAGAAATCAGAATGAGTCACACCATCAAAAAACAAATGAACCTGCCCCAGTCGCGGGAGCAGGTATGGGCGGCCATCGCAAACCGCGAGGCGCTGGCGGACTGGATGCATCCCAATGATTTCGAGCCGCGCGTCGGGCACCGGTTTACATTTCAGGTGCCGGGCAACCCCGTGGTGGGTTTCGCCGGGCTGACCGTGAATTGCGAGGTCTTGGAATGCGACCCGCCGCGACTGCTCGTGTTCTCCTGGTCGGCGGGCGGCCCCGTCGCCAACACGCGGGTAAGTTTCCGGTTGGAGCCGGACGGCGACGGCACGCGGCTGGTGTTCGAGCACTCCGGCTTCGACCTCTCGCATCCGTTCGGCGACCAGGCCTTCAAGGGCGCGGACTACGGTTGGTCCAAAATGCTGAACCAGCTTTCCGCCCTGCTCACGGCGCGACCCACTCAATCCCAATGAAACCAAACACCAAGCGTTCGATCTTCCGTTGGATTCACATCGTTTTCGGCCTGACACTCCTCGGCTACATCTACGGGCCTCAGGAGGAGGTGGCGAAGTATGTGTCCTTCTTCCGTTATTTTTATGTCCCGATGATCCTGCTCTCGGGTTTTTGGCTGTGGAAGGGCGATGCGCTGTGGCGTCGCCTCACGCACAAGTCGGACTGAACGCCTGGGGCCCGGGGTTTACTTGATGCCCAGGGCCTGGCGCTGGGCAACATCCTGGCGCTCGGCGATGACATTGATGCGCTCCAGGCGGGCATTATAAATGGCGGCTTGAGCGTCATCCGTGAAGGACAGCACGTCGTTTTTCACCAACCACTTGCCCTGCTGTTCGCGGAGCTGTCCGTAGATGCCGCGCACCTCGACATAGAGTTTGGCGTCCAGGGTGCGCACGGCCCGCATCGCGCCAATGCGACCACCGGTCGATGACTGAAATCCTTTTAGGATCGAGGTCTTGTCGCCCGCGCTCAGTTTGCTGGCTTTCAGCACGGCATCGATGTCGGCATCGAGCGAGACGGCGCGTTTCAGCAGGGCGTCGTTGAGCTTTTCGAGCTCGGCGATCTGTCCGAGGCGCTGATCAATTATTTCGGAGCTGGTTGCGGAGGTGTAGTCAAAGCCGCCCGCGTTTATACATTTCTGCAACGCTCCGGAGTAGGCGATGCTGCCGTCCATCAGCGGAGTGATCACCTTCATGGTGACTTCAAACGCCGTTCGCGACCTTGGGCTGAGTTTGCCCATCACTTCAGTCAGCAGCGTCTGCATTTCTTTTTGCAGGGCTGCAACCTTCCCCATGTCTTCGCTGGCGGCGTGAATTTCACGCTGCAGGCGGGTCGTTTCCACTTTGAAGGCCGCAATGATCTGCTCGTCGGAGTCCGCCGCCCGGGAGAGCGACGCGCCAAAACAGGCGCAGACGAATAACAAACCAAGGGCAAAGCGAGGGTAGCGGAAAAGTGTCATACTTTGAAACAACCGGACCGAGTCCTCCCGTCCAAGTATTATTCGCCAGACGCCTTCCAGGACCTCACGCGGAATTCGCGGGGGGAAACGTTTCGGCTGTTTCGGAAGGCCCGGTTGAAATTCGAGAGATTGCCGAAACCAACCGCGTAGGCGATTTCGCTCACTCTCCGGTCAGTCTCCAGCAATTGACGGCAGGCGATGCCCAATCTCAGGTCGGTCAGGTAGGATTGAAACGTCTTGCCCATCGCCTTCCTGAAAAACCGGCTGAAGGCCGGCGGGCTCATGCGCACCAGGCGGGCCACCGCCGCCTGCGAAATCGTCTCCCCCATGTTTTCTCCGAGATAGGCGAGCACCCGGCGCAACGTGGGGTCCACCTCCGCGCGATCCGTCTGCGTCCAGGCCGCCAGCGAAAGCGGACGCGCCTCCTCAGTCTCCGCGAGCTCCCCGAGCGTGGCCAGCAGCGCCGTCAGCCGCAGGACCGGCGTGGTGGCGGATGTCCAAGTTGCCGCCAGTTGGTCTCCCAGGCTTTTGCTGAAACACAACCCTTGGGAGGCGCGCTCTAACAGACGTGCGATCCGGGCGCATTCGGGAAGCGCCCAGAAAGCCTCGCCGAAACGGGCAGGGTCAAATTGCACCACCAGGCTGCGGGCCCGCCGGCCTGGCTCCGGCGATTTGTTCGAGAGCCAGGAGTGCGGAAGGTTCGCGCCGATCAGGCAAAAATCGCCCGCGCCAAAAGGCTCCACGCTGTCACCCACGCTTCGCAAACCCTCGCCTTCCATAATCCACGTCAGCTCCACCTCGGGGTGCCGATGCCAGGCGAGGGTAAAGGCCGGGAGGTTGAACTCGCGGACCGCCACTGAGCTGGTTCCACGCAACGGGATATCTTCGAGCAGGGGCTGGACGATCCGTTTCATTGTATATTTTTACCGAAATAGACCATCCGCATTAGAAAATATGCAATAGATCATTGGTTTTTGTTAACGGGCTCGTGGAGAGGCGGGACCTGTTTCGGGTAAGTTGGCGAGATCGGCCGCGCGTCGTGCGCGCCCATCCTCACTCATCCCCACCCCCATCCGCCATGCCCTGTCCGTTTCATAATCCGAAAAATCCGTCCGACCCTTTTCGCGAGCCGCGCGAGAGCGAGGGCGTTCTCGTGAACAACTTTCAGGGCCGGGAAGTTCCCATGATCCTGCGTCACGAGGATCTCCGCAAAGCCGCGAGGGACTGGCAGACCTTCAGTTCGGATGCGCCGTTTCAAGTGCCGATTCCGAACGAGGAAGAGGTGCGCACGGTGCGCCAGCTGCCGCTCGAGGTCGATCCGCCGGAGCAGGAGGACTACCGCGCCGTGGTGGAGCCGTATTTCAACCGGGCGAAGCTGCCCGAGGTGATCGCCCGCATGGAAGCGCTGGTCGGCGAACTCGTGACCGCCGCGCGTCAGCGCGACTCGCTGGAGGTGGTGAGCGATTTCGCGATTCCCCTCCAGTCGCGCGCGCTGGCCATCCTCCTTGATGTGCCCGACGACGAGGCGAAAATCTGGATCGGCTGGGGCACGCATGTCTTCTATGACGGCGACGGCACCAGCAAGGGAGCGGCGCTCGAGGCCTACAACAATGCGTTGCTTGACCGCGCGCAGGCCGATCCCGGAGCCGATTTTTTCAGCGCGCTCACGCAGGCAAAGATCAACGGGCGTCCGCTCACCCGTCAGGAAATGCTCGGCTACTGCAGCATCGTTTTCGCGGGCGGTCGCGACACGATCATCAACTCCGTCACGGGCATCATCGCTCACCTGGCTCAAAACCCCGCCGATTTCGAGTATGTGCGCGCGGACCGGAAGCGCGTGATTGGCGCCAGTGAAGAGTTTTTCCGCGCGCTTTCCCCGGTCACCCACCTGGCGCGCAAATGCACGCGCGACACCGAGGTGCACGGGGTGAAGGTCGCGGCCGGGGACTTTGTTTCGCTGTGTTTCTCGTCGGCCAATTTCGACGCAACGGTGTTCGAGTCGCCCGACGAGGTGAAGCTCGGCCGGCGGCCCAATCCGCACGTGGCCTTCGGCTTCGGCCCGCACCTGTGCATCGGTGCGGCCCACGCGCGCCTGGTGGTTCGCACCCTGCTGAACACGCTCTGCGACCAAGTGGGCAAAATCGACATTCTCGAGCACACGTGGAAAACCGATCGCGAACCCGGCTATGTGCGCCGCGTCGCCGCCGAGCGTCTTCAGGTGAGGCTGCACAGTCGTTGAGGTGGACATTATCCTCCGGAGACCTTCGCCTCCGAATACCTGCCCCGCCATGAAACTACTTTTTGCCAAATCCAAGTGGGAAGCCCCGCAACTGTCGCTCGACGCCTTTCTTGACCGCGTGGTCGCGGACCGCTTCGACGGTTCGGAGCTTTACCTTGGAGGGCAGCCGGAAACCGCCGCGCTCATTCGCACCGCCCATTCCGACCGGGGGCTGTTCTGCATCGCGCAGGTGCTCACCGGCGGAGACACGCCCGCGGCCCACCGGGAGACTCTGGTCCGGCAGCTGGACCTCGCCTTCGAAACCGGCGTCCGGCTGATCAACGTGCATGTGGGCAGCGACGTTTTTGAGTTTTCCGACAACGTGGCGCTGATCGCGGAAAGCCAGACCCGCGCGCGTGCGGCGGGCATTCCTCTGTGCGTGGAAACCCACCGCGGACGCCCCACTTTTTCCGGGCCCGAAACCGTCCGCTTGTTGAAAGCCCTGCCGGATCTCCGGCTGACCGCGGATTTTTCACACTGGATGTGCGTGCATGAATCCACGCTGGAGAATCAGCCCGCCAATCTGGCGCACGCCCAGGCGCACAGCGACCACTTGCATGCCCGCATCGGGTTTCCTCAAGGCCCTCAAGTCGGGCACCCGCTTGCGCCGGAGTGGGCGTCGCTGCGGGAGCGTTATCTGGAGCTGTGGCGTCCGATCATCAGCCGCCATCGGAGTGAAGGTCGCGAGTGGTTCACGATCACACCCGAAGCCGGTCCGCCGCCCTACATGCCCGTCTTGCCCTTCTCCGGCCAACCGGTGGCCGACGCGTGGCAGGTCAACGTCGCGATGCGCGACTGGCTGCTCGGCCTCAACCTCTGACGGAGCCAAAAATCAGACGATCACGGTCCGGCCGCTGATTGCTAGATTCGCTGTTTGCGAAGGGTGAAGATCTGAGTCGCACGAATCAGGCGCCGCCTTTGGGTTTGGGCATCGGGCTGGCCATGATGCGCGCGGCTGGCACCCAGAGGTCGCTGTAGGGACAGGAGTCGTAGTGGCGGGGCGGGCCGAGGCCGGTTTTGTCCACCTCGTTGTAGGGAGTGCGGGGCGCGTCCTCGAGTTTCTTGAGCGCCCAGATCATCCAGCCGACGTCTTCCTTGGCGAAGAGGGTGTGCATGCCGGCCAGAAATTCGCGGCAGACTGTTTCACTCTTGTTCCAATGCGTCGCGCCGAACTCGGTGCACATGACCGGGACTTGGTGGGTGTCGCGAAAGCGGGTGATGTGACGTTGGACGATCCACGGGTGGTTGTCCTCGGGGTAATCGTGAAAGGCGAAAACGATGTTGTTGTAAGGCGTGTCCACGGTGGAGGCGACCGGCCCCCACGTCGCTTCCAGGGTGCGGGCGTGGGACCAGCCGCTATTGCCGACGATGAGGATGTGGCGTTGGTCCACTTCGCGAATGGCGCGGATGCAGCGGGTGTAGTTTTTGCGGGCGTCTTCGGCGGCGATGTCGTGCGGCTCGTTCAGCAACTCGTAACCCAGCACGTAAGGGTCGTCCTTGTAGTGTTTGGCCACGGTCACCCAGGACTGGATCCATTGCTGGATGGTTTCGTCGTCCCAGCCTTTGCTCGTCTGTTTTTCGCGGGCCGTGGCCTCGTCGATCTCCGCGCTCATGTATTCGTGGGCGTCGAGGATCACATACAGCCCGTGTTTCCGGGCGGCCGCCATCACGGGATCGATGTGATCTTTGATGTGCTGTTCGATGTCGATGGGGCGGTCTTTCTTGTTGTTGAAATACCGGGTGTAGAAGGCGAGGCGGACGGTGTTGAGGCCGCGTTCCTTGCAAAACTTCATCACGGCATCGTCCTGTGCGCGAATGATGACGTCGCGCGCATAGCCGATCCCGACGGGAATAAACGGCCGCTCGCCACCTTCACTGGAAGTGGACGTGAAAATCCGGGAGCCGTCGACCTTCAGCCAGAGGTGATCATCCGGCGATGCAGCCCGGACATTCCCGGCGCAAAACAGGACTGCGATCAGGCCCAAAGCGGCGAGCGTCCGGAAATAGCGGGCTGCGGAAATGGTGAGGAGTATGGGGGAATGCATCGGAGGCCGAGTAGTGCGAGGAGGAGACACGGACAGGAGGAGGCGGGTTTTCAGACGAGCGTAATTCAGGTTTTGGAGGAGTTGATTCAGTAGGACAACGCGCATCCGTATGACGTCCGAGCCAACGGATTTGCCCGTTGGCTATTGATGCTAACTCTGGCGGAGATGGCGGACGGCCCCGGCCAAGTTATTGGTATTGGCGGTCCCGCCAAACTACTGTCCTGATCATCCCTGTTTTCTGATCGGACAGATCGCCCCCACTTGTTTGGCCTACGTCGCTTAACCCCCATGAAAAAACTTTTCCTTACGGTCCTCCTTGCCTTCGGCATTTCCGGTCTGGCGCGTGCGATCGAGGCGCCCGAGCCCCAGATGGCGAAGTTTCAGAAAACAGCCCGCGCCGTCATGGCAAAGTTTCCGGTCAACGACTCACGCAGGAACGAAAACGGCCTCAACCAGCTCACACTGGCGATCAAAGAAGCCAAGCCCGGTGCGAACGAATACGTCGCTGGCAACATTGAGAGCTCCATCAACTCGATCACGGCCAATCTCAATAATGACGCCGAACTCAACCGCGCGGCCGCTGATCTGATCAAAGCATTGAAAGAACAACGCGCCGCCGTGCGCACCAAATTGACGGCCGACATGGATGCGATTCTCACCAAGGCCGGCGCCGTGTGTCTCGCCGCCACCAAGCTCGAGGAGCTTGATCCCACCATCGCCATCCTGCGTCCCTTCAGCCGCGGCTATAATTACAGCACCGACGGCGGCTTCGACGAAGACAACTGGCAGCGCGCCGCCAACGCCTACCGCTTCGTCGTTCGCTGGCAGGACTATCTCAACCTGGTCCAGCAGAACCGCACCACCGAAGCGGCAAACGCCCTCGGAGACATGGCGAGGGATCTCGACGTGTCCATCATGCCGCGCTCGCGCATCCTTGCGCTGATTCCGGCCAAAGACGCGACGATGGAGAACATCACCCCCGGCCAGAGAAGCGCCGAGGCGCTCACTGCGTTGATCGGAACACTCATCCCGAAAATCGAACAAGCCAAGACCCCGGAGGATCTCGTGGCGATCATTCGGATCATCGCAGCCCGGCGGGATTTTAATAATTACTCCAATTCGCCCGCCATCGTCACAGTTCTCGCCGGCTTGATTGAAGAGCGTGAGCAGGTTGTGTCCGGCACCCGCTCCAACCAGCTTTTCGCGGAAAACACCCGGAAGCTCGCCGTCACCGATCCCGCGTATTCTCCCGCCGGCCAGACCGCGCTGCTCAACTTCCGCCGGGAGACCCAGTTCCTCTTTATCCGTAAAAGCTACCCCGAGGCCAAGCTCCCCGATGTCAATGCCGACGAAACGCCCGAGGATTATTCGACGCGCGTGATCGCATATTTTGCCGGGCAGGACAACTGGCTCCGCGTCCGCGATGCCCTCGAGTTTCACCGTGTGTTCAACAACAACTCGCGCCAGCCGGGCTGGTTGACCAGCGACATCGATTCCATCAACGCCTACATCGCCGCGCGCAACCTCGACACCGCCGGCCAGTTCTCCGCGGCGGTCGCCAGTTATCAGCGCGCCCTCCGTATCGCCGGTCCGCATCTGCCGCTCAAAACCATCGGCGAACGGCTCGCCGAGTTGAAGAAAACGCAGCCCGACGCGTTCTTGGCCCGCAGCGGTGAAACCGTCGATGACACGACTCGCACGCCGCGCGAAATGACTCCCGGCATGCCCGGCGGAACGCCTTATTCCACCGGGCCGTCTATGCCCCGCAATTTCAACCGCCCCGCCGCTCCGACCGGCCCGATGCAGGTGCCCGCCGATTCGAAATAAACGCGGCACTTCCACCTTAGTTCCCGCCCCATGCGCTTCATCGCCCTCCTGATTGTTGTTGTTGCGTTCATCGAACCGGCGCGTGCCGACCTTGCCTTCGATGAAAATTACAAGGCGTTCGGCATACTCGTCCGCGCGGAAATAGCCCGGCCCGAATTCAAAGCCGCGATCACCGAGCGTTTTGCCAATCGCACCTACCAGCACTCCGCCGCTCTGATCATCGCCACGCTCGAGCAACGGCCCATTTCCACCGACAACGTCATCTCGGTGGTGCGCACGATCACTCTTGTGCGCCCCTCCGCCGCGATCACCGAAGCCGGCGACAAATTGATCGGGGAAATCACCCGCCTCAGCAACGCCCAGCAATCCAGTGATAATATACAACTCGACGCTTTGCGGGCCAGCGCCCGGGACGCCTGCCTGGGCGCGCAAAAAGCCTCCGATCTCGATGCCGCCATCGCGAGCTTCATGCCTTACCGCAAAGCGCTCGCCGCCGACAACAGCTTGGTCGCGACCGAGACCATTCATCGCGGCGTTGCCATGATGACGTTCGTCAAGGAATGGCAGACCTACCTCTCCGCCCGCAGCACAGGCGACGCCGTGACCGGTAACAATGCGCTGAAACGGATCCGCGATACCGCCGATCCCGCGCTCTTTCCCCGTTCAAAAATCCTCTTGCTGCCGGCCATTCAATCGCCGGCGCCCGCCAGCGCCGCCGAGACAACGACGCCCGCGAGTGCTACGGTCATGAGCGCCGCGGCGCTTCGGAATATCCCTCCCGAGAAAGCCGTGGCGCGCATCGAGGCCGTCACCCTTGATGAATTGGAATCCGTCGTGACGGTCCTCACCCCTTATTTTGCGGCTCACCGCGATGACCGCCAGTTGGCGGAGATCAATCAACGCCTGCTGAAATCCGTGGAGCAGAAAAACGCCCTTGAGAAAGGGCATGTCTCCATCCCGCTCTTCACGGTGCGCGAGTCGTTGCTCCCGTTGCTGACGAACACGTATTACACCGAAAAGCTCGCCGCCGCATTCGAGCGTCTGGACGGCGAACTTCGCCGTCTGACGCTTTGCACGGTATTCAAAGATTCGGGTATCGAGCCCGCAGTTGATGAGGAAACCGACGCCTACATTTTGCGTGTCGCCCAAGCGGCGGTCGCTGTCGAAAACTGGGAATACGCACTGCGCACACTCGAGTTTTACAGGGCGTTTTTCCCCGGCAATACCGCACCTGCCTGGGTCTCGCGCGAGATCGGTGCTTGTATCACTTACACCGGAGCCCGCCGCCTTGATGAGGCCGGCCAATACCCGCAAGCAATCCAGAGTTATCAAGATACCCTCCGTGCCGCGGGCCGGCTGGTCCCGGTCAAGCTCATCGCCGCACGCCTTGCCGAACTTCTCAAGACTCAGCCCGACGCATTTGCCGAAGCGGCCCGGATCCCTCGGACGGCAATCGCTTACACGCCGTCCTCGATTCCCGATCGCACCCACTTTAACCCTCCTTCGGCCGCACCAACATCTTCTTACCTCGTGCCGCGTGCCGAGCGTCCGATGCAATAATCAGTTCGCGGGTCGACCATACGCAGCTGCGCGGGGTCGGTGCGGATGCGGGCGGTGCACTTCACCCTGGAAATTCACGGTGGGTTGATCGAGCGGGTAGACTTGGTCGTTGGCCAACAGCGAGCCGCGGACTCCGCGGTGGCAGCCAGGTGTGTGAATAACAGCGAGACAACAGCTGAAAATGATCGGGTGGACTCCGCTTCGGAACGGTGGGAGGTTTTCGGAATCAGCCTTCGGGCGCGAAGCATGAACCCCGCACTACTTATTCTGTTTTTGGTGTTCGGCGCCGTGGCGTTCGCGGAGGAGACGTCCGCGCTTTCGGTGAAGTCGCTATCGTTTCAGGGCAATCGCCGAGTCGTGCAGGTTTGGCTGACGACGTTCCGTGCGGACCGGCATGCGTTGCGGGTCATCGATAACACCGCCCCCGGCCAGCCCTATCGCTACGCCGATCTGGCGCTGGCGATGCGTGGCGAAGGATGCGTGGCGGGATGCAACGGAGGTTTCTTCGAGCGCAGTCCGTTTGTGCCATCCGGCTATATGATCAGCGACGGGCGGGCGTCGGGAGTGTTCAAACCGGCCAGTTGGCTGAAAGGCATGCTGGTGGTGCGGAAGGGCGTGCTCTCACTGGAGACCACCGAGGGATTCAAGCCGGGCGATGCGGACGTCACGCAACTTCTGCAGTCCGGTCCGTGGCTGGTGCGCGCCGGAGCGGCGGAGAAAGATAATAACAACACGATGCAGGCTCCGCGCACGTTTGCGGGCACCGATGGCAACGGCGTGTGGTTTCTCGGTATAACCGACGACTGCACGCTGCAGGAGCTTTCGGATTTCCTCGGAAGCGGAAAAATCCGCGACGTGGTGACGGTCCGCGAGGCGCTGAACTTTGATGGCGGTCCCTCGACCGGCTTGTGGGTGAAGGATGTCCGCTTCTATCAGCGCGAAAAGTGGACCGTTCAAAACTACCTCGGCGTGGTGGTGAGGAGCGTCGAGTAGCTGAGCCGGAGATCTGGCCCTGAGCGGGCCGGTCTCTTGAAATTCGCGAGCGCTTATTCGATCGAGGTGATTACTTCCGAGCGCGAGTTGATCTGGACCGAGGCGACGCCGGCTTCGGCGGCGGCCTGCGAGGAATACATCTGGCTGTTGCCGATGATCTCGCCGTTCTGGGCCTTCAGCACGAAGTAGGGCTCGCTGGCGGTGGACAGCTTGTGCTCAAAGTTTTTGGCGGAGGGTCCGTTGGCCTGCACCGAGGCGATGCCATCGAGGGCGGACTGCTTTTGTTCGTAAACCTGGCTGGTGAGAATCACCTGGTTGTTCTCTGCCTTCAGGTTGAACATGAACTTCGCGTTGGAGGTCGGACTGATTTGGTAGGACATAGTGGGAGGATTAAATTTTCCAGAAGCCGCTGATGGAGACATGGACGCCGCTGCGTTCTTCGTAGCGCGGGGCCACCCAGACGGCGGCAGGCTCGGGCGGGAGCACCCAGACGCTGGGCGTCCATACATAGGCTTCGGTTCCCCAGACCCAATAGCCGGTCACCCACACATGGCCCGCGGACGGGCGGGCGGTGACCAC
>DATHXF010000066.1:0-3434 GCA_035459785.1 Rariglobus sp. | reverse complement strand
GGCGAGCGCGGTGAGCGCGAGGAGGCGAAGGATGGTGTTCATAGTTTGGATACAGTTAAGGAATATTGGACCACAGATTTACACAGATAGATTCGGATCGGATCTGTGTTCATCGGTGTCATCTGTGGTGAAATTGGTTTGAAGGTTTACTGCGAGGCGGCGGCGTTGCGTTGGAGGGCGCGTTCGGCGGCTTTTCGGCCGAAGCGGTAGAAGAGTGCGGGGGTTACCAGGAAATCGAGGAGGGTCGAAGAAATCAGTCCGCCTACGATCACCACAGCGACGGGGTGAAGAATTTCTTTGCCCGGCTGGTCTCCGGCGAGGACGAGAGGGATCAGCGCGATGCCGGCGGCGAGTGCGGTCATGAGCACGGGCACCATGCGCTCGAGCGTGCCGCGGATGACCATCTCGCGGGTGAACCCTTCGCCTTCGTGTTTCATGAGGTGGAGGTAGTGCGAGAGCATCATGATGCCGTTGCGCGCGGCGACTCCGCCGACGGCGATGAAGCCGACCAGCGTGGCGATGCTGATGTTGTCGAGTTTGAGCCAGGTGAAGACGAGTCCGCCGATGAGCGCCAAGGGAATGTTGAGCATCACTTGGAACGCGAGCGACGCGCTTTGGAAATAGCCGTAGAGCAGGAACACAATCACCGCGAAAACGACGGCGCTGAAGAGCGCGATGCGGCGCGTGGCGTCGCGCTGCGCCTGGAACTCGCCTTCGTAGGTGACCCAGTAGCCTTCGGGCAGTTTCACTTTTTCGCTCACTTCGGATTGGAGGCGTTCGACGAGCGCGCCGACGTCGCGGACCGTTGGCTTGATGGCGATGGTGAAGCGGCGCTGGCTGTTTTCGCGGAAGATGACGTTGGGGCCGGTCGCTTCGCGCACGTCGGCGACGACGGAGAGCGGGATGCGCTGGCCGGTGCCGGTTTCGACGGGGATGCTGGCGATTTTCTCCGGGGTGTCGCGCCAGGCGTGCGGGAGGCGGATGACGAGGTTGATGGCGCGTTGTCCGTCGCGAAGTTCGGCGATCTCTTTTCCGCCGACGAGCCCGCTGAGCTGGTCGTTGAGCACGCCGGGGGTGATGCCGTAGGCGGTGGCGCGGGCGCGGTCGGCCTCGATACGGAGCTGCGGGATGACGGCCTGCTGGTCGAGTTTGGCGTCCGCGAGGCCGGGGATGGTTTTGGCGATGGCCTGCACCTCGGTGCCGAGGCGGCGGAGGGTGTCGAGGTCGGGGCCGAAGATCTTGATCGCAACGGGCGCGGAGACGCCGCTGAGCATGTGGCCGATGCGGTCGGCGAGAGGTCCGCCGATCACGGAGAAGGTGCCGGGCACGGTTTTGAGGCGGCGGTTGAGATCGGCGAGGATTTCGGCGCGGGTGCGTTGCGGCGCGCCGTCGGCGGGAGCGCGGAAATCGACGTCGAACTCGGCGGTGGAGACGGGGACCACGTGGTCGCCGCGTTCGGCGCGGCCGAGGCGGCGACCGACGAGGTGGACTTCGGGCACCGAGAGGATCTGCGTTTCGATGACGTCAGAGATGCGGTTCATCTCTTCGAGCGAAGTGCCTGGCGCGGAGGTGACGGCGATGAGCGCGGTCTCTTCCCGGAAGGCAGGCAGGAAGTCCTTGCTCATTTTCGGGTAGAGCAGGAACGCGGCGACCATGCCGGCGGCGACGAGAACGAGCACGGGCAGCGGGTGGTCGAGCGCGACGCGCAGCGAGGTGGCGCGGAGGATGCGTTTGAGACGGGCGACGAGCCAGCCGTCGGCGTGCGCGTGGCCGGCGGCAGGTTTGAGGAGAAACGAGCAGAGAACAGGAATCAACGTAAGCGAGACGACGAACGAGGCGACCATGCTGACGATGGTGGCGATGGCGATCGGCGCGAAGAGCTTGCCCTCGACTCCGCTGAGGCCGAGCAACGGGAGGAAGACGAGGACGATCAACACGGTGGCGTAGAAGATCGAACTGCGCACTTCGCCAGAGGCGGAGGCGATGACTTGGAGTTTGGGGAGGGGCGCGGCGAGCGCGGCGTTTTCGCGGAGGCGGCGGAAGACGTTTTCGACGTCCACGATGGCGTCATCGACGACCATACCGATGGCGACGGCGAGTCCGCCGAGGGTCATCGAGTTGACGGTGATGCCGAAGCGTTGGAACACGAGCAGCGTGATCGCGAAGCTCATGGGGATGGCCATGAGCGTGATGACGGTGGTGCGGACGTTGAGGAGGAAGAGGAACAGCACGAGCGTCACCATGATCGCGCCGTCGCGGATGGCTTCCTTGAGGTTGCCGATGGCGTGGTCGATGAAGTCTTTTTGCTGGAAGAGCGGGAGCGTCTCGACGCCGGGCGGGAGCGCGGGGCGGAGTTCGTCGAGGGCAGTTTTGATTTGGGCCGTGAGCGCGCGGGTGTCGAAGCCGGGGGACTTGGTGATCGACATGATGACGCCGTAGGTGGGTGTTTTTTCGGGCGGGCGGCTCACGGTGGCGTCGCCGCGCATGGGTTCGACGCCCCACGCGATGGTGGCGACGTCGGCGAGGGTGACGGGGCGGTCGTTCACCGACTTGATGACGGTGTGGGCGAGTTCGCCGAGGTCGGTCGTCATGGCGAGGTTGCGCACCATGATCTCAGTGGGGCCGGAGTTGATGAAACCTCCTGTGGTGGTGCTGGCGGCGTGGGCGACTGCCGTTTCGAGTTCGGCGAAGGTGACGTCGTGGGCGGCCATGCGGTAGGGATCGGGCTGGACCTCGATCTGTTTGATGCCGCCGCCCATGTTGAGGATTTCGGCGATGCCGGGGATGCTTTGGAGACGGCGGCGGATGGTCCAATCGGCGAGCGAGCGGACTTCGGCGGGCGGCAGGTATCCGGGTTGTCCTTCGGGCACGGTGGAGCGCACGCCGACGAGGAGGATCTCGCCCATGAGGGAGGCGACGGGCGTCATGAACGGTTGCACGCCGGCGGGGAGTTGTTCGCGGGCGGATTGGAGGCGTTCCTGGACGAGGACGCGGGCAGCGTAGATGTCGGTGCCCCAGTCGAACTCGGCGTAAACGAGGGAGAGCGCGACGTCGGAGTTGGAGCGGAGGCGCGTGAGGCCGGGGACGCCCATGAGGGCGCTTTCGAGCGGTTGGGTGACGCGTGTCTCGACTTCCTCGGGGGCGAGACCGGAGGCCTCGGTGAGAATGACGACGGTGGGCTTGGTGAGGTCGGGCAGGACTTCTACGGGCAGGCGCGCGCCGGAGTGGAGGCCGAGCACGAGGACGACCAGAGAGAGGCCAAGGATGAGCGCGCGATGCGCGAGCGACCAGTGGATGAGGCGGGTTAACATGGGAGGACTTCGGAGTTTTTAACCACTAATGGAATCCGCCAATGGGCGGATTCTCTGGGAGCAGCCTCTCGCCAATGGCTCCGGCAATGAAGCGGAGGCGCGGCTGATGCCGCGGGGGGAGTC
>DATHXF010000065.1:0-5284 GCA_035459785.1 Rariglobus sp. | reverse complement strand
GAACGCGGAGGTGAGATTGGTTTCAAGGACGGCGTTCCAGTCGGCCAGCGACATGTCGGCCAGCGGGGCGCGGCGGTGGATGCCGGTGTTGTTGACGAGGATGTCCACGGGGCCGTGCGTGCGCTCGATGGCGGCGAAACCTTCGGTGACGGCGGATTCGCTGGTGACGTCAAAGGCCGCGGTGGCGACGTCATGGCCGGCGGCGCGCAACACGGCGGCGGCGGACTCAAGACGACCGGCATCGCGGGCGTTGAGCACGACCTGCGCGCCGCACGCGGCGAGCGCACCGGCCAGCGCGAGGCCGATGCCGCGCGAGGAACCGGTGACGAGGGCGCGGCGGCCGGAGAGGTTGAACTGGAGGGCGACGCTCATGATTTGGCCGTCACGGTTTCCGGGGCGCAGCGAGCGGGGTCGGGCAAAGGGCGGACGGTTCGCTTGGCCGCGCGCTTGAGCGCCCAGCCGATGAGAAGAACAACGCCACCGCAGAAGACGAAAGCCAGGCGTCCGGTCAGCGGATTCGGAATGAGCGCGAGGAGCGTGATGAACCCGCCATAGGCGAGGCAGAGCATTCCGAGAACACTGCCCTGCATCCGATCGCTGCCGGCGCCTTCTTCGCGGGCGAAATCGATCGGGCGGCGCATCTGGGCGTCGAAGGCCTCGATGCGTTCGCGGGTGGCGGCGGGAGTTTTTTTCCAGAACAGGCTCGTGGCGAAGAACCAGGAGGTGCCGACGATGACGTTGACGAAGAGACCGATGGCGATGGTCCAGTAGCCGCGGTCGGCGGCGCTGAGCGGTTCGAGGTGGAAGGTGTTCTCGAGCCAGGCGGCATCGAGGTAACGCGTGGTGAGGAAAGAGGCGGCCATGCCCACGATGACGGTGCTCCAGCCGGACCACGGCGGGGTGCGCTTCACCAGCACGCAGAGGACGAGCGGCACCGAGTAGGGCACGGCGATGAGCGTGCCGAAGCTGAGCATGAGATCGAAGAGACCGATGCCTTCGAGGCGCGAGAAATTGAGCGCGGCAAGGATGACGAGGACGCCGAAGATGCCGGTGCTGAGTTTCCCGGCGTTCACGAGTTCGCGGTCGGAAGCGCCGGGACGCAACACCGGCTGGTAGAAGTTTTTGACGAAGATGCCGGCGTTGCGATTGAGGCCGCTGTCCATCGACGACATGGTCGCGGCGAGGATGCCGCAGATGAGCAGGCCGATCATGCCGGTCGGCATGGTGGTGATGCTGATCGCGAGAAAAGCGCCCTCGGAAGGATTCTTGAGCGCGGGGAACAATGCGCCGAGGTCGGGGTGCACGATGCTGGCCGCCATGGGCGGGATGAACCACACGACGGGGCCCACGATGAAAAGAACCGCGGCGAGGAGCGCGGCGCGGCGGGCGTGGATGCTGTCTTTCACGCACAGGTAGCGCGAGGCATCGAGGAGGTTGTTGATCGAGACGAACTGCTTGATGAGGATCGCGACCACCCAGAGCATCATGAGCGGGGAGTTGAAGATCTTGCCGACGTCGAGGTGGCCGGCGGGAAGCTTGTCGACGAATTCGGCCACGCCGCCGACCTCGCGCAGCGCAAAAAACGCGGCAACGACGGTCACCGGCATGAGGATGAGCACCTGGATGAAATCGCCGGCGATGGCCGCCCAACTTCCGCCCACCAAGGTCATGACCAGGACGACGAGGCCGGTGAGCAGAATGGTCGTCTCCAGATCGAAGCCGAACGCGGCGGAGAGGAAGATGCAGAGTCCGTTGAGCCAGATGCCCGCGTAGAGCGTGCCGAGCGGAATCTGCATCCAGGTGAAGACCTGTTCATTGGCGCGGGAGAAACGGGCGCGCACCGCCTCGATCGCGGTGGTGACGCGCATCTGGCGCGAGCGCGCGGCGAAGTAGAGGACGTTGAAAAGGAAACCGAGGGCGTTGCCAAAAAAGAGCACGAAGATCGGCCAGCCTTCGCTGTAGGCCTTCGATGCGGCGCCCGTGAAGGTCCACGCGCTGAACTGCGTCATGAACGCGGAGGCGCCGACGAGCCACCAGAGCATCTGGCCGCCGCCGCGGAAGTAATCGCTGCTGTTTTTGACAACGCGCGAGGCGATCCAGCCCATGAGCAGCATGAACAGGAAATAAAAGGCGATGACGGCGTGATCGTAGAAAGTCATGGGGCTGGGCGAGCAGTGCGAAGGGGTATGGGCAGATCAGCGTTTGCCGGTGGTGACGGCGGGCCAGTCGTCGGTGCGGAAGGGCGAGGCGGGCAGTCCCGTGGAGCCGGCGAGGTTGCACTCGGGGTTGTCGGCCCAAGCGTAGCGCACCGAGACGGGCGCGGCCACCGCGTCGCTCCACACGACGACCGCGTCGCCTTCGATGCGGGCCTGCGCGGGTTTGAAAACTTTGTCCGCGCCGGCGATGACGAAGCCCTTGAGTTCGCCGCCGCCGCGCACAGTGAGCGGATCGGGGGATTTGAAATGAACCTTCATCTTCGCACCGTCGGTCTCGGCACGCGTGAACACTGGGCTCAGGCGGCCGGCGGCAGGCAGGCCGTGGACGAGCGCCTCGGCGGCGGACGCGAGACGCGCACCGACGTCTTTCTTGTTGGTCGGGTGAAGATCCTTCGGATCACCGATGTCGATGGTCACGGCCATGCCGGTGTGCGGCGTGGCGAGGGTCATCAGCTGGGCCTCCCGGAGTTCCGCCCAACCGCTGCGCGAAGGCTCGGGCTGGCGGGCGAGGTTGGGCAGTTGCACAAAAAGAAACGGCAGATCGGGGCGGCCCCACGCGTCGCGCCAGGCGTTGATCAACGCAGGGAACAGCGTGCGGTATTGCGCGGCTCGGGAGGCGTTGGCCTCGCCCTGATACCAGATGACACCGCGAAGCGAGAGGGTGGCGAGCGGAGCGATCATCGCATGATAGAGACCGGAGGGCTCGTATTGGGTGCCCGGCCCCGTGCGCAGACGCGGCTCGGCGGGCGGGGTGCGTCCGGCTTTCTTCGCTGCCTCGACGGCCACTTTCCACTCGGCGACCAACCGCTCGCGGTTGGCCTCGAACTCGGCTTTCGCACGCGGATAGTCGGCCACGGACGCGTCCCAGCGAGCAAGAATCGGCTGCAGCTCGTCCGACGCGGCAAGCGCCTCGCGCGGCGTCCACGCCTCGGCGGCGGTGCCGCCCCACGAGCTGTGGATCAGTCCCACCGGCACGCCGAGCTCGCGATGCAGTTGCCGGCCGAAATAATAAGCGACGGCGGAAAAATCCCCCGCGATCTCCGGCGAACACGCCTGCCAGCGCCCCTTGACGTCGGTCTGCTGCGTGTCGGCGACTTCGCGCGCCACCGTGAAAAGCCGGATCCCCGGAACCGTCACGGCGGCGAGTTCGGCCACCGCATTGTCCGTCTGCTTGAGGCGCATGTTCATGTTGGACTGCCCGGAGCACAGCCAGACATCGCCGATCAACACGTCGTCAAACCGAAGCTCGTTCGCGCCACGGATCACCAACGTCTGCGGTGCCGCCTCGGCCGCGCGCGCCGGCAGCCGCACACGCCAGCGGCCATCCGCACCCGTCGTCGTCGCGACGACCGTGCCGGCCAGCGTGACGGTGACTTTCTCACCGGGAGAGGCCTGCCCCCAAACCGGAATCACCGCTTCGCGCTGCAGCACCATCCCCGATCCGAAAAATGCCGGCACGGACACCGAGGCACTCACACCGCACGCGCCGCACACCGACACGAAAACAGCCATCGCACGCGAAACAACAGGGGGTAGGGGCATGGAGAAGATGTTTAATAAATATTATGTTTTATCAAATAAAAAATATGATCACCTCACTCATTCGCCTACATTCACCTATGATCATAGGCTCGGAATCCTTTATTAATAACTATAAAATAAGTCTTGATTTTAACCTTAACCCGCTCCAACTTGCCTTCACCCCCGCCACCCCATGCCGCTTTCAAACCGCTCTGCGCACCCCCGCATCGACGCTCATGCCACCCCGGCGTCGTCACGGAAGGCTTTTACCTTGATCGAGCTGCTCACGGTGATCGCCATCATCGGCATTCTTGCCGCGATTCTGCTCGTCAGCCTCGGTCGCGTGCGCGAGTCGGCCCGCGCCAGCCAATGCACCTCCGGACTCCGCCAGATCACCCTCGCGATTTTTGTCTATGCGGGCGAACACCGGGACTTCATGCCCGCCGGCACCATCAAGGCCGAGACCTCCGGCCTCTCCGGCGACCAGCAATGGAGCAAACAGATCCGCGACTACCTTCCCCAGCGCGGCACCACCCTCACGGCGCAGGAACATCCCATCTTTGTCTGCGCCGACAGCGATTACTCCAAGCCCCTGAACGAAGTCTCCCGCTCCTACACCGCCACCGCCGCCATCATGGGAGCCAACTCCAGCGGCACCTACGGAAAAAGCGCCGAGGTCCCCCGCCAGCTCTCCTCCATCACCGAGCGCCCTCGCACTCCGTTGATCATCGACGGCAAGGAATCCGGCACGTCCGGAGCCAGCCAGTCCGTCATCAACTGGACCACCGCCTCCGGTGACATCGCCCAGTCCGCCACCACGGCGACCACCTATCTCGACTTCCGCCACAGCGACCGGATGAACGTCGCCTTCGCCGACGGCAGCGTGAGGGCACAGACCCTGGCCGACACCAAAACCTACACCCAGGTGCTCTGGGAGGGCCGTCGCTAAACGCCTCCGCGCCCTCCTCCCCGCCATGAATTCGCCCCGCCTGGCACTCCTCGCCGTCGCACTCGCCGGCTCCGCCTTCGCCGAACCCAAGGTCTGGCTCGACGAACGCTTCGCCGACGGCGAACGCGCCACCCAGTCCCTGCCCGCCTCCGCCGAATGGCTGAGCTCCAGCGCATCGGGCACCGTCATCATCACCCCCGGCACCCTCGTCCAAACCGGTGGCGGCCGCCACGTGCTCGCCTATTTCACGCCGAAAGACGCCCCCGCCGCCATCGGCCTCGGCGAAACCCTCGTGCTCACCTACGAGATCTCCGTGAGCGCCCCGGCCGACGGACCCGGCGCGCTCCGCGTCGGCCTCTTCAACTCCGGCGGCCACCGCGTGGTCATGGACAAACAAGCCCGCTCCGCCGACTTCACGCATTACCGCGGCTACATGGGCGCCTCGAATCCCGCGCCGTCGAAAAATCTTCCGCTGCGCCTCTTCAAACGCACAGGCGACGACGACACGCTCATCGGCGCACTGCCTCCTTTCTTCGCCCTCGGTGAATCGGGCGGCGCCTTGCAACCGCTCCAAGACGGCACGACCTACACCGGCACG
>DATHXF010000064.1:0-8481 GCA_035459785.1 Rariglobus sp. | reverse complement strand
AGCACGACGCGTTCCCTTGATCTCGTGGTGTTGCCCGGCGGACCGGGTGCTGCCGTCGGAGCGCCCGCGCTCACCTGGACGAGCGGAGGCGACGGCGATTTACCGTGGAAGCAGGACCGCGAGGTGTTTGTTGACGGACGTGCGGCGTTGCGCAGCGGAGCTGTGCAAGGGGACGAGCAAAGTTGGCTGGAGACCACGGTGACGGGGCCGGGCGAGTTGCGCTTCCGTTGGAAAGTGTCGTCGGAGCTGAACGTCTTCGATCCGTCCGAGCCGTATGACCGGCTGGAATTTTGGAACGGGGAAACGCGCGAGGCATTCATCAGCGGCGAAGAGGAGTGGGCGGAGTTTGTTTATGCGGTGCCAGCCGGGACGCATACCTTGCGTTGGGTCTACCAGAAGGATCCCTATACCTCGCTGGGAGAGGACGCGGGCTGGCTGGATGCGGTCAGCTATGTGCGGGACGGCGAGGCGCCGGTGATCGCGATGCCGGGACCGGCGTTGATCACGACGGGCAATGGTTATGGTTTCCACATTGCAGCCACCAACAGGCCCTCCAGCTACTCGGCGAGCGGACTGCCTGCGGGACTCACGCTGGATCTGGTGACGGGCGTGATCGGCGGCGTGCCGACGGTGACAGGCGATTTCATGGTGACGCTCGGGGCGACCAACGCGCACGGGACCGGCAATGCGAACCTGAGTCTCAGCGTGCGCAGCCGGTTTGCCGGGTGGGCGGCGGATTTCGGGCTGACGGCGGGTAACGCGGAGGCAGCCGCGGACGGTGATGGTGACGGCATGGCGAATTTGTTGGAGTATGCGTTTGGCCGGAGTCCAGTGCTGGCCGAGACGGCCGCGGATGTCGCGGTCAGCACGATGGAAAGTGCGGGTGCGGTGCGTTTGGAAATCGAGTTCGCGCGGCGACCGGATCGGGCGGAGTTGCGCTACACGGTCGAAGTTTCGGAAGACTTGGTCACCTGGCAGCGCGGCCACGTCTATGGGCCGGGGGCGGACAACAACGGTGAGTTGCCGACGCAGGAAATCGTCCGCACGCCGCTGGGCGACGGACGGGAGGTCATCCGGGTGCGCGACGCGTTGCCGGCCGAGGCGGCGCGGAGGTTCATTCGCGTTAAAATCACCTCTCCGTAAAAGCTTTGCCTGCGGGGTTGCACGACGGGCGCGGGTGGCTTTACTGCCCGTCTGATCGATGGCTTCTAGCACCCGAACCACCCACCATTCCGTCTCCGAAACCCAGTCCATGGCCCCGCATGGTTGGCGCGTGGTTTTCCTCAACGACGCGGTCACCCGCATGTCTTATGCGGTGATGGTGCTGCGCAAATTGTTTGGCTTCGACGAGCAGACCGCGACCAAACACATGCTCGAGGCGCACGAGAACGGGCGGTCCGTGGTGTGGGTCGGCCTGCGCGAGAATGCCGAGGCCTACGCGTTTTCCCTCCAACAATGGCATTTGTCCGCCACCCTCGAACCCGATGAAGAGAGTTGAAGTGCGGCTGAGCATTCCGGCCGTCGCGCCGCTCCTTGACCTGATCAAGGCAGTGGCCGACGAACTGCGTTCCACGCTGGCGGTGCCGCTCGCGTTGAGCGACTCCGACGCGGAGCTGGCGTCCGTGTGGGGCGAGGATCTGCTGGAGTCGCAACGCGACGACTGCGACCGGCTGTTCTCGTTGTTCGACCAGGAGTTTTTCAGCGAAGGCGTGGTGGCGTTCGACCGTGACAACGCCGAGCCGGTGTTGCGTGCGTGCGCGGCGCTGCGGCTGCGTTTCCGCGCGACGCGGCTGGCGAAAATCCCCGACGACACGCTGGAGGCGCTGGAGGCCAGCAGCACGATGGGCGAACTGGACGAGCCGACGCAGAAGGCCTTCGCCTGCTTCATGTTTTTGGACGAGCTGCAGAAGATCATCCTGAAGTATCTGGACCCGATGGCGGTCGAAGAAGATGAGTGAGCCGTCGGAACGATTTTCGAGCGTCGGCGCGGCGATTCGCAGCCGCATTCCGGTGGATGAGCAGGGGAATTTCCCGATCAACCGCACGCTGATCGCGGTGCTGGCTTTCGCGCTGGCGCTGTTCAACCAAGCGCTGTTCTGGCTGCTGGCGGTGCTGATTCAGGGACAGGGACGGCCGGTTCCGGCCGGGCGTTTCCTCGTCGCTTCGCTGGGTGTGGGCACGGTGCTGTGGTTGATCCTGGTTTTATTGCAGGTGCGTTTCACCGGCGGCGGACGTCGGGCGGACTGGCTGGTCGCGGGGCTCACGGGAGGCTTGCTGGCGGCGGGTGTCGCGGGGACTTCGCCGGGCTGCGCGCTCGCGGCGACAGGGTTGTTCACGGCGTGGGCCGCGCGAGGCCTGAAAAGATAGGATGACGGTTGACGGAGAGGGGGTCCGACCTAGATTTGTCTCCGACACCCTGCAGTGTTCGAGGCGTTTTCAATAACTGCTCTCTCCTTTGATAAAATTCGGGATCCGGAACGGGTGGTGGAGCGCTAGGCCGTAAATCGGAAAGCGTGAAGCCGCCCTGAGGAGCCCACCTAGTCAAAAAAAGGTTCTCGAGCCTTTGGGCGCACGGCACAGGCGGGGTGTCACTTATTTTTATACGGCTTCCATCTTCGTCGTGTCATGGAGCCGGCGGTGACGCAGTCGGAGGCGCCAGGCGACGACGGCAAAGATGGCGAACTTGGTCCCGTAAATGAGCGCCAAGACGACCGCTCCGCGGCCCGAGGGTGCGCTGCCCAGATCTCCGAGAAAAAGCACCACGAACGAACGCAAGAGGTGAACCGGCAGGGCCACGCAAAAATAGATCCGAAACGGGATGCCTGACAGCGCCAGCACGTAGTTGCGGATGAAATAGGGAATCCCCGGGGCAAGCATGACGATCAGCGAGACGGAGGTGTTTTCACCTTTCGGGACCTGCGGCACTTTATGTCCGCGGCCTTCGATAAAATCAGTCAGTCGCTTCCTTAAAAAGCTTCGTGCGATCCAATGCGTGGCCACCAGGTGTAGCGCGGTGATCGCAATGACCACGGCGAGTCCCGCCAACGGTCCGAAGCGCGCCCCCAGCGAGAGATACACGAGGCTGATGGGAAACCCTGCCAGCGGGAGCGTTGCGCCCAATGCAAGCAGCACCGCTGTGTTGAGCTTTTCCATCGCCCGCGGAATCCGCTGCCAGTCGAACCCTGAATAATACAGGGCGACGCAGACGCCTGCCGCGACCAGCACGGTCATCCCTGCGATCAGGAAGTGACGTTTTGAAAACAGCTTCTTCTTTTTGCCGGACATGGGGGTGGCGCGAGGATTGCGTCTGCCAGCAAGAGACCCGGGAAAAAGCGTTTGGTAACAGGACGGCCATGGTTGGAACCGCAGTGGCTTCCGTCGGTCCAGTAGGCCGGCGACCGCCCCCCAGGTTCCATGATTCACCCCTCAAGTTTGCTGCGACGGTTTCAAGCATGGCGTGGACGCCCCGCGTCTGCGAAGCCTTCCCGACTGAAGGTGTGGACTGTCTCGATTCTGGCGGTCTCCGCCTTTCTCGGGTTCTTTTTCTGGCTCACCTCCGCCAGTATTTTGAACGGTCGTTTCGACGTCACGATCGGAGTGGACGAAAAAGCGTTCCCTGAATCGATCGGGCCCTTGCTCGGGGCTGAATTTACATCCGGAAATTCAGTCCAAGTGCTCGTCAACGGCGACCAGTTTTATCCGGTGATGCTGGAGGCGATTCGCGACGCCAAGCGAACGATCACGCTGGAAACCTACATCTGGGAATCTGGCGAGGTCAGCGACCGCTTCATCGCGGCGCTGACCGAGCGGGCGCGGGCGGGGGTGAAGGTTCATGTGCTCGGAGACGGCAACGGCCTTAAAAATCTCACCGACGAGGATCAGAGCCGCCTGCTCGATGCCGGCGTGCAGTTTTTGTTCTATGGCCGGGAGAAGTGGTATGAGATCAAGCCCAACATCAACCATCGCACCCACCGGAAAATTTTGATCGTCGATGGCCGCGTCGGGTTTACCGGGGGGATGTGCATCGCCGACAAATGGGATGGTGATGCGGCGTCGCCCGAATTCTGGCGTGAAACCCAGGTGCGACTCGAGGGGCCGGTGGTGAGGGAGATGCAGGCGGTCTTCGCGACCAATTGGCTGCAGACGACTTCGCACTTATTGTTCGGCCCCGACTATTTCCCTGATTTGTCGTCCAGCACGGGTGGCGTGCGGGCTCAATGTTTTCAAAGCGGCCCCAACGAAGCGCCGGAGCACGTGCGCATCTCCTATCTCCTGGCGATCGCAGCCGCGCGCAAATCGATCCAGATAGCCAACGCCTACTTCGTGCCTGACGATCTGGCGGTGGAGATGTTGCTGGCCGCGCGCGCCCGTGGAGTGCGGGTCGAGGTGATCGTGCCGGGCGTCAACGATTCGCGTCTCGGTCGCGCGGCGGCGCGTTCCCGCTGGGGAAAACTGCTCGCCGGGGGCGTCGAATTCCATCTTTACGAACGGGCCATGTTGCACACCAAGGTGATGATGGTTGACGACACGTTCACCACCATCGGATCGGCCAATTTCGACAACCGTTCCTTCGGCATCAACGACGAGATCAACGTCAACATTCTCGACGCGGCGACGGCGCGCCGGAGCCGGGAGATTTTCGCGAAGGATATTCAGGACTCACGTCCGCTCACGCTGGCGGAATTCGAAAACCGTTCGGTGTTCGTCAAACTGCTCGATCACTTCTGCGGCCTGTTTCGTTCGCAGATATGAGACCTCAACGCGCCTGGTAGTAACGCACGTAGTCGATCTCGAAACGGTGCGGGAACAGGGTTTCGTCGATGCCTTTCTGTCCGCCCCAACCGCCGCCGATGGCGAGGTTGAGGATCAGGTATTGGGGCTTTGCGAATGGCCACACGGCGGGATCGTCGGACTCTTTACGGTAAATGAAGTAGCGGGTGTCGTCGAAGAAGAACTCGATCCGGTCTTCATACCATTCGACGGTATATTCGTGAAACTGCGACCACGGGGAATCGGCGGTGAGCTTGCTGCCCTTGCCGGTGTGTTTCATGTGATTGTAGGCGGTGCAGTGGATGTTGGCGTGAACCTTGAGCGGGTCGTAACCGACGTTTTCCATGATATCGATTTCGCCACAGGCGGGCCAGCCGGCCTGTTTCACGTTTTCGCCGAGCGTCCAGATAGCGGGCCAAGTGCCGCGTCCGGAGGGGATCTTGGCGCGCACGGCGATGCGGCCGTAAAGAAACGGGCGCTTCCCTTGCGTGGTGAGGCTCGCCGAGGTGATGGGTTTATCGTTCCAGTTGTCGCGGCAGGCTTCGATGACGAGCAGGCCGTTTTCCACGCGGGCGTTTTCAGGCCGGTCGGTGTAGTATTGTTTTTCACCGTTGCGCAGGTAGCCACGCTCCGGAGTCCAGACCGCAGAGTCGGGCGCACCCGGGCGGTCGAATTCATCGGCCCACGTCAATGTCCAGCGTGACGGATCAAACGGGATTTTTTCGGTCTTGGAGTCGGCTTTGCCCGCGAGGCCGGCGGGGGCGTCGGTATTGGCGGAGACGAAGGTCATGGTAACGCTGCACAGCGCCAGAAAGCGGAGGAGATGCATGGGGTGGGATGGGTAAACTACAGCATTGCGGTGAACTCAATCCCTCACTCGTAGGGTTAGGCCCCATGGAAGCGCCAGGATCGAGAGCGTAACATGCGATGTCATCTCCCGATCCGGAGAAACCGTTGACCGTCACGTTGGCGGCCCAAACCCGACCGATCATGAATACACTCGAAATCAAGGGCGACTGGAACATTGCCAAGGGCAAGTTGAAGCAGAAGTGGGCCAAGCTCACCGACGACGATCTCCAATACGTGGAGGGCAAGCAGGACGAATTGCTGGGCCGCATCCAAAAGCGCACCGGGGAAACCCGCGAAGCCGTGGAGCAGGCCATCAAGGAGGCCTCGGCCGACTGCGATTGTAAGAAGTAGACTCAACCGGTCCGGAACCACCTGCGTGTATTCCGGACCAAGCTGTTTATGAAAGATCCCACTGTCTATAAAACCATCGAACTCACCGGCACTTCGTCCCTTTCCATCGAGGATGCGGTCAACACGGCCCTCCGCCGGGCGAATCAAACCGTCAAACACCTGAGTTGGTTTCAGGTGATTGATACGCGCGGCAACATCGAGAAGGGCAAGGTCCGCCACTGGCAGGTTACTATGAAGGTCGGCTTCGCACTCGAAGCCGCATCGAAGAAGTAACTCACGGATTGATCATGAACGTCGCGCCACAGACCAAGGACTTCCCAGTTGTGTGCGTGGGCGGTTCAGCCGGTGGACTCGACGCGTATATCCGGCTGCTCCGGAATCTGCCGGCCGACATGGGCGTCGCCATCGTCATCGTCAATCACGTGAGAAACGTGGCGACCCAGCTCCACGAGATTCTCCCGTGCTACACGGCGATGCCGGTGGATTTGATCACCGAAAAATTGGATATCCGGCCCAACCGCGTGTTCATCATTCCGTCGCAGCACGACCTGCATGTGTTCGAAGGAGAGTTCCGGCTTAAGCCCGTGTCCAAACCGCTGGGATGGCCCGATGTCATCACGGTTTTTCTGCGATCCCTCACTGATCATTGGGATGGAAAACTCATCGCGGTCATCGTCTCCGGATATGACGGTGATGGAGCAGACGCGCTGTGCGAAATCAAACAAGTGGGCGGCATCACCATCGCGCAGGCGCTCGATACGGCGGTGCAGCCCGACATGCCCGAAAGCGCCATCGCCAGCGGATGCGTGGACTTCGTGCTCTCTCCCGAAGAGATCGCCAAAAAAATCGTGCATATCGCACACGCGGCGGTCTCGGCGGGTTGAAGGCCGGTCACTGGCGGACGCGCAGGCCATCAGCTTTCCGGCCCAGGGTTTAATTGTCGGTGGCCAAGGCCGCCTGGATGGCAACCCCCAGCTCGAGGAGCGTGGCGGGCTTGTGGAGGAGCTGGCGGATACCGGCGGTTTTGACCTGCTCCTTCGTAAGCGCCGCGATATAGCCGGTCGTGAGAATGACAGGCAGTCCGGGCCTGATTAACTGGAGTTGAGCCGCGAGTATCAGACCCGTCATCCCGGGCATGGTCTGATCCGTAAGCACAAGAGCAAAGCGCTCCGGGTCGGAACGCACCAAAGCGAGGGCGGCTTCCGGTCTTGTCTCCCCCTCGACCTCGTAGCCGAGCTCGATCAGCACGGTTTCGGTCAACTGCACGAGCATGCTCTCGTCATCGACCACGAGGATACGTTCACCGTGTCCCCGCGGCACCGGCTCCACCGGGAACACGGGCGGCGTGTCTGCGCGGGCAATCTTCGGGAAATAAAGATGGAATACCGTGCCTTGGCCGGGGTTGCTGTGAACCGTGACCGCACCGTCGTGGTTATCCATGATGCCGTGGACGACGGCGAGTCCCAGGCCGGTGCCTTCGCCGGGGGACTTGGTGGTGAAAAACGGTTCGAATATGCGCAGGAGCGTCGCCTGATCCATGCCGCAGCCGGTGTCACCGATCGACACGCGTGCGTAGATGCCCGGGCGGAGCCGTGACTGCCGGGCGGCGTGCGCCTCATCGACCTCGCATGACTCCAGCTTCACCTGCAACCGGCCGGGGCGGTCCTTCATCGCATGCCAGGCGTTGGTCCCGAGGTTCATCAGGATTTGGTGGATCTGGGCCGTGTCGGCGAGCACGGCGGGTGCATCGGGCGCGAGCGACGTGTCAAACTCGATGCTCACGGGGATCGTCGCCCGCAGCAGCGCGATGCATTCGGCCACGACGGGCCCGAGCAGGACGGGTTTGCGCACGGAGGACTGCTGGCGGCTGAAGGTGAGGATCTGCCGCACAAGGTGGGTGGCGCGATTCGTCGCGATCAACACGGCGGCGAGGTGTTCGCGCACCTTGGGGTTTCCGGCCAGGGTCCGCAGGGAGATTTCAGTGTAGCCGATGATCGCCGCGAGGATGTTGTTGAAGTCGTGCGCGATGCCTCCAGCCAGCGTGCCGACGGCTTCCATTTTCTGCGCCTGCAGGACCTGCTCTTCCAACTGCTTTCGTCCGGTGATGTCCTGCACCACGATGATGGACATGTCGGGCGTCTCTCCCTGCGCCCACATCGCCGAAACGGTCAGACTCACCCATATCTCGGAATGATCCTTCCGCACATGGCGCTTTTCGTGGGTGTATTCGCGAATGGTCCCCCCCTTCATCCGCCTCACCATTTCCAGGTCATAATCGATATCCTTCGGATGGGTGATGGCGGCAAAGGTGAGCTGATCCATCTCCTCGCGGCTATAGCCCGCGATCTCGCAGTAGCGCCGGTTCACCTGCACAAAGCGTCCCGTCGCGATGTCGGCCAACGCCACGCCCACGGCCATTTGATCGAACAGCGCCTTGAACCGCTTCTCGCTCGATTGCAGGGCCGCCTCGGTCCGCTTGCGCTCGGTGATGTCGCGGATGTTGCATTGAAT
>DATHXF010000063.1:0-38990 GCA_035459785.1 Rariglobus sp. | reverse complement strand
CGTGTTTCTCTGTCCACGGCACCTTTGTTGTTCCGGCGGAATACAGTCCGTATCCGCCCACTACCACCTACATGATCGTCACCCGCCAAGGCCGCGTCCCCTGGTCCTGGGTCTGGCTCTCGCAGCTCCCGTTCGCCTTCTGGATGTTCACGACCTGCCTCCAGAACACCACCTTCACACTTTCCCTGCGCAAGTTCGTGGACAACCCCGCGGTCATCGCCGCCACCGTCAGTCTCGCCAGCCTCCCCGTCCTCGTCATCGCACCGCTGGTCAATTACTGCTCCGATCGCATTTGGACCCGCTTCGGCCGACGTAAACCCTTTTACGTTGTCTCCAACTCCGTCGGCGCCGGCTGCATGGCCCTCATGCCCCTCGCGCCCGACTACTGGACGCTCACCGCGCTCCTCTGGGCGTTCCAAGCCGCCAACGCTTTCGGCAAGACTTTTTTTCCGCTCTCCCAGGAAGTCATCCCCGTTCACCAACGCGGTCGCGGCTCCGCCATTCACACCGTCATGTTCCAGGCGGGGATCGTCCTCTACTATTCATGCATGCTCGGCCGCTTCGATGATGTCTATGCCCACGGCCCGTTGAGCGTTTTCGGGCCGCTGGATGGCGAGCGTTTCACTTATTGGATCTGCGCCCTCCTGATGCTCCTGCCGCTTCTGCTCGTGGCGTTCGGCATCAAGGAAATCCCCATTCCCGGCGCTCTCGGTTTTCGCAACGAACGCACCGGCCCCCGCCTCGGACTCCTGGGTTTTCTCCGTAAATTCATCGTCGATGTCTTCGACCGCCAGTGGGCCGTCCTCTATCTGCTTCTCTTTGGCGGCGCCCTCTATGGCCTCGGACTCGGCCCTCTTCAGGCACTCCTCTACACCGAACAGTGGGGCTACTCCCTCCAGGACATGGGAACCAATGTGGCCTTGGGCACCCTCATCATGATGCCTCTCGTGGCCGCCTGCGGCTGGATCGCCGACCGCTATTCCAAGCTGCGCGTCTACCTAGCCGCCATGGGCGCCGCCACCGTTCTCAACCTCGTTTATTTTCTCTTCGTCACCTTCGCGCTTCCCGACCGACGCCCCGCTCTCTGGCAAATCCTCCTCTTCGGCGAACTCATCGCCATCTGCGGCCAGGTCATCAGCATCGTCAGCTGGCCGCTCATTTTTGAATACATCCCCCGGAAAAGCATGGGCACCGCTTCCGCCGGCATGGAGATGATGCACTCTGTTTTTGGCGCCGCCCTTCCGCCGCTGGTCGGTCTCTGGGTCGCCGGCTATTCCTTCGCTTTCCTGGCTCCGGCCGGTCCCCGCGTCGAATTCGTCCTCGCCACTCCGGCCCTTCACGGCGAGATCGCCGCCTCGCTCGCACCCGCCAGCCTCGGCCCCGTGCATCTCGATCCGCTTCCCGCTCCCGGTCAGGATCGCGCTGCGCCCGCAGTCCGTTGGAGTGTGCGGGCCGAGTCCGCCGACGCATCCGCTCTTCTCAAAACGAAGAAAAAACTGGAACTCGATCTCGCCACTGCCCAACGAGCCAAGCCCGTCGATCCTGCCCGGCTCGACGCCCTGCGCGGAGAACTCACCGCCTTGGAAGCCGGACTCTTCGCCCGCGCCGACGCCTTTCGACACACACTCGCCTCGACCCTCGGCGCCCGTCTCGTGCCCGACGGCGGCCAGATTGTCGCCGCCCGTTGGGCCGAATCGCCCACTCTTATATTGCCGGCCACCGACCGCCTCTCTCGTCGCCAGATCGCCACGCTCGATCGTGAACTCCGCGCCGCCTGGAAAGAAGTGATCCAAGTCGAATCCGTCTCGGTCCTTCCCGGCGCCGATCCCGCCGCGCAAAGCGCGCGCATCGTCCTCTCACCCGACACGGACTTGACCGTCTTCATGCCGCGACTGCGCACGGCGCTCGCCGTCCTTCCTGCCGACCCCGAACGCCCCTCCGAGCACCTGGGTCAATGGACGCGTTTCAAACGCGTTTTCACCTTGGGCGTCGATCCCCCGCCCGCGACACTTCGGGCCGAACTCGCCGGCGCGCTTGATCTCGCCGCCCTTGCCCCCGCCGCGTCCGTGCCCGTCCTTCGTCTCGAACTCGCCACTCTCTCGCCCGCCTCGTCCGCCGATCTCGAATCGCTTCAAGCCGCTCTCCGCTCGACCGGTCGCCGCGCCCTTCGTCTCGATCCGCTCGCAACCGTCTCCGGTCTCCTCGTCCACGCCGCCTACTGGGAATTTCCTCCGGCAACCGGTGACGGAACGACTCCCGCAACCGATGCCGGCCTGCATGCCGCGCTCGCCGCCGCATCACCGGAGCCCGCCCGCCTCACCGCCTCGCTTGCCCTCTATGCGGACGCGCGCACCGCCGCCGCGACACGCGGCCTCGTCGTGCCCCAACCGGTGACACGCGCCGGCTTCGCGCCGCGCGAATACGATTACTTCAGCGCCTATCTCATCACCATCGCCGGAGGCATCCTCGGTATTCTCATCACGCTTCTCGTAGCACGCCTCGAACGCCGCGGAGTCATTCGCAAGCTCGGCGTGGAGGAAGAGCAGGCGGTGTCCGGTCACGCCACCACTCCCTGAGATCCCATGCGCTCCTACGTCCCCGGTTACACCGCCATCAAGCTTGCCTTCGCCATCGCCGGCCTGGCCATTGCGATTCTTGGCTACGCCCAACTCGCCTCCCCGCTCCACGCCGTGCTCAGCCGCGGGCATACCTCCGCCGAAGTCGTGCGCGTGATCATCACCCGCCCGGGCCAGGCCGATGAAATCCGTGCCGACGCGCGCCCCGTGCCACCCGAGGCCTCGCGCCGCTCCGCCTTTGGCTACGCCGTGCGCCTTCCGGCCCGCGACGGCGAACCCGCGCGCATCGTTCCGCTCGCTCTGGGCCATCGTCTTGGCGCCGCCTATGCAGTGGGCGACACCGTGCTCGTCGCCACCGGGTCCGATCCGGCCGCGCCCGCCTACGCCCTGCATGATTTCGCCACGTGGGCTCCGGGAGGTTTTCTCCTTCTCGCCGGCCTGACCTTCGCCGCCGCCTTTGCCGTTCTCACACGCCACTCGCGCCGGCCCATCCCGCTCCCCTCCGACGTCCCCGCCGATGCCGTGCTGTGAATCTCGCAGCCTCCTCCTTGCAACCATGCCTGCCGTATCCCCGCCTCCACCCGATCTCGATGTCTGGATTCTTGCCGGCCAATCCAACATGCACGGCTGCGGCCTCCTCGCCGAAGGCTTGCCTCCGCACACCGCTGTGTGGTCCTTCGCTTCCGACGACACCTGGAGTCCCGCCGTCGAGCCGCTTCACCGCCCGTGGGAAAGCTCCGCGCCGGTCCATCAGGCACTCGCCCGCCGCTGGCTCCCGCCCGCCGATCGCGAACTGCCTCGCGAAGAACTCGCGCGCCGCGACCGGGCCAACCTTCGCGGGGCCGGCCCCGGCCCCGCCTTCGCCCAGACGCTCCACGCCGCCACCGGACGTCCTGTCGGACTTATCCCCTGTGCGCAGGGCGGCACCACCCTCGAGGAGTGGAGTCCCTCGCGTCGTGCCGAAGGCGGCCATAGTCTCTACGGCGCCCTGTTGGAACGGGTCGCCCGCGCCGGCCGCCCCGTGCGCGGTCTTCTCTGGTATCAAGGCGAGTCCGACGCTCCCTACGAACTCTCCCTCGACTATGGCGCACGCCTCGCCGCTTGGATCTCGGCCGTGCGCCGGGATCTCGCCCAACCCGATCTGCCCGTAGGCGTCGTCCAAATCGGGCGTTTCGTCGGCCTCGAACCACCCGCCGTCCCCGATGACGACACCGCACGCCGTGCCGCGCTCGGCTGGAACAACGTGCGCCATGCCCAGTCCGCGCTCCCCCAACAGATACCCGGCGTTTTCACCATCACCGCGCTCGATCTTGGGCTGGAGGATTTCGTGCATCTCAACGCCCCCTCCCTCATCCGCGTCGGCCGCCGCCTGGCGAACGCGTTTCTCGCCCGCGAGTCCGGCGTCATTCCGGTTCCCTCGTTGCGCGCCATCCGCCTGGCGGCAATCCCCGGCTATCCTCAACTCGATGCCTTCGAGCTGGAGTTCTCCGGTGTATCCGGCGGTTGGTTACAAAGCGACCACCTGGCCGGCTTCAGTCTTCATCGCCTCGATGGCACCCCGCATCCCTCGCTCGCGATCGTGAACGTGGCCCCGCTCGCCACAGGTTCATCCACCCTGCGCGTGCGGCTCACCGGCCGGGTGGACAACGACTGCGCGCTCGGCTACGGCTGGGGACGCAACCCCTTCGTCAATGCCGTCGACACCACCGATCAGGCGTTGCCCTCCTTCGCACCGGTCGCTCTCCTTCGCTGAGTTTTCAACCGCCCCATGAACTGCAAAACCCTGTCACTGCTCCCCCTCTTCCTCTTCACCGGCGCCCTGTGCCTGGCCGGCGACCTGGTGCTCCTCGGCACGTCGGACAAGCCGTCCGCGCTCTACGAACCCGGCCAAAAAATGGTGTTCACGCTCCGTCTGGAAAAAGACGGCCAGCCCGTCGCCGGCACGCGTCTGGCCTGGACACGCACCGGCGACGATGGCCTTTCGGAAAAAGGCGAGGCCGTCTCGTCCGCCGAACCGCTCGTCGTCACCACCTCGAGCGCCAAGCCCGGCTTCGTGTATATTCACGCCGCCGCACTCGACGCCGGGAACAAGGCCGTGATCAACGAGAGCAAAAAGAAAGTCGTGTTCGACGGCGGCGGCGGCGTGCACCCCGAAACGCTCCGCAGCGTCCCCGAACCCGCCGATTTCGACGCCTACTGGGCCGCTCAAAAAGCGGTCCTCGCCAAAACGCCGCTCGCCGTCATCGAGATGAATCCGCTGTCCGAAAACTCGCCCGGCGCCGCCGCTTTCGACATCAAGATCGCCTGCGCCGGCGGCGCGCCCGTCTCCGGTTACTTCAGCAAGACCACGAACGCCGCCCCGCGCTCCGCCGGCGCGAAGATCACGTTCCACGGTTACGGCGTTCGTTCCGCCATGCGCAACGACGTGCAGGCCGCCGACCCCAAAAAGCCCATGCTCGTCCTCGATATCAACGCGCACGGCATCGAGAACGGCCGGCCTCCGGAATATTATGACAACCTCTTGAAGACCTCGCTCAAGGGTTACGCCTTTGATCGCGAACAAAACGCCCGTCCGGAAACCGCTTACTTCAACGGCATGGTGTTTCGCGTTCTCCGGGCTCTGGAATTCCTCAAGGCGCAACCCGAGTGGGACGGGAAAACCTTGATCGTTTCGGGCGGCAGCCAGGGCGGATGGCAGGCGTTGATCGCCGCCGGTCTCGATGCCGACGTGAGCCAGTGCTTCGCTTACAAACCCTGGTGCTGCGACCTCGGGGGCGTGACGCTGGGCCGGCTCAAAGGCTGGCGACCGGACTACCTGCCGGCGTTGGATTACTTCGATCCGGTCAACCACGCCAAACGCATCCGCTGCGAAACAACGCTCTCGACCGGCCTCGGCGACTACGTCTGTCCGCCCTCGGGCATCGCCGTGCTCTACAACAACATCCCGGCGGGAGTTACCAAGCGGCTCGAATACCAGCAAGGCGCGACCCACGGAGAAAGTCCGCCGAACATGGTGCGGCACGTGGTCAAAGCGCCCTGATCGGGGACAGACCCGAGGCCTTCCACACGTAAATTCTAATTCGTCGTCGCCCGATAATTGCGTCGAAAGATTTCCGTCGGCGCCAGAACAGCCACATGGCCGTCCACGAAGGCGAATTTGCCTTTCGTGTTCCCCGCGGACCGAAAGGCGAAATACCCCTTGTTCGACAGCACATCTTGATTCGTGCCCGCCGCGCCCGCCGCCTGCAACGACTGCGAAGGGTCGCCACCGCTGCCCAGCGCCGAATCCACCTTGTCACTGCCCGGGGTGACCGTGCTGTCGTTGATATCCTGAATGCCGTCCCCAAAGAGGAGCGCCGCGTTTGGTCCCACTGCAATACGGTTGAGCGACACCCGGCGGGACGACGTCATCGGGTCGCCCTTGGCTCCCGGCATCAACGTCACATTCGCCGAAAAATGGATGTAGTTGGTCTCGTATAACGCATTGGGCGCCGGCACACGCGCCTGCGGATCCCGGTAGACATTGAGCACGCGCGACATGTTTGAGCCACTGGTATCCCGGGCCAGGATATACGGCGAAAGCAACTGCGTGTAGGTTCCGAACTCCGGCAGATCCGGATTGGTCGTGTTCTCATACCACGAGCAGGCCGGCAGCAATCCCTTGTTGTCGGTCGTATAAGACAGCGCCGCCGTCGCGAGCTGACGCAGATTGGACAACCCTTGGGTCTGCCGTCCGGCATCACGCACCTTGCCAATCGTCGGAATCAGAATCGCCGCCAGAATTCCGATGATGGCGATCACCGCCAAAAGTTCGACCAACGTAAAGGCATGCAGGCGGGAAGGACTGCGCATGATACGGACTGGTTTCATGCCCTTGTTTCTAAGCCCGTCACGGTCCGTAATCCAGACTCGCCCTCCCCTCGCCGCCTCCCGGGGATCGCAATCCCCCGCAGTCTGTCGACACAAACGCCCGCCGCCGCCCATGCCACCTGGTTCCTCCTCTTTGCCACGCCTCGCCGCCCAGCCTCGCCGCGCCTCACGATCACGGAGTTAATCCTACCGATCCCTTACCTCATCCATGCATCCCTTCAGCCGCCGTTTTGCCGCCGTCATTCTTTCGGTCATAGCCTCCGCATCCCTTGTCACCCGGGCCGCCGATCTTTCGGCGCACTACGAGTTCAAGCCTGTCAAGCTGGGCGGCGGCGGTTTTGTCACCGGAATTCAACTACACCCATCGGCCGGCGGCCCTGTCTATTGCCGCACCGATGTCGGCGGTCTCTATCGCTGGAACGAAGTCTCCGCTTCCTGGACCCAGCTCATGATCGCCTCCGCCCTGCCGCCCGAAGTCATCGCCGCCGAAGCCGTCAACACGGGCGACGGTCTCCCGGGTTCCGGCTCCCACCGCAAGCGTCTCTATCACGTCGAAAGCATCGCCATCGACCCCAGCAACCCCGCCGTCCTCTTCGTCGCCACGGGTAGCGTCCTCGATCAGCCGGGGACGCTTCTCAAGAGCACCGACGGCGGCCGGTCATTCAAGTTGATGAACCTCGCCGTGCCCATGGCCGGCAACGCCCCCTATCCTCTCCGCGTGCATGGCGAACGTCTCGCCGTGCATCCCGCCAACTCCAAGATCGTCCTCTTCGGCTCCCGCAGTGAAGGTCTCTGGCGCAGCGTCAACGGCGGCCTCGACTGGTCCCGCGTCGACTCCGTGCCCACCGGCCCCGTTGCGAAAAAAAGCGTCCCCGTCGGCGTCGGCCCCGTCGTCTTCGATGCCGCCAATCCCGGTCGCGCCTATCTCTCCGTCTCCAAGGTCGGTTCCTTCCGTTCCGACGACTCCGGCGCAACGTGGAGCCAGATCGGTGCCGAGTGGGCCGATGACCTGGTCATATCCAAAGGGGTCGTCTATCTCTGCCGCGCCGGTCTCGGCGTGCAGCGTTATCTTCCTGCGTCCGGCTGGCTGACGGTGAACCCTTCCGGCGACAAGCAGGTCAACAATCTCGCCGTTGATCCCGTCAACCCCAAACGCGTCTTCGCCCTCCATCAGGGTGGAAAGAACATCTACCGCACGCTCGATGGCGGCGATACCTGGACCAAGCTCGTCTCCGGCAGCACCGAAAAAGGACGCGCGCTTTTCCGCTCGCGCGACATTCCCTGGCTGGAGAATGGCGATTCCCACACCTGGCTTTCCGTCGGCGAGTTCTCGATTGATCCGCATAATCCGGCGCGTCTTTGGTTCGCCGAGGGCATGGCTCTTTACCGTTCCAACGACGCCACGGACGACAACGATGCGCCGTCCTTCGACAACATCTCCGACGGCATGGAGGAATTCGTGGCCTCCGACGTCCTCGCCACCCCGGGCGGCAAGGTCACCTTCCTCGTCTGGGATCGCGTCGGTTTCAACCGCACCCACGCCACCCTCGACAGCGCTCCCGAGCACCAGATCGGCCTTTCTCAGAAATTCGGCACGGGCGTCTCCCTCGCCGCCTCCGGCCTCAATCCCCGTTTCGTCGTCGCCTCCGTCGCCGACATGCGCCTGCCCCCGCTCAACGGCGGTTACGATGGCTTCGGCGTCACCAGCGGCACGTCCGCCGACGGCGGTGAGACCTGGAGCCTTTTTGGTTCGGTCGATCCGAAGACCGAGGCCAACACGCCCGAGACGCTCATGTTCGGCGAGATCGTCGTCAGTGCCACCGACACCCGGAATCTCGTCTGGCTGCCGCGCTGGCCCAGCTGGTTCATCCGCGGAGGCAAGGCCGTTTCCAACGGCGGCGACAACGACCAGTTCATTTATTCGTCGATCGACGGCGGCGTCTCGTGGCAGCCCGCCGCCATTGGCGACTACAAGGAGTTTCGCCGGGAATACATGGTCGTGAAGCGCTCCCTCGTCGCCGACCCGGTCGTCGGGGGGAAGTTCTACGCCTATGATCAGCAGGGACGCATCTTCGTCTCCACCGACAAAGGCGCTGCCTGGACCGTCGCCAACGCCGGCAGCGCGCTCCCTGTTTACGGCTACACCAACGTCCTCCGCGCCTCCCCCGCCCGCTCCGGCCACCTCTGGTTCGTGTCAGGCTGGGATTACCGCGGTGGCAATTCCGAAGGTCTCTACCGCTCCACCGACGGCGGTGCGAACTGGCTGAAGCTCGATGGATTTTCCGCCACCTGGCACATTGGTTTCGGCCGTGCGGAACGCGACAAGGACTACCCCGCGATCTACGTTTACGGAAAATACAACGGCGCGTGGGGTCTCTACCGTTCCACCGACGAAGCCAAAACCTGGGACCTGCTCTCCGCCTTCCCGCTCGGCCTGGTCGACCACGTCACCGCGCTCAATGGCGACCCCGATCTCTTCGGCCGCGTCTACCTCGGTTATGCCGGAAACGGTTTCGCCTATGGCACTCCGCGCGGCGCCGTCTCCCGCACCGCCAAACCCGCACCCGCCGTCGTTCCCTTCGCGCCCGTCGTCCGCCCGGCACCGCCGGCCGCCAGCGTGACGCCTGCCGCGGCGGCCCCCGCGACCTCCGACGCCGCCACCCCGGCCGCCCCCCGCTACGATTTCGAAACCGGCACGCAAGGCTGGGAAAATGCATGGAAAGATCCCGTGATCGGCGCCGTCGCCATCTCGGCCGATCGCGCCGTCACCGGGAAAAACTCCCTGCGCGTGGAGATCAACAACACCATGCCCACCGTAGAGACGATCAACGTCCTCGTCCAATCCCCCGCGGGCATCAAGCCCGGCGACGTAGTTAAATTCAATTACTGGATAACCGAGGAGAAAGGCATCTTCTACATCTCGCCCTTCGTCATGGGCAGCGGCGTGAAATGGAAAAACAACCAGATCGACCCCGTCGCCGGCCGCTGGAGCACCGTCAGCCTTGAGATACCGCAGGAGATCGGGACCATCGGCAGCCTTGGCTTCCAGCTCATCGTCGAGCCGGGGGTCAAAGGCGCCGTTTACCTCGACGCCATCGAGTAACCCACCGGCCCGTGGGGGTGCCGCCTTTGTCGGCACAATCGCCTTGCCCTGTCATGCCGCCGGGGCGCCTCCGGCCTGGCCGCGCCTCGCCGCGCGCCCCGCACGCACCCCAATCTCGCCGCGTTCGTTCACCCCGTTGGAGTTAAACCCCTGCCCCCATGCATTACCTCAACCGTCTGCGCGGACTCGTCTCCGCCGTTCTCCTCGCGTCCTTCGCCACGCTCGCCCCGTCCTCCCTCGTCGCGGCGGATCTGTCCGCCTACTACGAATTCAAGCCCGTCAAACTCGGTGGCGGCGGATTTGTCACCGGAATTCAAATACACCCGACGGCCGGCGGCCCCGTCTATTGCCGCACCGATGTCGGCGGCGTCTACCGCTGGAACGAGACCTCCGCCTCCTGGACCCAGCTCATGGTCGCCGCCGCCCTGCCTCCCGCCGTCATCGCCGCCGAGGCGGTCAACACCGGCGACGGTCTCCCGGGCTCCGGCTACTTCCGCACCCGGCTTTATCAGATCGAAAGCATCGCCATCGACCCGAGCAACCCCGCCGTCCTCTTCGTCGCCTCCGGCAGCGTCCTCGACCAGGCCGGCTTGCTCCTGAAGAGCACCAACGGGGGCCAGACTTTCCAGGCGATGAACCTCACCGCGCCCATGGCCGGCAACTCCCTCTACGAAGCCCGCGTCCACGGCGAACGTCTCGCCGTGCATCCATCCAATTCCAACATCGTCCTCTTCGGCTCCCGCACCCAGGGCCTCTGGCGCAGCACCAACGGCGGCCTCGACTGGACCCAGATCACCGCCGTGCCCGTCGGCACGCTCGTCGGCGGAAAACCCGTCGGTGTCGGCCCCGTTGTCTTCGACGCCGCCAATCCCGGCCGCGCCTACCTCTCGGTCGCCAACACCGGCGTTTACCGCTCCGACGACTCCGGCGCCACCTGGACGCAGATCGGCACCGACTGGGCGCAAGACCTCGTCACCGCCCAGGGCACCGTCTACATCTGCCGCGACGGCCTCGGCGTCCGGCGTTATCTCCCCACCTCCGGCTGGACCGCGGTGAACCCGATCGGCGATACGCAGGTCAACAACCTCGCGGTCGATCCCGCCAACGGCAACCGCGTCTTCGCCATGCACCAGGGTTCGAAAAAAATCTACCGGACCACCAACGGCGGCACCGCCTGGACCAAGCTCGTGACTTCCAGCGATCTTCCCGGCCGCACTCTCTTCCGCTCCACCAGTATCCCTTGGGTGGAAAACACCGACGTCCGCACCTGGCTCTCCGCGGGCGAACTCACCATCGATCCTCAGAACCCCGCGCGCGTCTGGTTTGCCGAGGGCATGGGCATCTGGCGTTCCACCGACGCCACCGACACGAACAACTCCCCCGCCTTCGACAACATCTCCCTCGGCATCGAGGAGCTCGTCGCCTCCGACGTCCTCGCCACTCCCGGTGGCAAGGTCACCTTCCTCGTCTGGGATCGCGTCGGCTTTAACCGCACCCACGCCACCCTCGACACGCCTCCGTCCGCGCAGATCGGCCTCTCCCAGACCTTCAACATGGGCATCTCCCTCGCCACCTCCGGCCTCAACCCGAACTTCGTCGCCGCCGCTGTCACCGACATTCGCATGCCCACCATCAATGGCGGCTACGATGGCTTCGGCGTCATGAGCGGGAGCTCCACCGATGGAGGCTCCTCCTGGAACCTCTTCGGCTCCGTCAACCCGACCACCGAGGGCAACACCCCGCAGACTCTCATGTTCGGCGAGATCGTCGTGAGCGCCACCGACACAAACAACCTCGTCTGGCTTCCTCGTCTGCCCAACTGGTATATCCGCAACGGCGCGGTCGTGCCCGATGGCGACGGCACCGCCAACGACCAGTTCATCTACTCGTCCACCAACGGCGGTGCTTCCTGGCAGGCCGCGTCCATCGGCGACTACCAGGACTTCCGCCGCGAATACATGGTCGTGAAACGCTCCCTCGTCGCCGACACCGTGACCGGCGGAAAATTCTACGCCTACGACCGCCTCGGCCGTTTCTTTGCCTCCACCAACAACGGTGCCACCTGGACCGTCGCCAACGCCGGCGGCTCGCTCCCGAGCTACTGCTACGCCAACGTCCTCCGCGCAGCGCCCGCCCGCGCCGGCCACCTCTGGTTCGTCTCCGGCTGGGACTTCCGCGGCGGCGTCAATTCCGAGGGCGTCTATCGCTCGACCAACGGCGGCCAGGCCTGGACCAAGCTCACCGGGTTCTCCACCACCTGGCACATCGGCTTCGGTCGCGCGCTCCAAACCGGCGGCTACCCCGCGATCTACGTTTACGGCAAATACAACGGCGCCTGGGGTCTCTACCGCTCCACCGACGAGGCCGCGACCTGGGACCTGCTCTCCGCTTATCCACTCGGCCTGCTCGACCATGTCACAGCCCTCAACGGAGATCCCGACATCTTCGGCCGCGTCTACCTCGGCTATGCCGGCAACAGCTTTGCCTACGGCACTCCCCTCGGCACCACCCCGCCGTCCACCACCGATACGCTCATCTACACCGATGCCCTCGCCACCGGCTGGAGCGACTGGTCCTACACGCCCAAGGCCGATTTCAACAACACCACGCCCACCCACGGCTCCTCCGCCAAATCGATCAAATACATCTTCGACTCCACCGGCTGGTCCACCCTCAGCCTCCGCAAGGACACGTCGATCTCCGTCGCCACCACCGACCGGATCAGCTGCTACGTTTATTCCACCGGCGCGCCCGCCAGTGTGAACGTCAGCATCCAGACCGCCGACAGCGGAGGGACCAGCATCACCAAGAACGTCCCGCTCACCGCCAACGCCTGGACGCTCGTCGAGGTGCCCTTCTCTCAACTCGGCAGCCCCGCCTCGATCAAACGCATCAACTTCACCGCCGCCGCCGGCACCGTTTACTTCGACCAACTCAAGATCGCGCCCTTCGTTGCGCCGCCCCCCGCCGACACCGCCGACTACAACTTCGAGACCTCCACCCAAGGGTGGTCCAACGGCTGGGCCAGTCCCGTCATCACCGCCGTGGGCGTCTCCACCGACCGCGCCTATGCCGGCACGAAGTCTCTCAAGGTCACCCTCAACAACACCACCGGCATCGTGAAGAACGTCAGCGTCCTCATCACCCCGCCCGCCGGACTCACCGCCGGCCAGACCGTCACCTTCCGCTACTGGGTCCCCGGTGGCGCCGGCATCACCGCCGGCGCACCCTTCACCCAGGGCACCGGCGTCGGCTGGACAGCCAACTGGGCCACCTTCGTCAAAGGCGCCTGGACCACCGTCACCCTGACCGTGCCCGCCAACATCGGCACCATCCAGAACCTCGGCTACCAGGTTGTCGTCGACCCAGGCTTCAGCGGCTCCTTCTACCTCGACGCCATCGACTGGCCCTGAGCGCGCTTCCGGCTTCTTTCCTCTTTCTCTTATTCTTTCGTCAGAAAATTCAGGCAGGAGAAAAATTAAGAGAAAGAGCGGAGCTGCGCCCCGCGCCACCTCACCAGCAACACCGTCGCCACGTGTGATCGAAACATGACAACGGCCTGCTTGACGCTGTGCCAAATTTGGCGCATTCTTTCTTTATGAGCGTAGCCGCATTGCAGCTAAAAAAGACCCTCGCGAATGCCATTCGGGAAAAAATGGCATCGGATGATCTGAACGTCACCGCCTTTGCCAAAAAAACCAAGACGGGGCGCAATTCGGTGCTCCGTATTCTGGACGCAAAAAACACCTCCATTACGCTCAACACGATGGCCAAGGCGGCCAAGGCGCTTAATTTGGAACTGACTCTCTCAGTCAGACCGTTGCCGCTTTCCAATCTTAAAAAAATTGCGGGTCAACTGAGTGAGGCGACCGACGCGAAAAAGGCGGATGCCCTGAAAAAACAATTTCTAGAAGGGTATTACGGCAACAAACTCCATGCCCAAAATTCAGCGGTGTAACCTCCCGCCGGCACTGTTGGCGCATCTTTTGGATCGAGTGTTCAGAAGAAGCATTACCGAAGCTGATTTAATGCAGGTGCTCCATTGGATTGAGGGTAACCCCACCGTGCCAGATGGGGATTGGTTTAAGCGATTTAGCTGCGTCACCGTTTGCGGGCAAGGTGCACTCATCAAAACTTTCCTGACGCCCCGGCAAACGGCGACTGGCGCAGAGATTCAGTAACTGTCGAGGAGGCGTCCTTTTTGTATCCGTTTTATTCGTAATTCCGAACTGCCGTTTTTAGTCCCTCACTTGTGAACAACGACAATAGTTGAGACGATAATTCCATAAGTGCTCGTCCATAAAACGCGCCGGCAAGAGCATCGGGCGAGTTTTCGATCTTCGTCACAGAGGGAGGAAGAGGATGCACCGAGTGCCACTGAGCCGATCCGGCACTTGAGTCGCAGAGAGCGTGAGCGCTCCGACCTCTGTGGCGCTCTGTGGTCCCTCCCATCCGCCTCTGTGTCACTTTCCGATTCGAGGTTCTCGGTGTTCTTTTGGTTCCGGCTCCGCCGGGTTGGGGCTTATAAGTTCACGCGTGCATCGCCGCCGCGCTCAAAGGCACGATTCTTCTCAGCCCCGCGTGCCTCACGCCAGCAACACCGTCACCGCGAGCAACGCCAGCGCGACCTCCGTGCCTTCCTGCATCCGCACCTCGATGCACGCCAGATTCGCCTCACCCGCGGGCGGCGTCCATTGCAGCGTGTAGAGATAGCGTTCGTAACGCAGCGGATCGTCACCTTCGCAAATCACCGCCGGCTTTGCCGTCGCGTGCCCAAATTGTGGATACGACGGGAACCAGTCCTGGATGTTGGCTTGCGCCTCGGCCGCCGCGTTTTCCGCCGGATCCGCCCGTCCGTAAGCCAGCGGGCGCAGGGGCACCGTCCCGAGCACCCGGCCTTTTGCGCCCACGAAGCGATACTCGGCAAAGGGGGCCTCGTGCCGCACATAGCCGCAGCCGTGCAGAAACCACACCGCCCGCACCCGCCGGCCCACCGGAATGTCCACCGAGGTCGGCAGCGGCACATCACGATGCCAGCTGACCGAAAAGCGCCGGAACGCCACGTAGCCGACCCCCGGCTTCCCTTTGGGGGCCGGAAGCGCGTCGAAGGGCACTCCGTGAATCGCCTGTCTGCCCGGTTTGAAATGCTGCATCGGCTCGGGGCCCAGCCAGCCGCGTCCCGCCTTGGTGGAACGGTTGATCCACGGGCCCAGGTCAAGCGGCAGGAAATCGCCGTTCCGCACTCCCTGCGTGTCGGGATAGACGGCCGCGCGCGCCGCCTTCACCTGCCGCGCACGCTCCGCCCGGTCCAGCGACCAGCGCCCGGGCGGGGGCAACGGTTCCCTCATCATCGCCGCCCCGGCCTCCTTGCGTCCGCGCGCCTGGCTCGTGCTCGCCCGCTCTTCGATCACCGGACAGAAACGGAGACTCCACGCCTTCCGCGGCGTTTCACCCGTCAAGGCCCGTTGCCACATCATGTCCAGCAACTGCCCCATGGCCGCGCGGGTCAGCGCGGGATCATGCATCGGCGTATGCGTGATCAGCGGAGCCAGATGCACCTGATCAAGCGGCGTGAACCGCGTATACTCACCGACGCACACCAGTGAAAGGTCGCGCGGAATGTGCAGCCGCAGGTGCGGCGCGGCCCGGCCCACGGCTACCGCCATCTCTGCATCTATTGCAACCACCCCGGTGATCCCGTTTCGACCATGGGCTGCCTTGTCCAGCGCATCGATCACCGACTGCGGATGATCCGGCGGACAACGGATCACACGGTCCGCCGAGGAGGCCAGGCCCAGCGCGCAGCACGCCGCCTGATAGGCTTGCACCTCCGGTTCCTGCTCAACGTAAGGCGGTCTCACAAAGCACGCCAGCGATACATGGCCCCGTGCCGCCAGATAGGCCACCAGATCGCGCATCATGCCTTCGTGATCGCGCGCCGCGCTGGGAATGCCCGGCACCACCCGTCCCAGCACGACCACCGGCACGCCCTTGGCCTGAAGCTTGTGCAAAAGCGCCGTCAGATCCGAGGTCACCGCGAGAGGACGCACCAGCAGCCCGTTGCAGGGTTGTTCCAGAAGATCCTCCACCACCGACTCCAGCGAACGCTCGTTGTTGTTCACCGCGTCGGAAAGATTGATCACCCCCGCCTCCCACAACCGCGCCTCCGCCGAGGCCACGCCCGGCCCGCGCGGATCGTAAGGCAGCAGCACATGAGGCGCCTTCACCACACGCCGGGTCGGAACCGCCACAGGATAGCGCTTCAAGCCATCGGCGCGTAACAAGCCGGCCGCCACCAACCCGCGCACCGCCCGGTTCACCGCGTGATGTGGCACGTCCCACGCCCGGGAAAACTCCCGCTCCGAGGGCAGCCGTTCAGCAGGCTTGATCCCGTTTTGTCGGATATACGCGAGTATACGATCGGCAGCCGCTTGATGCGTGTCGCGCGGGGCGTCGGGCAACGGATCGCGAAGGGGTGCGCGCTCGGTCATGGTTTCAGCGAAGGCCACACCCTCTGCGGGTGCAATCTCCGTATGCGTTTCATTCTTTACCAGGCGAACACGGCCGTCGGATTCGCGCTGCTTCGAGCACGCAACGCGCCATACACTTCCGGTGCCGCGCTCGCGGCCCGGGCTACACCATAAAGATCATGCAGCTTCAGCTGTCCGCTGCTGATCAACGCGAGCGTCGCCGTCAGATCCGCGGACTCGCAATCGCGCGGCGTGAGCACCATCGCCTCGCGTTCGAACACCGGATAATACGGAAAGGCCGGCATCGCATTCTCCGGGTAGCTGCCCTGGATCACCAACCTCGGCCGTGTCCGCTCCGCGGCCGGCTCTCCCCACGGCACCGGACGAAGCGCCGTCACCGCGTCGGCCAGCACCGCCGGCACTCCCGTCGTGTCCACCACGATATCGGCCCCGCCCGGCGCAAGGCGCGCGAGCGTTGCCGCGACACTCTCCTGAATCACATGGGCATCCAGGCCCGACTCCCTCGCCCGCAGCACGCGGTCGCTTGCCACGTCCATCGCAAACACCCGCGTCCCCGCCAGCGCATGCAGCCGCGCCGCCAGCAGCCCGATCGGTCCGAGTCCGATCACCAGAACCGTTTCACCGCGCATCGGCGAAGCCAGCCGCACCCCGTGATGCGCAATCGCCGCCAGCTTGTTCAACGCCGCGTCCGCCAGCGAGGCCCCGGGCGCCAGCGGGAACACATCGCCCGCCGCCACCACCGCGTGCGCAATATGCCCGCCCCACAGCCGTCCCGCACCGCCCAGCCGTTGCGTGCCCGAAAAATACACCGCGGTGCCTTCGTTCACGTTCGCATCGACGCCCGCGCGCACCACCCGGCCCGTCGCCTGATAACCGGGCAGAACCGGCCAGGCCCCCATACCCGGCTGCCGGCCTGCGAGGCAGCGCAACTCCGTGCCCGGGCTGATCGCTGAATACTCCGTGCGGATCAACACCTCGCCGGGGCCTGGCTCGGGCACGGTGACGTCGCCCAGCTCCACTTGGTCGCAGCCCGTAAAAAGGATCGCCTGTGTCTTCATCCGATGATCGTCCATCCAGGCCGCAACCCTGTCACCACACGGCCCGGTGCGCCGGAATCCCGGCCGTTGCGCAATGCGCCGTTTGTGTCGACAACCGCCTTCTTCCGCGCCTTCCGTTCCGGCTTCGCAGTTGCACCCGTCCCGCGCTCTCAGTGCGCTTGGCGTCCGCCTCATGTCTGCGCCTCGCCTCCCCGCCCTGAACTTTTTGCTTCCGCCCCGCCGCGTGCGCCGCTTCGCCGGTTCCGCCGTCTCCCGCGCGCCCGTTCGCTGGACCGTTCCGCGCAATCCACGCCCCGAGACCGGGGCCTTTGAAGTGGGCATCGGCGCGGACGGCATCGAACTGCGCGCGAACGACGCGGCCGGTTTTTTCTACGCCGAGCGCACGCTCGCGAACCTCCGCGGACAGTTCGGCCGCACGCTGCCCCGTCTGGAACTCGCCGACTGGCCCGCCTACCCCGTGCGCGGTTTCTACCACGACGTCACCCGCGGAAAAGTTCCCACCCTCAAGACCCTGCTCGCCCTCGCCGAGACCTGCGCCGAACACCGTCTCAATCACCTCGAACTCTACATCGAGCACACCTATGCCTTCGCGCGTCATCCCAAGGTCTGGGCCGGCGCCGATCCGCTCACCGCCGACGAGATCCGCACGCTCGATGCCCGTTGCGCCGAACTTCACATCGACCTCGTCCCGTCCTTCAGCACGTTCGGTCACTTTTATACGTGGATTCACCACGCGTTCCCGCACCTCAACGAACTCACGCGCGACGTTTCCGCCGATCCCTTCACCTGGTGGGATCGCATGATGCACTACACCCTCGACTGCCGCGATCCGCGCAGCCTCGAACTCGTGTCGGAGATCATCCGCGAGGTGCGTCCGCTCTTCCGCTCCCGTTATTTCAACATCTGCTGCGACGAGACCTTCGACCTCGGCACGGGCAAAAATCGCGCCGCCGCCGCGCGTCTCGGCAAGGGCCGCCTCTACGTCGATTTCCTCAAGTCCGTCATGGGCATCGTGCGCGACTGCGACGCCACGCCGCTCTTTTGGGGCGACATCATCCGGCATTCGCCCGAGCTGCTCGCCGAGTTGCCCGCCGAGGCGATCATCCTCGACTGGGACTACTCAGCCAACCTCGATCAAACCAAGGCCGGTCAATTCCACGCCGCCGGCCGCCGCTACTATGTCTGCGGCGGCACCTGCGCCTGGAACGGCTGGCTCCCCGACCACGCCACCGCCCACGCCAATCTCACCCGCTACGCCCGTCATGGCCTCGCCTGCGGGGCGGACGGCATGCTGACCACCGACTGGGGGGACAGCGGACACATCAACACCCTCGGCCCCACTCTTCCGTTGCTCGCCCTGGGCGCCGCCGCCGCATGGAATCCCGCTTCGCCCGCCTTGCGCCGCTCGCGCTTCGACGCCACCGCCTCGCGCCTCATCCTTGGCGATGACACCGGACAACTCATCGGCTTGCTCGCCCAGGCCGTTTCCGCCGCCCGCGCCACCTGGAACAACGTCGCCCGCTCCTGGCAACCGCGCTCGCCCACCATACCCGCCGACTGGTTCGACTCCACCACCGGCCTCTACAACGATGTCTTCAAGCGCCCCGCCCGCACCCACGTCGCCGCGTTGAAAAAAATCATCACGCTCACCACACGCATCGAAAAAATACTTGTGCGCGCCCGCCCCGCCGACCGTCTCGTGACCGAGGAAATCCGCATCGGTTTGCTCGGCCTGCGCGTCATGGAGGAGCTGCATCTCGTCTATCACCACCGCGCCGGAAAACTCAAAAAGAGCCTTGTTGCTCCGCGCGCAGTCGCCACCCGGCTCGCCGACCTCGACCGCCGCCTCGCCCGCGTCTGGCTGCGCCGCAACAAGCCCTCCGAACTCCACCGCGTCCGCGAGGTGCTCCAGACCGCCGCGACCGACCTCCGCCCGAGGTATCCGGCCTGAAGTCCCGGCGGACCGGCGCGAGTCCAAAAGCCACCTTCAACGCCCGCCTGGCTGCACGAGGCTCGGCGGCGGCGGTGGCGCGGCCTCGATGAGGTTGCGGATCAGCACCGTGCGGGGATCGGGATCGAAGGGGGTCGGCGGCGCATCCGTCAGGACCAAGGTCGAACGGGTGTTCGGGATCGTCGCCTGCGGGCCGCCCGCGCGCAGCACCCAGCCGGCTTCCTCCTGCAGGGCGACTTGCACCCACGACTGCTCCGCCTCTCCGGGATACGGGAAAATATGCGAAGCCCCCGCCGACAGTTCGATGGCATCGCCGCCAATCTTCACCGCCGCGCGGGCGCGTCGTGTCAGATAATTGAATACGCGCACCGTCCCGACCGGATGCACGGTCCAGGAGTCATCGAGAGCCAGCACCTGCACGGCCTCCGTCCGCGCCGCCCCGGGCGCCCGGACCAGCAGAAGCAGCCAGGGGCCGCCTTTCCCGAGCCGAGCCTCCGCCACGCGCACGCGCCGCGGCGTGGTCTCCGGCGGCACGGGAGGTTCCTCCCGATAAAGGGAAACACCCCCCCCGGGCGGACAGACATACGGCGCGGAAAGTCCGCTTCCGGCCATGATGGGAACAGGGCGGCCCCGGGCGTCGTCATAAAAAATTCCGCCCACGACCTCGGCCAGCGCCAGGGTGCGGAAAAGAACGGGAGGTTCGCCGGCGGGAGCCTGGCCGCGTAAAAGCGGCGAAGGCAGCACGGCGAAGCACAACAGGGTGAGTGTGATCAGAGACGAGGTCGTTTTCATATGTCATTCGGGCCGAGCCAGCGGAACGCCACGACCTTGAAGCGACGACCGAAGTCGGGCTGGGTCGGAGTCGCCGCGGCGGGTTCGTTGTAGTCCGCGTCGGCCGTGACCGCGCTTTTCCTGCGCACGGGTTCGACCACGCGTTGCACGATGGCTTCGCACCACGCGCGACCGGTGATGTAGCCGGGATCGGATGACGCCAGCACCGGGTTCACCACCTCTCCGCAGGTGCGGATCACAAAGGTGTCGGAGCGCGCGGACAGGCCCGCTCCGATCGCGGAGAGCACGTCGGCTTGCGTGAGAAATTGCGGGGCGAAGGCCGCCCGGGATCCGTAGGGTGCCACGTTGGCCGGACCTCCGCGCATGAGGTTGGCATCCGTGTAACTGCCGCCGCTGTAAGTCACGCCGTTGACGGTGAACGGAGCCGCCGCGCTGAACGGAGCGGCGCTTCCGGCATTGGTCGCGGTGGCACCGCTGACGGTGGCGTCGATCGCGGACTGGATCACGCCCTTGGCGCGTTCGTCGGCGTTGAGTTGCGGCGGCGACGCCGGGGGCGTCGTGGCTGGATTGTCCCGAAGGCGGCGGTTCACGAAATCGCCGAGTGACACAAAGGGCCCGCGCTTGCGGATCTCGGCGACGATGTTGCGGGCGAGCTGGGCAATCTGGACGTCATCGAGCTGACGGTAACCTTGCCAGGGAGCGCTGCCGGGATCGATGGTCGCCGTGGGCTTCGCGAACCGAGGCAAAGCCGCCCGCAACGGCGATCCCGTCCCGCCGGCAATCGGATCATAGGGCAGCCGGTTGATTCCTCCGAGCACGGCACGCCACGCCTGCTCCGAGGTGGAGTTGATATTGAACCCGCCGGCGAGCAGCAGGCCGGCGGCGGCGCGATCTCCGTCACGCAAGTCCGCGTCGGAGATTCCCGCCTGGCGCAGGTAGCGGGGATTGGGCAGCTCGCCGGGAGTTACGGGAACAGGTGTCGCGGCCGTGTCGCCCGGGATACCGGTGCCAGGATGAGGCACAGTGGAGACAAAATACCGGTCCCACAGCGCGCGGTTGAGCAGATAAGAGACATCGTAGTAGGCGACAATCAGGTGTGTCGGCGCATTGAAACTGGTGGCCCCCCACCCGTCCGTGCGATGCAGACGGCCAAGAAAATCACCGGTGGTTCCCTTGAAGCGATAATCCGCCAGACTGTTCCCCAACGGATAGGACGGGTAGCTGCCGAGCAACGAAAGGCTGGCGTGTTGCAGTTGTCCCAGGGAAAGCAGCGGCTGGTCCTCGGGGAGATACTCGAACAGCGTGGTGTTGGTGATCGCCGTGCCGGAATCCAACGACGAGCCCGATGACACGTGCCCCGAAGGAGCCAGGGAAAAGTCCTGCCATTCCGCCCCGTCCGCATACCCATAATAACCCGGAGCGGTGCCTCCGTCGGGATTCGCGCGCGTCATGATCGGCGCCCGCGGGTTGCCTTGGGCAATCCAGCGGGCGGCGCCCGCCGTCGAGAAACGCGCGCGCACCGCGATCAAAAACTCGGGACCGGTGGCCACGGTCGGAAGCGGGCCCGGCCCCTGCAGAATGCTGGTGTAGGCCGTGGTGCCATCGAGGACGTCACTGCCTGATTTTTTCCCACCGAAAACGCGACTGATCGATTGAAACCACGGCTTGGCCACGCCATTGGGTCCCGTCTCCAGTCCATAACCGTCGGCTCCCGAGGAGGCCACCTGGCCGAGATAGGCGTCGGACTCCGAACCGGAGAAATGCCCGTCCAGGGTTGCCGGGGAAAACAACGTGCGGTTGGCGTCGTTCTTCCCGTAGATGCCCACGCGAAACTCGGTCTCGCCGGCGGCGACCGAGGATGCGGCGGGCATCAAGGCGTGCGCGGTGATCCGAATGCCCTTCCTGAGTTCGTTGGCGGGCGCACCCGTCATCGGAGCGTTGTAGGTCTGATTGCCGGACAGCGTGAAAATCATGCTCTCGCCCGGCGCGAGATCCTCGTTCTGCGCATCGATGACGAAACGAAGATAGATGCCGGTTGAAGTGTCCGTGGTGCCCGTCGCGGTCGAAGTGAGATTGGCGGAACCGTCGGCATTGGCCGCCGCGCCTCCGGTCACGAGCCCGCCGCCGCGCACGAAGTTCCGCGTCTCCTTGATGGTCCACGGTGACGTCTTCGCGGGTGTATGCGCCTGCAATTGCACCATGCCGCTGTAGCGCCGGGTCAGGCCCATCTCGTATTTCGCGCCCTTGAGCGTGGCGTTGTAGGGATTCCACAGAACCGCGATGGGATACAGCGCCAGTTGGATCGGATCTCCGACCCCGCCGGCGGAAACATATTGGAAGCCCACGCCGGCATAAGTGAGCACCGGCGAAATTCCCGCCTGCGCAACCGTAGGCAGCTGAGGCAGAAGCTCACGCGTTGCCGAAGTCCGCGTCGTGGCGAAGGACCGCAACTGTCCCCAGGTGGGCACGGCATAGCTGCTGATGGTGGCGCCCACGTTGGGCTCGGGTGTGAACAAAAAATCCCCGGCCGCCGGAAGAGCCGCGCCCGAGGCCAGCAACGCGGAAAGGTCCTTCTTGAGCCCGCCCGCATAGGTGTCGGCCAGGACGGACGAGGAATACGCCGTGAGGTCGTGATAGCGGTATTGGATCGCCTGCCGCAGCGCAGCCGCGCCCGAAGCGGACAACAGGGGCAGCTGATCCGGCGAAAGGACGTCAGGAAGGTCGGTGCTTCCGGGATTGTAGCGGGACGACGCTCCGGCCGGATCGAGCATGTCGGCCGCCGACAGCGTGGTCGTGTTCGCAGGGTGCGTCACATTGACCAATTCCGCCGCCGCACGCTGAGACGAAACGAAGGCGTTTCGCGCCTGCGCTGCAGTGGCCAAGGGAAGATTGACGCGCGCCTTGGCGCCCTCATCGCCCACCCACCAGGCATAGCGGCCGACGGGCACCGCGGTGTTGCCCAGGCCCGGAACCACCGCCGAAACTTCCTTGAGCGGGGCGACCACATAACTGGCGAGAGAAGCGCTGGCCCCATCGGTGCCCACCGTATTGGCGCCGATCAAAAGACGGGCGGGTTGGGGCGCGCCATCCTTGTCCGCAACGGTTATGTCGGTGGACAGCGCCGTGCTGCCGACGAGCCCCGACACGGTGCCGTTCGGCGTGAATTGAAACACGGAGGGCGGCGCGGTGATATTGCCCGCGGTCCCAACGCCGGCGGACGGATCGAACGCGGTGCCCTCGTTGCCGCTGACCAGCCAGTTGACGAGCCGGGCCTGCGAACCGTTGGCCGGTCCCGCCGCGGCATCGGCCGCGATTTTGTCCGCGATGACCGTGGGAGTGTCCGCATAACTGGCGGACACTCCGCTGCCGTAGATGCCCAGCCAGCGTCCGCTTTTCGTGGATACGGCCAGGGCGGCATCCAGATCGGCCGGCACGGACGTGCGTTGATCGGGACCGGCGTATTTCTGCAGTTCGCCCAACGCGATGCTGAGCGCCATGAGCGCGTTTTGACGGGCCTGGGCGAACTGCTGTCCATTCGCCGCCACCTGGGTTTCCACCCGCGTCAGCGTCGCCAGGGAGACGAGCAACAGCACGAGAAACGCGAGCAGCGTGATCGTGATGAGCAGGGCAAAACCCGACCGGGATTCCGCTGAACGCGGGGTGGGAACCAGAGAATTGATCATGGGTAACGCGTTGCGGCGGTCAGAAGCCAGATGGGCCGTGCACAAAAAAAGCCTGCCGGGAGCGCCGGCAGGCTGGTTGAAGCCGGCGTCTAGCGGCGGCGGCGGATGACCACGCTGGCGATCAGCCCGACGCCACCCAACAGCAACGCGTAAGTGGAGGGCTCGGGAACCGTAGAGGCGGTCCAGCTAAGAGTGATATCGTTGCCCGTGCCACCGGTCAGGCTGAGGGCGAAAGAGCCGTTGGTCCAGGTGCCGAGATCAACGGAACCGAAAGTGCCGACGATCGAAGTCGCACCGGCGACATCCGCGATGATCCAGCTGCGGTTAGTCGCCCAGAAGGAGTCGGCGGAATTCGGATCGAGGCCGTTGACGAAATTGGCGGCGGACAGGTTGAAGGAGGAGGTTCCCCCGAGTGTCAGGCTGCCGCCGGTGACGTCGAGTTGGGTGAAGCCGACGCTCTCGCTGGCGGCGCCGAGATACCAATCATAGGCGCCGTTGATCACAAGCGACTGGGAGAACCCGAGGGTGTTGTTGGCCTGGGTGACCGTGTCGATCGTGGGCGCGCTGGAGCCGGACGCGATATTGCCGGCGGTGACGCGGCCTCCGCTGGCAATCGTGGTGGCGCTGGCGGTGGAGCCAAAACCCGCGAGGCGGGCGCCGCTGGCAACAGTGAGCGCGCCCGTGCTTCCGGTTGCGGAGCCGGAGACGTTGTTGAGGAGCAGAGTGCCGGCGGACACCGCGGTGTTGCCGGTGTAGGTGTTGGCCCCGGCCAGCGAGACGATGCCAGCCCCCGTCTTGGTGACTCCGAGAACGGTCGCGCCGCCCGCCGCGGTGGAGATCGCACCGTTGAAGTTCACGCGACCCTCGGACGCCGTGACCGTAAGGGTGCGGGCGTTATCATTGGTGGAATCGAGAGCAGTGATGTTGCCGTTGAAGGTCGCGGTGCCGGTCGCGCCCAGGCCGGATTTACTACCGATAACGACCGAGGCGCCGACGTTGACGTTAGTGCCGATGCTGATGTTGGCGTTGCTGGTCCAGCCGTCGGCACCAATGAGCAACGATGCGGTTCCAACGCTGCCGCTAGTGGACACCGCCGCGCCCGTCTGAAGGAAGTTGATCTGGCCCAATTGCGTGCCCGAGAAGGCGCCCGTGTCGTTGATGTTGAACGTCGCGTTCGCGGACGGGGCGGCAGCGGTGGCGAAGCTCAGGAGATTGAGCGTTTTGACCCCCGTGGTGGTGACGTTGGTGGCCGCATTGATGTTCGCCGTGCCGCTGTTTAGCGTGACGGTCATCGCCAACGTGCCGGCTTTGATGATGGTGCTGTTGAAGGTATAAGTGCCGTTCACAAGGGTGGAGCTGAAGGCGCCGCCCAGGATCAGACCCTTGGCCAGGGTGCTGGAGAGAGTGACGGTATTATTGAACGTCACCGTCCGGGCTGCGGTCGAACCCATGCCGACATCCAGATCACCCGTGCCCGCTTGGACGGTGCCATTGAAGGTCAAGTTTCCGGAAGTAAGGATCTCGGCAGCCTGACCGGGCACGGTGGTCAACGTAAGGTTAACCCCAAACGTCTGCGCAGCCGTGCTGTCGTTGCGGATCACTTTCCCGCCTCCGCCCGTCATCACATTGTGCAGGGTGAGGGCATTGCCATTGATCGTGTAGGCGGCGGAGGTCGAGGTAAAATAGATTGCCGAGTCGGCGGCGGCGCTGGTGGTGGTGTTCAGCGTGAGCCCGGAAACATCGTTATTGAGCGTCGTGACCGTGGAAGCGCCAAAGGCGACGCGGTCGGTGTTCACCGGCACGGCTCCGCCGGTCCAGTTGAGGGTGTCATTCCAATCCCCGTCGAAAGGGGTGCCGGACCAGGTCAGGGCTGTTTGCGACTGTGCACACGGCAGACCGGCCAGCAGTAACGCGACTGCCGCGACGAACCGGGGATGGGAGCGGAGCTTGGACATAGAGATCGTTTTTTGAGGTTGGGGTAAAAAAGGTCCGTTGGAGGCACCGGGGTGCTCAGAGAAATATGGGAAGCTGTCTCCTCCCCGACCAGCGCCCGCACCGGCGCTCCGTTCACGGGCATGCGATGAAGGAGATTCTGTGCCTACAAAAACCGGACGGCGCGCCTGAACCGGGTTCCGATGGCTTACTGAAAAGTCACGTTATCGGCGTGACGCGTGACGAGATCGAGCTGGTCGGCATTCAGGACATGCCGGCCGCCCAGTTCGAAGCGGTCAAAGAGCACGCCGCTGACCGTGTGCGCGGCGTCATAGCCGGCGATGACACTGAGCGTGTAGCCGGCATTGGGCGGGCTTTGCACCACGCGAATGTTGCGAAAAACAAGGTTGCGGACACGGCCGCGCTCGGAGTCGCGGTTCCAGCGCGACCAGAGCACGCGGATGTCCACTAGCTTGTCGTAGTGGTGCTCCACACGGATGTTTTCCCAGGTCACGTTTTCGACCTGCGCACGATCACCGGTGTGAATGCCGAAGACCGAGCCGAAATTGTGCACCGCCAGCACATCGATGTCCTCGAAACGGATGTCGCGGATGTGGTCCGTGCTCGTCTCATAGCCGATCTCCATCGCGGAGCCCCCATGCGTGTTGTAGAAAATGCAGCGTGAGACAATCACGTCTTCAACGTTGCCGCTCCAGCGCTCGTGGTTTTGACCGGGGTTATCGTTGAGTGCCTTGATGGCGATGTTGTCGTCGCCGTTGTGCAGGATGCATCCGGTGACCCGGATCCGCTTGGAGCCGACAATGTCCACGCCGTCGGAACTGACATCGTCGGCGATCTGCCGCACGCCACTCACCTCCACATCGGAACAGCCGCCAAGCACCACCATCCAGCTGCACGGACTGAGCATGAGAATATCTTCGACACGACAATCGGTGCAGAGTTCGAGCACGATGGCCTTGCGCCGGATCTCTCCGCGTTCAGGCCAGATGCCGCCCTCCAACACACCATAGCCACCGATAAGAACGTTTGTCGCACATTCGGCCCGGATATTGCCTCGAAGCACCGCACCCGCCTCGATCCAGCAAACCTCGCCGGACTTGAGCAGGACTTGGCCCACGTCGTGAATTTTGCCTGCTTCGAAGCATTTCACGTGGGGGCCGGAGGGAGTCGCCGGCGCGGGCCGAAGGGCGTAGAGATAAAGCAAGGGCAACCCCGCGATCTCGATCTGAAGATACTGCGGACCGACCAGTGTGAAGCGAAGGATCCGACCTTCGATCTCGTGTTGGATCCCGAAGCGGAGCGGACGGAGGAAAACCTTCCCGTAAGCGGCAGGCAGTGTGATCTCGATACGCACCGGGCCGGTGCATTCAAACGATGCATAATCGGCTGCGGAATGCTTCAGGACATCCAACGCAAGACCATCAATCGTGACATGATAATGGGTGGACCGTGCGAGCGAACTGGGAAAACGATGGGGAATGGGGATCATAGATTAACGGCCTCCTGAAAATGGGGAGCCCGGTAACCAGAAAATCGTCCTTTCCCCGTCAGGCCATGCAAAGGCCCGACTCCCGTCACCGATCAACGCGTTATCAGTCCGGTTGTGCCGACAATCCATAACCAAATAATCCAACTCCGCTCCCTGCGTGACTTCAAAATTCACTCCGGTAGTCGCACCGTTTCGCCGACACGTTCAGCTTTAGAAGCTAACGTCGAACCATTCTCCGAATCGCACCTTCCGGGCAAAATGTAAGATAGAAGCGGACCATCAACAAACACGCTGAAATGGAGTTCACTCAAGCCTTGGATAGACGGAAAGATAAAGACCAGTGGTTGCCAGGCTAGTGGAAATTCGCAACGGCACTTCGCCTTGCAATGCTCCGCCTTGCCGAGCTGCCACACCGGCCTTACGCTACGAAACCGGCTTCATCGAGTGAAGCTGCTGTCGTCGATACGTGCCGGGGCTACACCCGCACTCTGTTTTGAATGCTTCGTAAAAACGACTTAATGATTGGAACCCGCTGGCCAGCGCAACTTCAGCCAATGGCATATCGCTCAATAGTAGTAATCGACGAGCTTCCGATATTCGTTGTCTCATCAAAAATCGCCACAAGGTCATGCCCCACCTTCGACGAAAAAGACGCATCGCATATTCAGAATTCAACTTTGCCGACCCGGCGATCATTGCCACCGTGATCTCCTCTTGGAAATGCCCAGTGATGTAGCGCACCATCCGCTCCACATGACGGCATTGATGCTCGGCCGTAATCGAGGGCACAGGCGATGCGACCGGCACGGGAATACCCGCTGCTTTTGGTTTTTCTTTTTGGCCCGATCTCTTTTTCGACGCGGTGTTTTTTTCTCTCGCCGACCACACTTCCGCCAGTCTGCGGAAAAACGCCTCCAGTTCCAGCCTCACGATCGCCTTCAGACTCGCAGAGCCCGACGCAAAGTCTCTGCTCCACCCCGCAAACGAAAACACCGTCTGGTTCTCCCCGTTATTGCCACCTCCTCCGTTTCCGCACGAGGGTGACACTGGCAGCAAACCTCCTTCCAGCAAACGCCGTGTAAAAGAGGGTTCCAGTCCCCAGCCAAGAAACCAAGAAAGCGGAATTACGATCCAGGTGAGCCGGGTTCTTGGCTCCACCTCCAACACCTGATGCGGCACCGCCGCCCAATAAACCACGCCATCACCCGCTCGTAGCGTGACCGTTTCAATACCGCGGCGGAGGACAATTCCACCCCTCTCGATGAAGTTCAACTCGACTTCATTATGCTGCTCAGCCGCCACCATGGGTTGCTGACGCCCCGCACCACCATGAAAACCAAAGGAAACGGTATTCACCTGGGGCGGAGGACGGCGGCTCATTAAAGTCAGGATACAGGAAACTTATGTCATATGAACAGGAAGATTATCTTTTCCTGATCTGAGATGATCAGGGCCTCGAATTTTATTCCCGATTTTTTGATCGGATCCATCACCTCACTTCCGCAGTTACCCCGAGTCATGCCCATCTCCGACAACGCTTCTTCTGAGCCCATGCTTCCCCCGATTTTTGCTCCCGAGTCCATGAGATTTCTCTCCGGGTTTGCCGCAGCTGCCATCGAGGCAGCACGAGTTCGACCGGGAGAAGCCGTAGCGCGCGAATTCCCCGCGAACACCACCGAAAAAACGCTTATCCGTCCGGGCGGACGCGGCTGTTATCCGGCAGTCTGGACGCAGGATTTCGCCATGGCGCTTGCCACGGGTTTTGTGACCGCCGAGGAGATGTGGGATCACCTCGAACTCATCGCCGCCTCACAAAACGGCCCGATTGAACAGCGACTCGCCAGTGGTGCGGTCATCCCACCCTTCGCGATTCCCGACCACGTTTTGTTTGATCGCCGGCCCGTCTATTATCCCGGGACCTATTCGAGCGGCGAAGACCAAGGCGGCGAACCTTGGGGGATCATGCCGCCGACGAACAACCACTACGATTTCATCCTGATCGCCTGGCATCTCTGGCGCACCACAGGCAGCACGGACTTTTTGGTCCGTAACATTGCGGGACTCACCATCATCGAGCATCTGCAACGCGCCTTCGACGTGCCCAGAACGGACCCGAAGAGCGGCCTTGTCGTCACCGATGCTGCAACGAGGGCGGTGGGATTCATTTACTGCGACAGCATTTACATGACCGGGCACCTGCTGTTCGCGTCTCTGCTCCGCTGGCGCGCCGCCCAGCAGCTCGCCGAATTAGAAGATGCTATGGGACTCAACGCGAGCGCCTCATTCGTTCGTGCGCAAGTCGCCACGATTCCCTCAAATCTCGCGGAGACCTTCGGCGCCCCCCGGCGAATTGGAGGCTGGCTGATGGCGGCTACTGACACCGGCCGCCAACCCGATGTGTGGGGCACGATTTACGCGCTCTACCTCGGCCTTCTCGATGGCGAGTCTGCACGCGCGGCACTCGGCGAGATCGTCCGGGCGCTGGAGGAAGGCACGATCTCACTCCAAGGCGCCATCCGTCACGTCCCCGTCAATCATGACGCCAGCCCGACCTCCGCTTGGGAGCGCACATTGACACCGCACAACCGTTATCAAAACGGAGCCTACTGGCACGTTCCGACGGGTTGGTTGATTGCAGTCCTAGCCAAAGAACACCCCGCCGTGGCGCAGCGCCTTTTCAACGAAATGATCACCCATTTCCAAGCGGAAGACTTTCGCAAGGGACCTGAATTCTGTGCGCCGTGGGAATGCCTTGGGCAGGTCAAGGATGCCTACGCCAACCCCGTTTTTCTCGGTTCGGTAGTCGTGCCCTTCGGAGTGCTTAAAACCCTCGACGGATTGGCCTGATGAAAAGGCACACCCTCGTTTGTTTCGGAGATTCAATCACACATGGAATGGGCCTCGCGGAGAACGATCGCTGGACCACCCGCCTTGCCTTCCTACTCGAACAAGAACACCCGGACGCCTTCACTATTTATAATCGAGGATGCGGAGGCAACACCACGGCCCTGGCCTTGGATCGCATTAAGACCGATGTCCTTTCCTTGATGCCCTCCACGGTGCTCATCGAGTTCGGAATCAACGACGGCTACGTTAATCCCTGGTGCCTGAAACCACGCGTGGGGCTGACCGAATACGTGCGTAATCTTGGAGAAATCGTGGACGTCGTGCGTCGTCATCACGGCACCCCGGTCGTGATCATCAATCATCCGGCCGGCGCCGATTCCAAATTCCATTGGCAGGGAAACGGTCGGACGGTTCCGCAAAACCAGGCTCCTTACACCACGGCCGCACGGCGGTTCACGACCAAAAATGGAATCGCCTGCATCGATCTCCCCCGGCTCATCCGCACCGCCCGCATCGATCCCGGGACATTGCTGGCGGAGGACAAAGTGCACCTTTCGATCACGGGCAACCGGATCTATGCCGGCCTGATTGCGTCGTCGTTAAAACGTGTCGTGCCGAACCTCTTTAAACCATGAAACGCTCCGAGATAAACACCATCATGTCCGACGCCCTCGCATTCCTGCGCGAGAGCAAGTTTCTCATCCCTCCCTTTGCCACCTGGTCCTCCACCGACTGGAAAGCCAAAGGGCCGGAGGCTTTGGAAATCGTCACCTCCCAACTCGGTTGGGACATCACCGACTTCGGCAGCGGCGACTTCGCGCGCATTGGCCTTTTCATTTTTACCATTCGTAACGGCACCTTCGCCGAACTCCGCAAAGTCCAAGGGAAAACCTACGCAGAGAAGATCCTCATCGTCCGCGAAGGTCAGATCACCCCAACCCACTTCCATTACCAAAAAATGGAGGACATCATCAATCGTGGTGGCGGTAATTTGGTAATCCAACTCTGGAATTCTCACACTGATAAATCCCTCGCCGATAGCCCCGTCACCGTGAGCATGGACGGCGTGCGCGTCACCGTCCCCGCCGGCGGCACCGTCACACTTCGCCCCGGAGATTCCGTCTGCCTGCCTCAGCACCTGTTTCACAAATTCTGGGGCGAACCGGGCGGCGGCACCGTGCTCGTCGGCGAAGTCAGCCGCGTCAACGACGACCGCGTCGACAACTATTTCCACGAGCCCGTCGGCCGCTTCCCCGTCGTCGAGGAAGATGTTCCCCCGCTCCATTTGCTCACCATGGACTACCCCGTCCACTGCCCCCATTTATGCCCCTCATTCTGACGCGTCCCGAGGTCCTCGTCCTCTACGCCGAAGCGGCCGAACGCCGCTGGGTGCTCCCCTCCTTCGGCACGGAAAACCTCACCACCACCGAGGCCATCCTTGCCGGCGCGCTCGCCCATGCCGAAAAAATCGGCATCCCCGACCTCCCCATCACGGTCGCCATCACGCATCGCTATCCCGAACGCTCCCAAACTTCCGCCTACAGTCACACCGGCGATCCCGTCCTCGGCCTTCGCCTCTTCTTCGCCGACCTCCGCGCCCTCGCCGCCCCCGGCTCGCCCTTCGCCCGTCTCCGCATCCTCGCCCATCTCGACCACGGGCAACACGACCTTGATCTCGACGCCCTCGATTCGCCCCAGGGAAATTTCTCCTCGGTCATGTTCGATGCCTCCGCGCTCTCGTTCGATGACAATATCCGAGCCACCCGCGCCTACGTCGAACGCCACGGATCCACCCTCGTGATCGAAGGCGCGTGCGACAGCATCGCGCATGTCGGTGAAGCCGGCGCCACTCCCTGCACCCCGCCCGACGACGCCGAACGTTACCACCGCGCCACCGGCGTCGATTGGATCGTCGCCAACCTCGGCACCGAACACCGCGCCGGCGTCTCCCAACTCGCCTACCGTGACGATATCGCCCGCGAGATCAGCCGCCGCATCGGCCCCCGCCTCTGTCTGCACGGCGCTTCCTCCGTCGCCCCCGACCACCTCGGTCGCCTCTTCGCCGACGGTGTCGGCAAAGTGAACCTCTGGACCGCCCTCGAACGCGACAGCTCTGCCGACCTCCTCACCGAACTCGTCGCCCGCCCCGCATCCGTCGCAGGACCCGCCACCGCCCGCCGCCTTCAGGACCAAGGTCTCTTGGGCCCCCGCGCCGATGTCACCGCCCCAGTCTCACTCGACTACTGCACCACCCGCTACCGCCAGCAGGTCGTCTATCAATCCATGAAACGCGCGGTCACCGCCCACCTCGCCCGCTGGTATCCCGTATGAGCTACCTCGGCCTCGATATCGGCACGTCCGGCTGCAAAGCGCTCATCTTCGACGCAGCCGGGCGCACCCTCGCCAGCGCCTACCGCGAATACGTGCTCCAACGCCCGCAGCCCGGCTGGGCGGAGCTCGATCCCACGCTGGTCGCGGCGCGCTGTTTTGAAGTCATCCGAGAGGCCGCCGTGGCCACGCCGCATGACCCGGTGCGAGCCCTCGCGATTTCATGCCAGGGCGAAGCGTTCACCCCGGTCGATTCGAACGGGCGCCCCTTGGGCAACGCCATGGTGTCGTCCGATACCCGCGCCGCCGCCCTCATCCAGGACTGGGGTGACCGCTTCGGCGCGGAGCGGCTTTATGAGATCACCGGGCACACCGCGCATCCGCTCTTCTCGCTTTTCAAACTTCTCTGGCTGCGCGAACACGCGCCGGACACCTGGCGGCAGGCGCGACGTTTCTTGTGCTTCGAGGATTTTATTCACCTGCGCCTCGGCCTGGAACCCGCCATCGGATGGTCGCTCGCCGGCCGCACGTTGCTGTTCGATGTGCGCCGTCACGCGTGGAGCGATGAGATCCTCGCCGAGGCCGGCCTGCGCAGCGATCAACTCGCGCGTCCGCTGCCCTCCGGCGCTCCCGTCGGCATTCTTCCCGACACGATTGCCGGCGAAATCGGTCTTCCGCTCGGAGTGCAAGTCGTCGCCGGCGGACACGATCAAGTCTGCGCCGCCCTCGGTGCCGGCGCGACCGCACCCGGCGAAGCCATGTATGCCACCGGCACGGTCGAATGCATCGCCGCCAACTTGGAAAAACCCGTGTTCACGAGTGCTCTGCGCGAAGCCAACCTCTGCACCTACGACCACGCCGCGCCCGGCCGCAGCGCAACCCTCGCCTACAGCCTGACCGGCGGAAACCTCCTTCAATGGTTTCGCGACCAGTGGGCGCAAAACGAAATCCACGAAGCCTCGCGCAACGGCGAAAGCGCCTACGCCCGCATCTTGCGCGACCTCGCCCCCGAACCCACTCGCCTACTCGTGCTCCCGTATTTCACGCCGAGCGGCACGCCGTATTTCGACGCTGACACGGCGGGCGCCATCCTTGGTCTGCGGCTCACCACCACGCGCGGAGAGGTGTTGCGCGCGTTGCTCGAAGGCGTGGCCTTTGAAATGCGGCTCAACCTGGAACTGCTCGCCGAATCCGGCGTGCCCGTGCACTCACTGCGCGCCGTCGGCGGCGGCGCACGCAACGACGCGTGGCTCCAGCTCAAAGCCGACGTGGTCAACCGCCCCATCGCCCGCCTCGAAGTATCCGAAGCCGGCTGCCTCGGCGCCGCCCTGCTCGCCTGCGCCGCGCACACCGGCGAACCGGTGGCCGCGCTCGCCGCCCGCTGGGTGCGCCCGACCGCGGTGACGACGCCCGACCCCGCACGCGCGGCGTTCTACACCGAACGTTTCGCCGCCTACCGCACCCTCTACCCCGCGCTCCGCACCCTCAAATTGTAACCCGTCTCTTATGCCTGTCCTCTCGCTTGATGCTCTCTCGACTGCGTGGTTGTCCCGCCGTCCCACCGTGCTGGGAGCCTTGCCCGGCCTTAACCACGATCTCGGATCGATCCAGGCCGAGGCGGACATCGCCGCAATCAAGCATCCGGTCTTTCCTCCCTACAGTGGCGGCAACGAACTCACCGCCGTCACGCTGATCGACGGACGCCAGCTCTCACAATACGGCCGGCCGGTTCAACTGCGCTGGCGCGCCTACGCCCTCGAACGTCGCGCCCGCGCGGGCGACTGGCGCCTCGAGAGCCGCACCACGCTCTTGCCCGGTGCGCCGGGTTGCCTCGTCACCATCGACATCACCAACACCGCCTCCGCACGACGCCGGCTCGATCTGGCGTTTCTGCTCTCCGCCCGCGCGCGCAACACCGGAGTCGAGGACTACAACTGGAGCGTGCCGTCCATCCCGACCGATGTTTTCAACTTTCGAAACACCCGGCATCTCCAGCAAACCGCCTTCGATCCCGGCGTGCCCGGGGCCCTCGGACTGACCAACGAGGACGGCAACGCCCACAGCGTCCAGGGCGCCTGGCCCGCGCCCGATGATTGGCGCAACGAACGCACCCCGCACTGGAACCGTTCCGTCGGCGCCGGGAAAACTTTCCGAGTCTCCCTGCTCTTCAGCTTCAGCGCCGACCGGGACGAGGCCCGTGCCATTGCCCGCACATGGTGGACACGCGACGACGACGCGTTCACCGCGCAACGTGCGTGGTGGGAAGCCCGCTGGCTCGCCGCGTTCACGCCGGACAACGCCGAGTTCAGCGGACACCTGCCCACGCTCACTTCGTCCAACGAGGCGGCTACGCGACTCTACTACAACGGCGTGCTCACCCTGCTCACCTGCCGGCGCCGCTATCGTTCACTCGACGGCACGCCGCACCACCTCACGCTCTGGCCGCGCCGCGGCGAAGGCACGGTTTACCTCGGGTGGGATCTCGGCTACACTAGCGGCCTGCTCGCGCGGCTCGATCCGGCGGCGTTGCGGTGCGATTGGCGGATGATCGCCGAGACGCCACCGCTGGCCTACCAGATGACCAATCTCTTCGAGAACCGTCACACCGGCTGGCCGTGCTCCGCACATTTTCAAGCCACCTACACCTCGGCCCTCAACCTCGTGCGCTGGTCCGGCGACCACTCGTGGCTCGACGACACGATCGACCGCCAGCTCACCGACCAGGAGAAAAAAGACGGCGTCGCTCCGCGCACGCTGACCGGCCGCGAGGTCTTCTCCGATGCGGTTTTCGCCCATCGACGCCACCATCTTCCGCGCAAAGCCCTGGTCGATTTCGGCGCGCGCGAAGCCTACCTCGAAGCGATCACGACCTACGCCCACGGCACCGCCGGCCACACCGCCCTGCAAGCGTGGGCCTTGCGCGAGGCCGCTCCCTTGCTCGGGAAAAGCTGCACCGCCGAGGCTGCGCGCCTGGAGCGAGCCGTGTTGTCTCTCGCGCACGGCAATGCGGGTTACTTCGACTGTCTGTATCCCGACGGACGCCGGTTCCCTGCCGCCAACCTCTATGACATCGGCTTGGTGTTAAACCACCTCGGACCGCGCACGCCCCGCCGCCAGGTCGCGGCGATCATCCGCTTCGTGCGCCGCGAACTGCTCACGCCGACATGGGCGCACAATCTCGCGCCTTCCGACCTCGACGCGCTCAGCGGCACGCGCTGCGATCACCAGTGGGCGGGCAGTTTCCCCGCGTGGATTCCGCAATTCGTGCTCGGCCTGCTCAAGGCCGCGCCGACCGGCGAAGCGTGGCTGGGCGAATGGCTCGACGGTGTGGCCAAGGTCACGCGCCAGGGCCCCTTCGCGCAGGCCTACTGGACCGAGGACTCGCATCCGGCGGAAGCGGGCGCCGCCGCGAAGTGCCACGACGAACTCACGCAAGGCAACCACTGGGTGATCAGCAGCGGCGCGTTCTTCGCCGAGATGATCTTGGACGGAATCTGCGGCCTGCACGCCGGGCTCGACGGCACGCTCACCGTCAAACCGGGCTACTCCCCGTGGGCGCGCGAAATCACCCTGGAAAACATCGCGTGTCAGGGGAAATCATACCGGTTCACCCAAGGCCGGCTGCACCGTGCGTGAGGGTGCGCCCGGAGTGGCTACGTCCGTGAGGTAATCAAGGCTGGCGTCAGTCGAAAAGGGCGCCGGGTGCGGACATCGTTTGCGTGATCACCCCATTAAATTCTTTAAAGATTTGCCCGTGCTTTTGCGGCGGTCCCCCCCTTTGGATTTGCGAGGATGGACGTTCCTCAACTTTAGAAGTTGAAGCGCCAAAAAGCCTGAATTTCCCCCGTCTGGATTTCCCGCACAGATGGACCGAAAAAACCAGCCATTGCTCATGGCATCAATGTTTTGAGCAACCATACCCACCTTGCGATTCCCGTTCTATGAACATCCTTTCAACCCTCATGATTAGCAACTATCCGGAGGCTCAACCACGCTCGGTTGCCTTTGAGATCTGGGTCAATGGGGAGAAAGTGGATGCCCTTCGTGCGGAAAAAGCGGACTTCGCCCTGTTTGAGTGCGCCGGCCCGGTCGACATCCTTGTCGTCACCGCAGTCGATGCCAGCGGCACTCTCGTCAAACCGTTGTCACGCCACATCACTCCCTTGATTGATAACGGGGCCATTCGATTCAAAATAGATGGCCCTCAGTTCCTGTGTCTCGACGTGCCCGGACTTAAGCCCTTTTTTATTTACGCCAACCCGCCCGAAGTCGAAAAGCCCGCGCCTGACGCTCCCGACGTGCGTTACTATGCCGCCGGCCGCATATACGAAGCCGGCGAGATCACCCTGTTGAGCGGAGAGACTCTCTACATCGAAGCGGGAGCCGTCGTGCGGGGCAATGTGCGCTGTGCGAACGCAAGCGGAGTCAGCATACGCGGTCGCGGCGTGCTTGATGGCAGCTTCTATGATTTCGCGAAGGGCAAGCGAATGCTCTCGATCGCCTTCGATCAATGCACGCACGTCCATGTGGCGGATATCGTCATGATCGAACCCACGGGATGGATGCTTGTCCTGGGCGGCTGCAACCACGTCCACGTCGAGGGGCTCAAGCAGATCGGCTCGGTCATGTCATCCGACGGCATCGATGTCTGCGGCTCCAAAAATGTCCTCATCGAAAACTGCTGCCTGCGCAACGACGACGACAACATCGCCATCAAGGCCTTCTCCCCTTGGAGCGATGATGTGGAAAACGTGCATGTCAGAAACTGTATTTTCCTTAACGGCGAACCCGGGAATGTGATGGAAATCGGCTACGAATTACGGGCCGGTCGCGTGACCAACGTGGTATTCGAAGATATCGACGTGCTCTACGCCCATGGAGGCGGTGCCGTTTTTTCCATCCACAACGGCGATCGTGCCATCGTCGACAATATCCGCTGGGAAAACATTCGCGTGGAGCATTACTGGGACAAGCTGATCGACTTCCGCGTGGTCTTTTCCCGCTATAACACCGACTTGGAACGCGGCTCCATCCGGAACGTTCAGTTGAAAAACATTCGGGTTTTCAACGCATCCGTAAACCCTGGTCATTCCGTATCGCTCATCAGCGGTTTCAATTCGGACAAGCCCGCACGCAACGTCACTCTGCAGGATTTTTATCTTAACGATAAAAAAGCGCTTCAGGCGGACGATTTGGATCTCTACGTGCGCAACGCGGAAGAAATCCGCTTTCTCTGAGCGCAACCAGCGGTGCATCACCGTTGCTCGGCTCTCATTCATCTTACCAGTCCTTCTCCCCGCCCCTGTCCCTCAAATCAATCAAGGCCGTTACCATGATTCTGTTTGAACAGATTCATGTGCTTTTGTCCGAACGCCCTCTCTGCATTTGCCCGGATCAGTCGTTCGTCGGCTTTAAGAATTTATCATCCCGATGAACACCCCGTCTTTGGCCGTTTCATCACTGTAAACGACCGCTTTTTACCCCATGTCAGAGTTTAGCTCCCATCCCTTTTCCGCATCTCATGCTTCACGCCTGCTCCGCCTTGGAGGAGTGCTTGCGGGGACTGCGCTCATGGTGAATTACCTCCCCGCTCAGACCGCCCCGGTATCGCTTGATACAATCTTCAAGCAGGCGGCCGATGCTTACAATCGCGGGGATTACAGCACAAGCATCGCGAGCTTTGAACAGATTCTAAAGCAGGCGCGTCCGGGCCCCGTGCTCGAGCCGATCTACTTCAGCATCGCCTCGGCCAAGCTGCTCAAGGGCGACAACGACGGCGCCATCGAGTCATTCCGCACCTACATGCGTCTCTACTCTAATGGAGCGCAGCTCAACGATGCCCGCGCCGGCCTCACCAAGGCGCTCATCGCCGCCGGGCGCATGCCCGAGGCCCTCGCCGCCATCAACGACCTGCGTGATCTGCGCAACCGCACCGGCACCCAAGGTATCGACAACTACGTATCCGTCCTCGATCTCACCCTGAACATCGCCGACTCGTTGCTCGGCGAGCGCAAATCCGCCGAGGCACTTGATCTTATCCAGACTGCGCTTCTGCGCGACGATATCATTGATCGCCAGCGCCAGCGTATCAGCCAGCTCGAACGCCTCCACAAACAAGCCGTCGCGACCAGCACCATCGCCGGCGCCGACTCCACTTTCGCCGCCAACCGCGACGCGCTCGCCTCGCGTCTCAACGACGCCCGCAACGCGCTCAAGCTCGTGGAGGAAAACCCCAACTTCGACATCCCCCGCCTGCTGCGCCAGGGTCAGTGCTACATGGAGCTCGAACAACCGTGGGAAGCCACCGTGGTTTACAACGAGATCCTCACGCGTTTCCCGACCGCGCCTGACCGTTCCTATGCGTTGCGCGGCCTGATCTTCGCCAAGCAAACGGTCAACCGCCTCGTCGACGCGCAAGCTCTCTGCCAGCGCTTCCTCACCGAGTTTCCAACCAGTTCGTTCCTAGGCGAAATCGCGGCTATGGGCGGACAAATCGCCACGCAGCTCCAGGACGACGCTCAAGCCGCCTCCTTCTTCGGCTCGGCGATCAACAACAGCAAAGGAGACCTGCTTGAGCGCGTAATTGTGCAGCTTGGCGGAACTCGCTTCGCGCTCGGCGACTGGGCCGGTGCCCGTGAGATGTTCGACCGCTACACGAAGAACTATCCCTCCGGCCAGTGGTTCGACAGCGCCGCTTACCGCTCCGCCATTTCCTGGTTCCTCGATATCTCCGACGCCGACCGCTACGCCAAAGCCGAAAAAGCCCTGAAAGCATTCATCGAGAAAAACCCCAACAGCACGTATCTCGGCGACGCCTATTACCGCCTCGCCGTCTGCCAGTTCGCTTTT
>DATHXF010000062.1:0-5760 GCA_035459785.1 Rariglobus sp. | reverse complement strand
GCAGGCGCAGCCGCCGGCTTAGGAGCGCGCACTTCATCGCCGTTGATCCAAATCGCGCCGCGACTGTCCTTGTTCAACCAATACACAAACGCACCGATGGTTGTCTTGACCGGCTTGTCGTTGGCGGTTTCCGGCACCGTGAGTCCCACCGCGGTGAACATCTCCACCAGATCGGTCTCGGACTGCTTGAACGCACGTGCGAGAAACGTGATGCTGCCGGAATATCCCGGCCCGCGGCGGTTGCGACGCATCTGCGCACGCACGGCGGAAAGAAAATCTTCGGCCTCGGGCGGCAGCGAAGCGGGATCCACCGCCACCGGGGCGGGTTCGTCCTCCTCCGCAGTCGTCGTGGCTTCGGCCGCCGGGGCCTCAGGAGCGGAGGCAGCGGACGCAGCCTTCGCCGCGGCGGCGGCCTGGGCCGCTTCGCGGGCGGCTTGCGCGGCCGCCTGCTGCGCCACACGACGCGCTTCGTGCTCGGCACGACGGGCGGCGTGCTCGGCTTCGCGGGCCAGACGCTCGGCCTCGCGCTTCGCCTTCTCCGCCTGTTCGGCGTTGGCTTCATCAGCCAGCAACGCCGCCGCCGGATCGCTCGGGTCGAGCGGCTTGGCCTGCACGACGCGGAACACCGGACGCGGTTTCTCGCGGGTATTTAAGAAGAGTTCGTGGCGGTTGTTGAGATTGAGCCAGTAGAGTTCGCCCTCAAACTCCAGATGCACCGGCGCATCGTCCTCGCGCTCGGGGATGACAAAACCGCACTCCTTCAGCGCGCCGATGAGGTCGCCCTCGGACTGCTCCCAGCGCTTCGCCAAAAAGGTGATGCCGACCGACTGGCCCGGACCACGCTGGTTTTTGCGGAGGTGCGGTTTGATCGCCTCGAAGAACGTGGGCAGATCGTCGTCGAGATTATCCCAGTTGTCCCAGTCGTCGCCCTCCTCGGCGGCGTCCGGATCGCCGTCGCGCTCGGTGTCGCGCAACTTGCGGAAGCCGTCCTCGCCTCCCGTGTGTTCGGCCACCAGCGACGCAGGTTTTTCGTTCGATGCATCACTCGACCCCGCCGTCGTGGCGTTACCCGTGAACTTGGCGGCAAACTCGGCGCGAAGCTTGTCGGCCTCGATTTTCGCGGCGGCTGCGGCGGCGCTTTCCAACGTCCAGTCGCGCAACGTCGTGCGACGGGCGACACCGTTGAAGGCGAGCGGGTTGGTCGGAAGAGTCTGGTAGCTGATGATCTCCCATTCGTCCTTGCCGAGCTGGTTCAGGTAGGACTCCAAAAGTGCGGGAGTAGCGAAGCCATGCGGGCCGCTGGTGATATGCTTATATTCCCAAAGAGACATAAAAGTGGTGTTGCCGGGGTAGCGCTAACAACGCATCCCAAATGACTTCCCCCTTGCGAGCCTAATAATCGGCGCGCGCCCCTTCCCTTACCCATGAAATCGCTCCGTCTCCTCCTTCTCGTCGGCCTGACCGGCGCCGTTCCGCTCTTTGCGCAGGACACCACTTCCGCACCCTTTTCGATCACCGCCGTGCCCGCAAACGCGCAGGCTCGCGTCGCCGCCGTGCAGGTGCGCGTCGCCCCCGACCACGCCGACTGGACCTACACCACCGGCGAAACCGCCAAATTCACGGTCACCGTCACCGCCGACAACGAGCCGCTCACCGGCGCCACCGTGCGCTACAAAGTCGGCCCCGAGATGCTCCCCTCCGATGAAAAAACCGCCACGATCCCTGCCGGCGGTCTCGTCATCGACGGCGGCACGATGAAAGACCCTGGCTTCATCCGCTGCGCCGTCACCGTTGATGTCGCGGGCAAAACCTACCGCGGCCTCGCCACCGCCGGTTTCTCGCCCGAAAAAATCCAGCCCACCCAGACCGATCCCGCCGACTTCGACACCTTCTGGCAGGCCGGCAAGGACGAGCTCGCCAAGGTCCCGCTTGAGGCTCGCCAGACGCTCCTGCCCGACGCCTGCACCGACACCGTCAACGTCTACCACGTCAGCTTCCGCAACATCGGCGGCACTCCTTGGAACAAGCTCACCGCCCGCGTCTACGGCATACTCTGCGTCCCCAAGGCCCCCGGCAAATACCCCGCCGTCCTCAGCGTGCCCGGTGCCGGCGTGCGTCCCTACACCGGCATGAAGGACCTCGCGGCCCGCGGCGTCATCACGCTCCAGATCGGTATTCACGGCATCCCGGTCAATCTCCCGCAGGAGCTCTACGACCAACTCGGCACCGGCGCGCTCAACGGCTACAACGGCTTCAACCTCGATAACCGCGACACCTACTACTACCGCCGCGTTTACCTCGGCTGTGTCCGCGCCAACGACTTCCTCGTATCGCTTCCTGAATACGACGGAAAAAACCTCGCCGTCACCGGCGGCAGCCAGGGCGGACAACTCTCCATCGTCACCGCCGGCCTCGACCCGCGCGTGAAGGCGCTCGCCGCGTTCTACCCCGCCTACTGCGACGTCACCGGATACCTCCACGGCCGCGCCGGCGGCTGGCCCCACATGATGAAGCCCAACGAAAAGACCGGCTCCCCCTCCGGCGCGGCCACTCCCGAAAAGATCGCCGTCACCAGTTACTACGACGCCCTCAACTTCGCCCGCCGCCTCAAGGTCCCGGTCCATTTCGCCTGGGGCTACAACGACGAGGTCTGCCCGCCCACCTCGCTCTACGCCGCCTACAACGTGATCCCCTCGCCCAAGCGCCTCCTCCTCGCCCTCGAAACCGGCCACAATACCGTCCCCGAGGAAAACGCCGCCAGCGACACCTGGCTCCTCTCGCAGCTCGGCGTGAAGTAACGGACGATTGCACCACGATGCCGTCGCCCGCCGAATCCGCCGGTCCGATTTTGATCGCCGGCGGAGGCATCGGCGGTCTCGCCGTCTCGCTGGCCCTTCGGTTGCGCGGAATCCCCTCCGTCGTCTGCGAACGGGCGCCGGATCTCCGCGAAGTCGGCGCGGGCCTTCTGCTGTCGCCCAACGCCGTGCGCGTGCTCCAGCTTCTCGGTGTCGCTGATGAAGCGCGGGCGCACAGCCGTCTCATCGATGAATGGCGCATCCTCGACACGCGAGGCCGCCTCCTCCACCGGTTGCGTCCCTCGGGCAACCAAGGCCTGTCCGCGCTGAGCCTCCATCGGGCGGATCTTCAAAAACTGCTTCAATCCCGGCTCGATCCCTCCCGTCTGCATCTCGGCTTCGAGGTCGCGGCGTTTGCCGAAACGGAAGACCACGTGCAAATCACCGCGTGCTCGGGCGCACGCCTGGAGGGATCCGCCTTGATCGGCGCCGACGGCTTGCGCTCGTCCGTTCGCCGTGTGCGCCACGGCTCCGATCAATTGCACGACCGCGGTTACTCCGGCTGGCGCAGCGTGGTGCCCTTCATCCCCAAGGGCTACGAAGGCGGCGCCCTCAGCGAATCCTGGGGCGAGGGCAAACGGTTCGGCATCTCCCCCCTCGGCGACGGTCGCTGCTACTGGTATGCGACCGCCAACCATCCGGCCGGACAGGGCGTGCCCGCCGCCGGCCGCAAACAGGAACTGCTCCGTCTCTTCGATGACTGGCACTCCCCCATTCCCGAACTGATCGCCGCGACAGAAAACGATTCCATCCTGCTAAACCCCATCCTGGATCGTCCCGCGCACATGCGGCTGCCCGGCACCTCGCGCGTGACGTTGCTGGGCGACGCCGCCCACCCCATGACACCCAATCTCGGCCAAGGCGCGTGCGCCGCGCTGGAAGACGCCTGGGTGCTCGCCCGCAAAATCGGCGCATCGCCCAGCCTCATCGAAGGACTGCGGCGCTACGAAGCGCTGCGTCATTCCCGCGCCACATGGATTTCCCGCGCCTCGCATGCACTGGGTGCCGTCATCCAGCTTGAACATCCGCTCGCCACCGCATCGCGCGACCTCGCCCTCAGGCTCACTCCGGGATTTCTCAGCGACCTCACGATGCGCCCTCTTTTTTCGTTTCGAGACTGATCAGTTCGACCGCCCGCGGGTGAACCGGCGCAAAACACGCCAGCCCCCACCCTGTCAGAAAAATCGCCAGGCCGGTCATCGCCGGCGCGATGTGCAACGGATCCAGATATCCGATCACGAAATGCACCCCGATCGCCGTTCCGAATCCGGTGCCGCCCGAAAACAGCATGACCTGCCGGAAACTTCGCGTGGCGGGAGCGTGCCAGACCACCGCAAGCACCACGATGCCGATGGACAGCAACCCGCCGCCGAAGCCCGCCCGGTCATGGGCGATCAGCGGCACCAGCCGGTCCGACACCCCGCAGATTTCAAGTTTTGTCAGACCGATGTAGCGCAGATCCGTATCCACGAAGACTTCGGTCATGCCTGTAACGGAAATCACCATCCCCGCCAAAACCAGTCCACCGCCATAAGCCAGCAACAGAACCCGGCCCAAAAAATGGGCGCGTCCCGCCCCGCGGAACTGCGGTCCGCACCACAACGTGCGCACACTTCGCGCCTGCGGAGGCAGACCCTGCCACGCTCTTGTCATCCCCGCCAAAAAAACCGGCAGCAGGAAAACTGTCGCGACGCCGTGCCATTGATCGAAATAGCCGTAGCCGAGATATGTGAGAAAACTGCCGAAGCCGGTCCCTCCGGAAATCGCCAAAGCCCACCAAGCCCAGGCCTCGCCCCGCTTCAACGGGAAAGCCACCAACCACAGGTAAAGGGTGCCCATCGTGATCAACGCACCGCCAAACGCCGCCCGATCATGAAACATGAAATTCACCAACTGCGGGTTGGACACGATCGCGAGCTGACGCGCATCCATCCCCAGGTGCGCGACATCATGAGGCAGAAAGTGCCCGGTGATGCACAGAAACAGCGCAAAGCCTCCGGACCCCGCCAAGGCAACACCCGTCAATGCGAGCAAGAAGTGTCCGTTGCCCAGCAACACCTCGATCAAACCGCGCTCATCCCGGCTCCCGGAGACAGTCTTGTCGCAGATATCACTCATGGCACATGCACGGGCTGCACTCCGCGCGCAGCCAGATGGACGTCGAGCCGTCTGGCCAATTCGGGCCACTTGTGGGACGAAACCGAGGGGTAGAGATGATGCTCCAAATGATACGTATGCTGGAGAAAAATCTCCGGGACCCATCGTCCACGCACCGCATGGGTTTGCTCCAGCACCGTCTCGCCATGTGCCCGGTGCGGCAGCCAGACCGTCGCCAGCGGATACAGCCAGCTGCTGGTCACCACCAAACCGATATAAACCAAAAACACCGGCGAGACCGGCCACAGCCACACACTCAGGATAATCGCCCCTGCAATCCAAACCGCCTCCGCCAGCATCCACCGCCGCTCATCCGGACGCGCGCGCCGCCATGCCCACAAAAACAAACGCGACTGCAAGGCGACTCCCTCCAGCAAGGCCCGCCACCACGCCATGTGGGCCGCGGCTCCTTCAATATCGTCATGCTCCGGAAACCGCCGGTGATGCTGTAAATGCGTCAGCCGGAAAGCATGGCCGCTGCGCAACACCAACCCCTCGACAAGGGCGAGCAACACTTCGTTCAGCCACCGCGGCAGTCCCAGCGTGCGATGCACCAGATCGTGGGACGTGGACACATAAGTGATAAACATCAGCCCGGCCACGCACAGCACGGCCGGCAGCCACCAGCCGTTTGAAGCAAAAACAAAGTATGCGGAAAAACAAACCAGCGGCCGCAGCACGGACAGGATTCTCTGCCCCGTGGTGACCTGCAACAGATCGCGCCCCAAATCCTCGATGCGAGGAAGAT
>DATHXF010000061.1:0-11837 GCA_035459785.1 Rariglobus sp. | reverse complement strand
GTCATGGCGGCGACGCCGTCGATGAGGCCGTCGTCCATGCAGACGTCGATGACGTTGGCGCCGTTGTCGACTTGTTGGCGGGCGACGGAGACGGCTTCCTCGTAGTTACCGGCTTTGACGAGCTTGGCGAACTTGGGGGAGCCGGCGACGTTGGTGCGTTCGCCGACCATCAAGTAGGAGCCGAGTTGCTGGGTGAAGGGGAGGGAGCCGGAGAGGCGCAGCGGCTGCGGAGAAGTAGCGGGTAGCGAGTAGCGGGTAGCGAGTAGGTCGGAGTTGGCGAGCGCGAGGTCGGCGGCGGAGGCGGTGGGTTTGGGCGTGACGCGGGTGACCGTGGGTTTGCGGGGGGACTTGGGGGCGAGGGCTTGGGCGATCGCGGCGATGTGTTCGGGCGTGTTGCCGCAGCAGCCACCGGCGATGTTGCACAGGTGGCTGTCGGCGAATTCGCCCATGTAGCGCGCCATGTCGGCGGGCTCGAGGTCGAAGCCGGTGGGCGTGAGCGGATTCGGGAGGCCGGCGTTCGGGTAGGCGGAGATGAAGGTGTCGGTGGCTTTCTCGGAGAGTTCCGCGAGGAACGGGCGCATCAGGTCGGGGCCGATGGAGCAGTTGAGGCCGATAGACAGCGGGTGATGGCTGCGCACGGCGTTCCAGAGTGCTTCGACGGTTTGCGCGGAGATCATCGTCTCGCCGCCGCGGCCGACGGCGGCCGAGATCATGAGGGGGAGGCGGATGTTATCCTCGGCGAAGACCTCCTCCATGGCGACGAGGGCGGCCTTGGCGTTGAGGGAGTCGAAGATGGTTTCGATCAGGAGCAGGTCGGAGCCGCCGGCGATGAGGGAGCGGATCTGGCGGCGGTAGTCGGCTTTGACCTGGTCGAAGCTGATGACGCGGAAGCCAGCGTCGTCGGCGTCGGGGGAGTTGGAGAGGGAGACGGTGAGCGGTCCGATGGCGCCGGCAACGTAGCGGCGACGGCCGGTGGCGTTGGCAATGCGGTCGGCCCATTCGCGACACTGGCGGGCGGACTGGAAGTTGATGTCGTGGGCGAGTTCCTGGAGGAACTTGTTCTCGATGACGGATTGGTAGAACGCGGGGTCCTTGCGGCCGCCGTGCTCTCGGGGGTCTTCGATGAAGAACTCGCTCTGGCCAATGCTGGTAGCAGAGAAAGTGTTGGTCTCTATAATGTCGGCTCCGGCTTCGAGGAAACGGCGGTGGATGTCACCGATCTCGTCGGGGCGGGTGAGCGAGTAGATGTCGCCGTTGTTTTTGAGATCCTTGGGGGCGTCTTTGAAGCGTTCGCCGCGCGCCTGCTCCTCGGTGATGTTGTAGGAGCGGATGGTCGTGCCCATCGCGCCGTCGATGATGGCGACGCGCTCGGAGAGGAGGCGGCGGAGATCAATTTCGGAGGCGGACATTTTGAGCGAGGCGGACGACATGGCTTGAGAGGGTTTAACGGGGAAAAGGGAACGCAACGGCGGCGTATTTGCAAGAAACATATCCTCATATTCGAATGTGTTGATATGTTTTGTCTATTGGGGCTTGATTTGGGCCGCAGCGGGACGCAGGGTGCGCGCCGCCTGAGTTCTTTTTTAACTTTGCAGAGTCGGGGAAGGCCGTGAGATCCGGCCACAGTTGCGCTGCGGTATCGCATCAATCCAGACCCACAATCCGTGCCTTTAGGCGCACGGGTCGAAAGCCAATCGGAGTCGCATCCGGTGAAGGCGAGGGGCGAGGACGCACGACGTGAAAACGTCGGGCCACACATGCGGAGTCCGAACATCCCCTTTGCGAAGTCTCACCTGTCCCGGAGCGATTGCGCGCACCGGGACGTTCTCTTCATCGCAAAAATGAAGCGTGAGAGTAGCCGCTTTTCTGCTCCGGAATTCCGGTGCGGGGGCCTGCTCTTGCCTTAGCCCGTAGCAGACCTCCTATGAACAGCTCCTTGCGCGCCCGTATTCCGGGCCGCCTTCTTCTCGCGTGCGCCGTTGCGGCGCCGCTCGTTTCCCTGCGTGCCGACGTGGACAACACGGCGGACAAAAAGAATCCGCCGGTCGAATTGCCCGAGGTGGTCGTCACCGCGCGCCGCGTGCCGGAAAATCCCGTCAACGTGCCGGCCTACGTGCAGGTCATCACGCGCGACCAGATCCGCGAGAGCGGCGCGACCAATCTCATCGACCTGCTCGAGAGCGAGGCGAATCTCCAGTTCAACTCCTTCGTGAGCAGCCCGACCAGCGCCAACATCTCGCTGCGCGGCACCGGCGGCTCCAGCGCGATCGGCAACGGACGCACGCTCGTGCTCCTCGACGGCATTCGCACCAACCGTCCCGACCAGGGCCAGTTCAACTGGCTGCAGTTCAACCTGCAGTCCATCGAGTCGGTCGAAGTCATCCAGGGTCCGCAGGGCGCGTTCTACGGCGACAACGCCGTGGGTGGCGTCATCAAGATCAACACGCTCGGCGCTCCTGCGAAGAGCGGCGGCGGCGCGCAAGTGCTCGTCGGCAGCGAAGGCACGTTTAAAATTTCCGGCGGTTACACCGAGCGCGCAGGCAAAGCGTGGGCGACGCTTTCGGGCGGTTACGACACGTCGGACGGTTATCGCGACCACTCGGGTTACGAGAACAAATACGCGACGCTTGGCTTCGGCTACGACAACCAGAAGAACTCCGTCACGCGTCTGAACGTGTCGTATCAAGACACCGAGTTCGACCAGCCCGGCGCACTTACGAAAGCGCAGCTTGATCAGGATCCAACGCAGATCGGCAGCTCCATCGGCAACGGCACGACGGAATACCGCCGTATTTCCGTGAGCAACGCCTACGGAGCGGCTGATGCATCGGTGAAACTCCTGACCGACGCCGGCGTGAGCCTGGCCGACGAGTATTTCAACGCGTTCGCCGACATGCCGTGGGCGACTCAATACAACCGCGACCTCGAAGGTTATTTCTTTTCGCCGAAGCTGCGGATCGAGACGGACGACTTCACGTTCACGCCCGGCGTGGATTTGAATCGTGACCAAGTTGATGTGATCGGCACCACGCCGGTGAACAGCACGGTGAGGCGCTTCGTGGTGAGCCCTTACCTGCTCTCCGAGTGGCGCGCCCACGAGCAGCTCACTTTCTCGGCGGGTTACCGCCATGAGTGGAATAACACCGAGGCCCGCGAGCGCGTGCTCAATGGCAGCGGCGAGCGCCGCGACACGGCCGATGCGTGGCAACTCGCCGCGAATTACCGTCCGACCGAGACGCTGCGTTTTTATGCGAAATATGACCGCACCTACCGCTTTCCCGCGACCGACGAGATGGCGTATTACCAGGGTTTCCCGTCGCCGGTTTTCTTTGACGCGAACCTGAAGCCCGAGACGAGCGACAACTTCGAGATCGGCGCCAACGTGAAGCGCGACGGCTGGAACGGAGGCGTCTCCACCTATTACCTGAAGACCAAAGACGAAATTTTCTTCAACGGCTTCCCGGTTAACCAAAATCAAAATCTGCCCGAGACGCGTCGCGTGGGTGCGCAGGCCAACGTCGGCTACACGGCGAAGATCGCGGGCTTCCGTTCGCAGATCGATTACGTGGACGCGGAGCTCGTCGAGGGCGCTGGCGCGGTGTTGACGGGCCCGTTGCGCCAGGTGCCCGAGTGGCGCCTCACCAACACGGTGTTCGTGAAGCCGATTGAGAACTGGACGATCAGCGCGACGCACCGCCACCTCGGCGAAAGCTATATGGATGACTTCTATGCGACGGCGAATCCGCCCAAGGTGAAGGCCGAGGAAGTGTTCGACGCGAAGATCACGTTTCGTCCGACGGAGCGCTGGAGCGTGTATGCGGGTGTGAACAACATCTTCGACCGCACGACGGTGTCGTATGCGTCCACGTCGTTCGGCACGGATTCGTATTATCCGGGACTGGGCCGCTTTATTTATACTGGGGCTTCGGTGCAGTTCTGACCTAAGGTGGTTACGTGATTCGATTGCTCATCCTCTTTGTCTGTTTGTCGGGCCATGCGCACGCGGCGGCCGATGTGCGCGTGGTCTCGCAGACGGTGGGGACGGATGAGCTGCTCATCGCGCTGGCCGAGCCGGCGCAGATCGCGGCGCTCAGCCACATCGCGACCTCTCCGGAATTTTCGGCGGTGGCGAAGGAGGCGGAGGCGTATCCGCGCATCTCGCCCGGCGACAGCGAGGCGATTTTGAAGTTCAAGCCGACGCTGGTGCTGTTCGCGGATTACAGCCGTGCAGAGTTGATCGCACAGGTGCGCAAAACGGGCGTGCAGGTGATCGTGTTCGACCGCTACGCGACGCTGGCCGACGTATATGTAAATTTAAGAACGCTCGGAAAAGCGCTCGGTCGCGAGGCGCAGGCGGAAGCGGTGATCGCGGCGTGCGAGGCGCGCATGGCGGTCTTGGATAGAAAACTAAAAGGCGTGAAACCGGTGCGCGTGGTGAACGCGTCGACCTACGGATTGCTGTCGGGCGCGGGGACGACGTTCCAGGATTTGTGCGATCATGCGGGCGCGGAAAATCTCGCGGCGACCATCGGCGGATTGAAGGGCGTGGCGGCGGAGCCTTCTGAAAAAATGTTGGTATGGCCCATTGACGCGGTGGTGGTCGGCGGCACGGGAACGGCGGATGAGGCGCTGGCGCCGCTGCGACAGATTTTGCCTTACCGGCTCATCGGCGCGGTGAAAAAAGGCCGCGCGGTGGTGATGCCGGAGGCGTTGCTTGGCAGCGTGACGCATCACCGCATCGACGCGTATGAACGGCTCGCGCGCGGGCTGCATCCGGAGGTGTTCAAGTGAGCGGGCGCGGCGAACACAAGTGGGTGCTGCCGACGCTGGCGGCGGTGTTGGTCACGCTGGTGTTTGTTTCACTGGCGTGGGGCGAGCTGGAATTTTCGTGGGCGCAGTTGCGGGCGGGAATCACGGGCGAGGACGAACTGGCGCGGACGGTGTTGTGGGAATTGCGATTGCCGCGCGTGATCACGGGCGTGCTGACCGGCGCGGCGCTGGCGGCGGGCGGGTTGATCATGCAGGCATATTTTCGGAACAGCCTGGCGAGTCCGGACCTGCTGGGCGTGAGCAGCGGGGCGGCGGCGGGCGCGGTGAGCGCGATCGTGTTCGGGTGGACGCTGGTGGCGCTGTGGGTGCTTCCGCTGGCCGCGGTGGCGGGCGCGGTGGTGGCGACGTGTGCGGTGCTGATGCTGGCAAAACGCGGGGCGAGCACGGAGCGGCTTTTGCTCGCGGGCGTGGCGCTCAACGCGTTGCTCGGTGCGGTGACGAGTTATCAGTTGTCGCACGGCGTGGCGTTGTGGGAGCGCAATGCGCAACTGTTGTTCTGGCTGTTGGGCGGATTGGAGGATCGCAGCTGGTTGCACGTGGTGGCGGCGCTGCCGATCCTCGTGGCGGCGGCGGTGTTGTGGCCGCTCGGACGGCAGATGGATTTACTCAGTCTCGGCGAGACGGAGGCGCAAAGCCTCGGCGTGGATGTGAAGCGGTTGCGGCGCGTGTTGCTGGTGCTCGCGACGGTGCTGGCGGCGACGGCGACGTCGGTGGCGGGGATCGTGGGCTTTGTCGGACTGGTGGTGCCGCACGGGCTGCGGCTGCTGGCCGGGCCGGAACACCGGCGTTTGGTGCCGCTGAGTATGCTGGGCGGCGCGGTGTTTGTGCTCGGGTGCGATTTGGTGGGACGGCTGGCGGGCGGGTTGCGGCTGGGCATCGTGACGGCGTTGATCGGCGGGCCGTTTTTCCTGTGGTTGTTGAGGAGGCGCGCATGAACGCACTGACACTAAAAAATGTGAGCGTGCCGGGGCGGTTGGCAGACGTGAGTCTGGAGCTGTCGGCGGGTGCGTTGGTTGGGTTGATCGGGCCGAACGGGTCGGGGAAATCGACATTGTTGCAGGCGGCGGCGGGATTGCTGCCGGGTGCGCGTGGCGAGGTGCGGTGGTCGGGAGAGACGGTTGAGAAAATCGCGATCATGGACCGTGCGCGGCGGACGGCGTGGGTGCCGCAGGAGGCGCGGTTTGAATTTGGGTTCACGGTGCGCGCGGTCGTGCAGCAAGGGCGCTACGCACACGGTGATGATGAGACGGGCGTCGAGGAGGCGTTGCGGAGATTTGATTTGTTGGCGCTGGCGGAGCGGCCGGTGAATCAGTTGTCGGGGGGTGAGAGACAGCGGGTGATGTTGGCGCGGGCGTTGGTGACAGACGCGCCGTTGCAGTTGTGGGACGAACCGCTGGCGCCGTTGGATCCGCGTCATGGGCTGGAGGTGCTGGCGTTGGCGAAGGAGCTGACGAAGGCGGGCACGACCGTGGTGATGTCGCTGCACGATCTGCGGGTGGCGCATTGTCTCGATGTGATCGTGGTGTTGGACGGCGGACGATTGCGCGCGGTGGGGAAGCCGGCGGAGGTGCTGACGCCGGAATTGTTGCGCGAGGTGTTCGGCGTGACGGCACGGACGGGGGAGACGTTGATTCTGGGTTTGCCGTGATCTGAAGTCGCAGTCGGTTTTCAGCTCGAAATCGGGCGCAGTCTCGGGAAACCTCAAGTTCATGCCTATGAACGTATCGCAGCGTTGCGGTCGGGTTGGAGGAAAAGCGGCGGCGGTGCGGGGAGGCGCGATGTGACCATGACCTCCGCAGGCCCCACGATGCGAATTATCCGACGGCTGCGTTCGCCCGCAGGATGGATTACCGGGGTATATGCAGTGGTCGCGTTGGCGTGGATTTTTTTGTCCGACCATGCGCTGGGTTTGCTGGTGAGCGATCCGGCGCGGCTGGTTGAGTTGAGCGTTTACAAGGGTTTCGCCTTTGTGGGGGTGACATCGCTGCTGCTTCTGCTGTTGATGCGGCAGGCGTTCGGCACCGCGGAGTCGCGGTATGCGACGCTTCGATCCCAAGAGCGCGAAATTCGCCGGATCAACCGGCTCAACGCGGCGCTGGGTCATATCAATCAGGCGATCGTGCGCCTGCCGGTGCGCGACGAGCTTTTCAACCGGGTGTGCGAGGTGCTCGTCGAACAGGGCGGATTCCGGCTGGCGTGGATCGGCTGGCGCAATGCGGCGACCGAGCTGCTGGAGCCGCTCGGAGTGGCCGGCGATGAGAGCGGTTACATCAAAAATCTCCGGGTGTATGCCGATGAGCGGTCGGAAGGGCAGGGTCCGGCGGGGCGGGCGTTTCGAGACAAGCGTCCGTATGTCTGCAACGATATCCTCAACGACCAGGTGACCCTGCCGTGGCGTTCGGAGTGGGTGCGCCGCCGGTTTCGGGCGTCTGTGGCGCTGCCGATCCGGGTGGGCGATCAGGTGGGCGGCGTGCTCAGCGTTTATTCCGATGAGGCGGGATTTTTCCAGGACAAGGAAATGGCGCTTTTGAACGAAGCGGCGACCGACATCGCCTTTGCGTTGGCGAATCTCGCGCTTGAAAACGAGCGCCATGCGGCGGAGTTGAGGGCGCAGAATGAACGGCGGTTCTCGGACACGATGATCGAGAGCATGCCGGGTATCCTGTATTTCTACGACATGGACGGACGGTTTCTAAGGTGGAACCGCAACTTCGAGCGCGTTTCGGGCTACACGGGCCAACAACTCGCGCAGATGAAACCGCTCGATTTTTTCGCACCCGAGGACAAGCCCGAGCTGGAGCGGCGCATCGGCGAGGTGTTCACGCTCGGCGAGTCTTCGGTCGAGGCGCCGTTCCTTGCGAAGGACGGATACAAGACGCCGTATTTTTTCACGGGGCGGCGCGTGGAATTGGAGGGGCGGTTGTGTCTGGTCGGCGTGGGCATCGACATCAGCGAGCGCAAGCGCGCCGAGGAGGCGTTGCATACGAGCGAGGAACGGTATCGCACCACGCTCGATAGCATTCTGGAAGGTTGCCAATTGCTCGGACGCGACTGGCGCTACCTTTATCTGAACAACGCGGCGGCCATTCAAAACCGCCGGCCGAATGCGGAGCTGCTCGGCCGGACGATGCCGGAGTGCTGGCCGGGGATCGAGGAGAGTCCGGTTTATGCGATGCTCAAGATCTGTCTGGAGCAGCGGGTGGCGCTGCATGACGAGACCGAGTTCACGTTTATGGACGGGACCAGCGGCTGGTTTGACGTGCGCTGCCAGCCGGTGCCGGAGGGGATCTTTGTGCTGTCGATCGACATCACCGAGCGCAGGAAAGCCGAGGACGCGCTGCGTGAACTCAACGTGAGCCTTGAGCACAAGGTGACGGAGCGGACGGAGGAGTTGCAGGCGGCGCTGGTGCGAGCGGAGGCGGCGGACCGGATCAAGTCGGCCTTTCTCGCGACGATGTCGCACGAGCTGCGCACGCCGCTCAATTCGATCATCGGCTTCACCGGCATCGTGCTGCAGGGGCTGGCGGGTCCGCTGAATCCCGAGCAGACCAAGCAGCTCGGCATGGTGCGCGGCAGCGCGCGGCATCTGCTGGAGCTGATCAACGACGTGCTCGACATCTCGAAGATCGAGGCGGGCCAGCTGGAGGTGCGCGCGGAGCCGTTTGATTTGCGCGAGTCGATCGACCGCGTCGCGGCCTCGGTGCGTCCGCTGGCGGAGAAGAAGGGGCTGGAGCTGGTCGTGCAGTTTGGGCCGGGACTGGGTGCGATGACCGGCGACCGCCGGCGGTTGGAGCAGGTGCTGATCAATGTGTTGAACAACGCCATCAAGTTCACCGAGCGGGGGCGGGTCGCACTGGTCGCCGACGTGACGGGAAATCGCGTGCGCTTGCAGGTGACCGATACGGGCATCGGCATCCGGCCGGAGGATCTGGCCACGTTGTTCCAGCCCTTCCGCCAGATCGACACGGGGCTTTCCCGCCTGCACGAAGGCACGGGACTCGGGCTCGCTATCTGTCGCAGGCTTGTCACGTTAATGGGTGGCGATATCGCCGTATCCAGCGAATGGTCTCGTGGCAGCGAGTTCATCGTTACCCTCCCGCTTCAACCCAACGCCGCCAAATGAGCCGCAACGTTCTTCTCATCGAAGACAACGAGCAGAACCGCTATCTCGCGACGTTTCTCCTCGAGAAACACGGTTACAGTGTCGTCGCCGCGTTTGACGGTCCGCGCGGCGTCGAGCTGGCGCAGAGCCTCGCGCCCGACCTCATCCTGCTTGATATCCAACTTCCTGGAATGGACGGCTACGCGGTGGCCCGGGCCTTGCGCCAAATCGAGGCGTTGCAGGCCACGCCGATTGTCGCGGTGACCTCGTATGCGATGGTGGGTGACCGCGAGAAATCACTGGAGTCCGGTTGCAACGGCTACATCGAGAAGCCGATCAATCCCGACACGTTTGTGGCGGAGATCGAGCGTTTCATCATCCCCGGAAAACCATCCGCACCATGAAGCGCGTCCTCATCGTCGATGACAAAGAGGAGAACGTCTATTACCTGCAGGCGTTGCTCACGGGTCACGGCTTTGAGGTAGAGACCGCGTGCCACGGCGCCGAGGCCCTGGTGAAGGCCCGGCAGCATCCGCCGTCACTCATCGTGTCCGACCTGCTGATGCCGGTGATGGACGGCTACACGCTTCTGCGCCACTGGAAGTCCGACGTGCGGCTCCGGTCGATTCCGTTCATCGTCTATACGGCGACCTACACGGAGGAGCAGGACGAGAAGCTTGCGATCAGTCTCGGTGCCGACGCCTTCATCCTGAAGCCGGCGGAGCCGGAGGATTTCCTGGCGCGCATCCATGCGGTGGAAAACGCCGCGGCGGTGGCGCAGCCGGTGACCCATTTCAACTCGGCCGGCGAGGAGCAGGACACCCTGAAGATTTACAGCGAGACGCTCATCCGGAAGCTGGAGGAAAAGACACTGCAACTCGAGCAGAGCAACCTGGCCCTCCAGCATGATATCGCCGAGCGCGTGCGGGTGGAGGAGAGTCTGCGCGAGAGCGAGGAACGCTTTCGTGCGACCTTCGAGCAGGCGGCGGTCGGCATCGCGCATGTCGGCGTGGACGGACGTTTCCTGCGGGTGAACGACAAGCTGTGCATGATCACCGGCTATGCGCGCGACGAGCTGCTGGTGCGCACCTTTGTCGAACTCACCCTTCCGGAAGACCGGGAGGAGGGAGACCTGGCCCGGCGTGAAATGCTGGCCCGCACACGGGCGGACTACGCGGTGGAGAAGCGCTATGTCCGAAAAAACGGCGATGTGTTCTGGGTAAGCGTGGTCACGGCGCTGCTGCGCGACGCGGCGGGCGAGGCCAGGTATTTTATCGCCGTGATCGCCGACATCACCGAGCGCAAGGAACTCGAGCAGCAGTTCCTGCGCGCGCAGCGCATGGAGAGCATTGGCACGCTGGCCGGCGGCATCGCGCACGATCTGAACAATCTGCTCGCGCCGATCATGATGGGAGTCGAGTTGCTGCGCTTCGGAAAACTCGACCCGAAGATGGCGCACATGGTGGACAACATGGAGAGAAGTGCGAAACGCGCCGCCAGTCTGGTGAGGCAGGTGCTGTCGTTTGCGAGAGGGGTGGACGGCGTGCGTGCGCCGATCCAGGTCCTGCACATCATACAGGAGGTGGAAGGAATCATCGGCAGCACCTTTCCGAAAAACATCGTTCTGGAAAACAGCCACGGGCCCGACTTGTGGCCGGTGGTCAGCGATCCGACGCAGCTCAACCAGGTGCTGCTCAATCTTTGCGTGAATGCGCGCGACGCGATGCCGGCCGGCGGGCAGCTGACGCTGCGGGCCGAGAACATCGTTTTGGACGAGCACTACGCCGTGATGAACCGGGGCGCAGTCGCCGGCAGTTATGTGGTTGTCGAGGTCACCGACACGGGTTGCGGAATCCCCAAGGAAATCGTGGACCGGATTTTCGATCCGTTCTTCACGACGAAGGAGCCGGGCAAGGGGACGGGACTCGGCCTTTCGACCGTGCTGGGCATCGTGCGCAGCCACGGAGGGTTTGTGCATGTTTACAGCGAGCCGGGTAAGGGAACGACTTTCAGAATCTACCTGCCGGCGCACCTCGACGGACGGGAGGGTGAAGTGTCGCTGGCGTCGCCGGAAAGACTCCCCGAGGGCTCCGGAGAACTCGTGCTGGTGGTGGATGACGAGATTTCGATTCTGGATATCACCCGGCAGACACTCGAGGCCTTCCGCTACCGCGTGTTGACGGCCGAGGACGGCGCACAGGCGATCGGGCTCTATGCGCAGCAAAGCAGCGAGGTGGCGGTCGTCATCACCGACATGATGATGCCGACGATGGACGGGGCGATGTTGATCGCGGCCCTGCGGCGGATTAACCCCGCTGTGAAGATCATCGCGGTGAGCGGGCTCAACAACAACAGCCACACGGCCAACGCGGCCGGCAATGGCGGAGGGCATTTCCTGACCAAGCCCTATACGGCGGAAGAACTGCTGGTGCTGCTTCGGAACGTGCTTACTGAAGGCAAGTGAGGCGATCGGGCTGAGCTTATCTACAGGTAGAGAGCCGGCCGTCTGGTCAGTGAAAGCGAGTGCGGACTAGGTTGGCGTTATGCCCCACCGCACGCGTCTGTTTCTTTTCGGAGCCGTTTCAGCGGCTACTCTGCTTCCGCTTCAGGCGACGGATCTCATCAAGGCCGACAACGGGTCCACCCTAAGGACTGCCGGAACGTATGCGGCGCCCAACGACACGGTTGTTGCTCCGACAAACGCGGACTGGGTCATCTTCAACAACACGTTTGCCACTACGACGGGGAGCATTTCTTCCGGTGGTGCCCTTGCGGCGCTCGGGCTTCGCGTGGTGAATCCGGGCAACGACGTCACGCTGGCGTTGGGTAATGCGACCTTTTCGCTCGGAGTGAACGGAGGCACGAGCGGCTCCATCGACCTGTCTTCGGCCACGAAGAACCTCAC
>DATHXF010000060.1:0-76631 GCA_035459785.1 Rariglobus sp. | reverse complement strand
AGAGCGCCATGCGTCTGCACGAGGCGGGCGACGATGGCCAGGCCGAGACCGGTGCCTTGGTGCGCCTTGGTGGTGAAATAGGGCTCGAAAATCTTGGGCAGGGTTTCGGCGGGAATGCCCGAGCCTTGATCGAGCACGCTGAGGCTGATGACCGGACCGGAGTGCTTGAACGTTTCGCGACCGATGAGCAGCTCGGTCTTGGCGTCGAGCAAGGGGGCGGCGAAGTCAGGTGCCTGGTCGAGGGTGTCGGCGACGACCCACACGGTTTGTTTACGATCAGTGCTCTGGAAGGCGTTGATGGTGAGGTTGAGGAGGATCTGGATCAGGTCGGTCGCGTCGATGCGCGGCGTGGCGTCGATGTCGAGCGGTTTGACGCAAAGGCGGTTGAAGCGGACCTCGGGGTGGGCGTTCAGCAGGGCCTGGAGGTCGGCGATGATCTGGTTGATGGCGAGGTGGCGGCCGGGGGCTTCGTTTTTATTGACGAAACGGAGGTAGCGCGTGGCGATGGCGGTGCAGGTGCCGACCTGTTTGCCGATGTAGTCGATGGTGGAGCGAACCTTTTCGAGATCGTCGCCGTGGAGGAACGCGACGTTTTTGAGCCGCTCCTCGAGGATCTGCACGTAGCCGCTAATGACGGTGAGCGGATTGTTGAGATCGTGGATGACGCCGGCGTAAATTTCGTTGGTGGTGCGGGCCATCTCCTCGCGGAGGGCGATGTCGCCGAGGCGGTGGTTGAGCTCGGAGAGGCGTTCGGCGGTGCTGGCGACGGTGTCCGAGATCTTGCGCAGGTGGAGGGCGCGCGCGGCGGTGTTGCGGACGGTGGAGAGGTCGAAGGGCTTGCTGAGGTAGTCGCAGGCGCCGAGGCGGAGGGCCTGGCGGGCGGTTTCGAGCGTCTCGTAGGCGGTGAGCATGATGACCTCGATGCGGCGGTCGATGGCCTTGAGGCTTTCGAGCACCTCGATGCCGGTGCATCCGGACATGCGGATGTCGAGGATGGCGATGTGGACGGTGTTTTCGCGGGCGAAAGCAAGGGCCTTTTCGCCGCTGTCCACGGTGTGGACGTTGAAGTCGTTGCGGAAAACCATGCGCAGGGACTGGCGCGGACCCTCCTCGTCATCAACCACCAGAAGAGTGAACTTGGTTTCGGTGGTGGCGGGGGGAAGGGTGGAGAGGGCGGGCTCAGAACTCATGGGCAAACGGTGTTGGGATGACGGTGTTGCGGTTGGCCGATGAAACTACAAATGGCGGGAAAGCGCGGAAAAGGCCAAGGGTTTGTGCATGCATCGGAGATAGACCCCAGCAGGCCGGTCTTCATGAGGACATAGATTGCGGCACGGAGCGGGCCGTGCGCAATGGTATTCGTTAATCGGATACGTGTTTGAAGTTGTTTGCGATTGCGCCCGCCGGGGCGCAGGGCCGGCGGGCGCAATCGCGTTCAGAAAGCGTAGCGGAACGAGAGGCTGACGGCGTCCATGGCGCTTTCGTAGGTTCCGTTGGGCGTCTGGCCGGCCAGATTAGGGGGAACACCCTGCACGGTGCGCGTGGCTTTGAAGCCGTGCTGGTAGGTAAGGAAGCACGAGATCGCTCCGAAGGTGCGGCCCACGCCGAGGCTGGCGAGGTGGCGGGACATGTCCGGCACGGCGGGGTTGAAGGTGGCGTCGGGCACAGAATTTTCGCTGTAGCAATAACCGGCGCTGACACGCCAGCCGTCGGCCAGGTATCGAGTCACGCCGAACAGGTAATAGTAGCTGGCTTCCCACTCGAATGGGATGGCCTGGGGCGGAAGGATGGTCGAGGTGAGGACGGGCGTGTTGAGGAGGTCCCAATTGGTGCGGTCGATGGCAACTTCGAGATTCCACTGAGGGGTGGGTCTCCACGAGTAACCCAAGGTGATGATATCGGGAAACGGAAGGTCCACGGATGCGGGGCCGGTCAAGGTGGGCGGAAACGTGAGCGAGACATCACCCTTGAAGTGACTTGTCGAGCGGCTCTGGTAGTTGAGTCCGAATACATGGTGTTCGGACGGTTTCCACATGACGCCGATGTTGTAGCCGAGGGACGTGTCGTCGCCCTCGAACTTGAACTGGTCGCCGGGGACGGGGGAGAGTCCGCGGCGGAGGTCCGCCTCGACGCGGTTGATCTGAAGGCCGACGCCGACGGAGAGCTGGTCGGAGATTTTCCAGGCGATCGTGGGAGCGAGCGTAAGGAAGATGACTTCGTTGCGGGTGGCGATGGTGCGGAAGCCGGAGTTATCGGGCCATTCGCTAGACTGACCGAACGGCGAGTAGAGTCCGAGGCCGTAGCTGAGCCGTGAATTTTCCGGCGTATAAGAGGCGTAGAGCTGGGGAACGACGGCGACAGAGCGGTCGGCTTTCACCGTGGGGCCACCGGCGGGGGTGTAGTCGTAGCGGGCGAGGATCGCGTAGGCGTCGGACTGGATTTGCAGGCCGGGGAGCTGGGTGAGGCCGGCGGGATTGTAGTAGATGGCCGAGGGGTTGTCGGCGGTGGCGACGAACGCATTGCCGCGGGCGGTGGCCTCGGCATTTTGGTTGGGGAGGCGCGTGCCATTGGAGAAACCGAGGGAAGGAGCGAGTAACGCTCCGAGCAGTGCGGGGAACAGAAAACGTGCACACGCTTGGGGTGCACGCGGATGAGGGGTAAGCATCGTCGGGTGGGCTTTGTCGGTTGAATTAAACGTTCACTGGACCGGAAGCGTTATGACAATGTCCCCGATGGCGTTGTGAGGGCGAGCGAAAATCACGGCATCTCCGCCGTGATCGTGTAGTGTTTTTCTCGTTACGGCCAAACCGAGCCCAAGGCCGACGCTCTTCGTGGTGTAGAATGGCTCGAACGCGCGGGTGGCTGCCTCGGGTGAAAACCCCAGGGCGGGGTTGACCACGCCGATGCGGCAGCGTTTGACACCGTCGGCGGTGAACGTCTCGGTGCGCACAGTGATTTCGCGGGCGCCGTCGGAGGATTGGGCGGCGTTGAGGATGACCTCGCCGAGCACATGGAGAAGACTGCGCGGCTCGCAGAGGAGGCGAACGCCGGGAGTGGCGTGGATCTGCTTGAGGGTAACGGCGGGCGGCGAAAGGTGCGCGGACGCGTATTCGCCGGCCTTGCGGAGCAGGTCGCTGAGCAGGTGGGTTTCCACGGGCTCGTTTTTGGGGCGGGCGAGGAAAGCGAGCTGGTCGGAGCAGCGCAGGATGCGGGCGGTTTCGCGGCCGAGGGAAGTTTCGAGGGACGCGCGGAAATCTTCGCGGGCGTAGTCGGTAGGGAGGAGCTGGCGGTGGGTTTCCAGCGAGAGCAGGGCGTTGCGGATTTCGTGGGAGAATTTTTCAGCGATGAGGGCGATGAGGCGAGTGTGTTCCTTGCCGACCTCGGCGCGGCGCGCGGCCTCGATGGCGGTATGGTCCTCGATGGTTACGAGGATGGCGGACGTGGCGGCCTGGTCGTTGAGGTGGAAGGCGGTGACAGTGACGAGCAGGGTGCGGGTTTCGTGAAGGTAATGGGAGCAGGCGGATTCGCGTCCGCCGTTGAGCACCTCGTAGAGCATGCTGGCGAGGCGCTGGGGGAGGTCGGCGAACTGGAGCGAGCGGCCGGCGGGTGTAATGAGATTAAGAATACGTCCAAGCGCGGGATTGGACTGCAGGATGGACAAGTCGCGGGCGACGACGAGGCAGCCGGCGCCCATCTGCCCCAGGATGTTGGCAAGCAGACGGTGGTTGGTGGCGAGCTGGTCATGGAGCCAGCTGTTTTTAATGGCCAGGCCGAGTTCCTCGAGAAGATGGAAGAGCAGTTGCAGCTCCTGGTCGTTGAGCCGTAGTCCGGTGAGGCGGCCGCCGAGCACGGCGATGCCGAGCAGACGTTCGCGGTCAAGAATGGGGATGGCGATCTGTCCGCCGAGAATCTCGAACTCTCGGCGGGCGTCGGCGGAAAGGCCTGCAGCGACGTCGGCCTGGAGGATGCGTCCGTCGGTGGCGATGGCGGCGCCGATGCCGCCGTCGAGGGAAAGTTCGAAGAACCGGTAGAGATCGGCGGCGATGCCGGCGGAGCAGGCGCACGAAAGCCGGCGCGAGGCCGCGACGGGTCCGGGGAGGAAGGGGTTTTGCGGAGGTTGGAGGAAAATGGCGATACGGTTGACGCTGATCACCTCGCGCAGCTTGAGCACAAACTCCTGAAGAAGGGGACGGACGTTGAGCGAATGGCTGAAGAGCCGGGAGAAATCGCGCAATGTTTCCAGGTTGGAAGGGACGCCGGCCATGCTCGCCCGCGGTTCAATCGGAGTGCGGGATTGACCTTCGGCGGACGCTTCCTGTCGCTTGGGGGGTGCACCGGCGAGAAGCCGGTCAAACACCGTGGTGACGAGGGTGCTGCGCAGTGGTTTTTTGAGGACGAAGGACACGCCGTGAAGAAGGGCGTCCTCTTCCCATTCGCGCACGCAGGTCGAGGCGGAGACGACGAGCGGGACGTCGGGCAGATAGCGGCGCACCTCGTCGATCAGCCGGATCGCGCCGGTGTCGGTGAGCTCGGTGTCGATCAGACACAGGTCAATGCATGCGGGCGGCAAGGACTCGCGGATGAGCTCGGGCCGGGGCAGGTGGACGATGCTGAAGCGATCGGTCGGGACGAGTTTTTTGAGGGATTCGGCGGTGTGCGCCTGGGCGGCGATGACAAGTATCCGGTTCATGAAGAGGAGGCGGTGGCGGGCGGGTCAACGGGGTCGGTCGGCAGATCGATTTGGACGGTGGTTCCTTTTCCTTCGGTGCTGTGCAGGGTGATCGTGCCGCGGTGAAGGTGGACGATTTTTTGGCAAATGGTGAGGCCCAGTCCGAAGCCGCGCATCTGGTCGCCGATGTTTTTGGTGGTGAAATAGGGTGCGAACACCCGGTTGAGGTTTTCCTGGGAGATGCCGGTGCCCTGGTCGATGACTTGGAGGCGCATCCAGCGGGCGCGCCCCTGCATGCGAGGAAGCTGGACCGCGCGCACCGTGATGGACGATCCGGCCGGGGATGCGTCGATGGCGTTGAAAACAAGATTGGAAAGCAACCGCTGGAGCAGAATGGAATCCGCCTGAAACACGAATTGCTCGGGGATATCGAGCGCGAGCGCGATGTTCGTTTTGTTCAACTGGTGCAGGCAGATCGAGGCGAGGTCGTCGAGCAGCACCTTGATCGGCACCGGGGTGAGCTTGGGCGCAAGCGTGGTCGAGAAGAACACGGCCTCGCGCACGTAGGTTTTGATGGCGGTGAGGTTTTTCGAGGCGATATCGAGCAGTTCGTTGTCGGGGTCATCCGGATTCGCTCTCTGGCCGGTGAGCTGGATGTAAGTGTTGATGGGGGTGAGGAGATTGTTGAGATCGTGCGCCAGGCCTCGCGACATGATGGCGAGGGACTCTAGTTTCTCGGTCACGCCGACCTGGTCTTTCAGGTGAATCTGGTCGATGAGGATGCTGACCTGGCCGAACAGTTCGCCCAAGACCTCCAGATCGATGGCTGTGTAGTAGCTCCGGTCGCTTTTGGTGCCGAGGATCACGATGCCGGAAATGTCGTCGGCCGATCTCAGCGGGAAACAAAATGTGGGCTCCAGGCTGGCGAGGTTTTGGAGGATGATCGCGTTGGTTCCCTCGGAGCCTTCGGGCAGATCGGAGAAATCGATCCAGCGTGCTTCCGGATTCTGGCGGACGAGTTGCAGCAGCGGACCGTCGTAGTTCGGCGCCTGCACGGTCGACGCCAGAGATTCCGGTGCGGTGTGGTGCACGGACACTTCACGGGTGGACGGAGTGTAAAGCGTGATTTGAATCCGGCTGATTTTGACGGTTTGGGACAGCAACGAAGAGAGGTCGTCGAGCAAGAGCGGGATGAGGCGGTATTGGGGAAGGTTATCGATGAACGATTTGACCCGGTCGCGGTATTCAAACCGGTCGCCGAGGATGCGACGTTCCAGCGTTTCGGTGCTGCCGCCAAGCAAACGAGGGAAAAGCACCGAGCTGATAAGGCCGCTAAGTGTAAGAACACAAAAGAATCCCAAAAGTGAAAACGGGGTGAAGGCTTCGGGGAAGGCCAGCGCCAGAACAAACACCAGCATGAAGCCGATGGAGCAGAAAAACAGAAGACGCGTGAAGGTGGCGGCGACCCGGCCCAGTCCGAGACGCACATCGAGCAGTTGATGTTGCAGCACGCTGTAAGCGACGAGGGCTCCGTAAACCAAGGCGGCGGCGGTGCCCAGGGGATACACGGGAAACTGGGTGCCGGGGTAATAGTAAACGCCGAACATCGGACCGACGTCATGCAGTCCGAAGAAGAACAGCATGAGGATGGCGACGATCAGCAGGGAGAGACGATGACGTTGGGCGCCAACGGCGACCTGCCTTCGCTTCCACAGAATGATCACGGATGGGATGGACAGCGAGGGGATGGTCAGGCTGAACGCCGAGTAGAGCGGTCCCGCGATGCCGAAATACCCGTAGCCCACATACTGGACGTCACGGATCAGGAAGGATGTGGCGTCGGCGAGAAGAAACACGCCGCCGAGCCAGTAAAGCGGTGTCGCGTATTTGATCAGGGGGGATCGCGAGATCCGCATCGACAGCTCGAAAAGCGTGATCGGTAGCAGGATGACGCCCACATGCAGGAGGCGCGTCCAGAGCAGGGCGTCTTCGTGGGAGGACACCTGAAACATCATGAACGCGCCAAACGTCCAGATGGAGACCGAAAGGCCGAAAACGAAAAAGACCCGGTTCAGTTTTTGACCGGGCGCCTGAAGCAGGACGAAGATGGCGAGCAGCAGATTGCCGGCTGCTGCGATCAGCGGCGCGGTCGAAAAGTAGTTCATCAGCTGATGAACTCCCTAAGGATCAGGCAGGAGTTTTTCCCGCCGAATCCGGCGTTTAGATTCATGGCCACTCGAACCGGATAGGGGCGGGCGACGTTGGGGGTATAATCAAGATCACATCCGACCTCGGGTTCGGTCAGATTGATGGTGGGCGGGATGATCTTGCGGTGCACCGACAGCACGCAGATCACAGACTCCAGGGCGCCGGCGGCGCCGGCGAGGTGTCCGGTGATCGGCTTGGTGCCGCTGATGGCGACGCGATGGGCGTGAGTGCCGAACAGGCGTTTGATGGCGCGCGTTTCCACCAGGTCGTTGCTCTCCGTGGCGGAGCCGTGGGCGTTGATATAGTCTACCTCGTCGGGTGTGATGCGGGCGACGCGCATCGCTTTTTGCATGGCGCGGAAGATACCGACGCCCTCGGGGTTTTGAGCCACCGAATGGTAAGCTTCGCAGCTCGAACCCTGGCCGATGACCTCGGCGTAGATGCGGGCGTTGCGCGCGAGGGCGTGGGACAGCTCCTCGAGCACGACGAACGCGGCGCCTTCGCCGAGCAGGAAACCGTCGCGTTTGCGGTCGAACGGTTTCATGGACGTCTGCGGGTTGTCGTTGCCGCGGGCGAGGGACTTGGCGGAGGAAAAAATGCCGACATAGCCGCCGACGATCGGCGCCTCGGTCGCGCCGGCGATCACGATGTCGCTTTCGTCTTCACGGATGGCTTGCAGGCCGAAACCGATGGCGTCGTTGCCCGAGGAGCAGGCGGTGCAGATGGTGACCGCGCGGCCGGGCAAGCCGAGCTCTAGGGCGATTTCGGAACTGCCGCCGCCGCAGTAGGCGTTGATGAGGCCGAAGGGGCTCATCGCGCGGTAGCCCTTTTCGAGATAGGTCAGGTTGCCTTCGAGCGTGCTGCGCATACCGCCGACGGAGGTGCCTTCAAAAATAGATACACGCGAGGGGTCTACCGCTTCGGCGGTGAGTCCGGCGTCGGCGAACGCGAGCTTGGACGCGATGACACCGAATTGGAGCGACGGATCGAGCCGCTTGGCTTTTTTGGGATCGATGTAGTTGCCGGCGTCGAAGCCCTTGAGTTCGCAGGCGATGCGAGTGGGAAGCTTGGAGGCGTCGAAGTGGGTGATCGGGGCCGCGCTGCTGCGACCGGCGCAGAGGCTTTCCCAGAACGTATCCACGGTGAGACCGTTGGGCGCGAGCAGGCCGATACCGGTGACGACGACTCTACGCTCGGAATTATCCATGGGGTGAAAAAATCAGCAGGTGCGGCCGCGCCAGGGGAGGACGGCAGGGGTGGTTTTACGGTAGGCGACGTAGGCTTCGCCGAACTGGGCGATCATCGCGCGCTCTTCCAGCCGGATGCGGGCGAACAGGCTGGGGGCGAAGAAAAAAACGAACACGATCCACGTGTAGACGGAGTTCATCAGCAGCATCGCACCGACGAGTTCGAGGATGGCGGCGAGGTAGATGGGATGGCGCACCCAGCCGTAGGGGCCGTCTTTCATGAGCTGGTGTTCCTTGCGGATCTCGATGTGAACGCTCCACATGCGGCCGAGCGCGCGGACTGCGGCGGCGCGGACGCCGAAGGAGAGTGCGACGACGAGCAGGCCGATGCTGAAGCTGACGGCATGAAAGCCGGTTTTGCGCACAAGGTATTCGACGAGGGCCAGCGTGACCACCAGCGAGCCGCTGATGAGCAACGCGAGGAAAGTCGCCCGTTCGTTGACCTGTCCGGTCACGACATTCCGTTTGACGAAAAACTCCCTGATGCGTGCCGCGTAAAGCGCCACCGCGCAAAAAACCGGGAGCAGATCCAAGTTAGATTGCATGGACATATATGACTTCAGTTTGAAATCGGTCCCTTGTGTGAATTGCGAACTCTATCCTTGGACGGACCTCAAAATTTAAGGCCCAGCAAAGCGGGCCCGGGGCGGTTGTTGTAATTTATTCGGGTAGTGCGCGCGTGGATTCACGCGGTTTTTTTCGTCAGGGTTTGGCGCGGACGAATTCCAAGCGCAGCGGTTTTTCGCCGGTGAAAATCAAGCGGTCGTCACGCACGGTCACGCTGTGCGTGGATTGAAGCGCGTCGAGGTAGAGGTTTTCTGCGGCCATGAGTTCGGGAGGGCCGGCCATGCGGGTCAGTGCAAAATTGCCGGACCAGTTCAAACGAGCGTCGGTGATTCGCGCGACGCCGGTGTAGCGGTTCACGCCGGCGTTGCCGCTGATCCGGCCTTCGTTGCCGATTTGCAGAGCAGGTGCAGGTGAGTGAATCGGATGTTTGGATACACCGGCGGATGTCCATCGCACAAGCACCCAGTCGGTGTTGGCCGCAAGGGTGAGCGTGCGGCTTGAATCCTGTCCGGAAACCGGCGACGGAGCGGTGCCGCAACCGGTGAGCGCCAGAAGACCGCCGAGCGAGAGAAGGGAAATCGCGAACAGGCGGCGGGCGGACATGGCGGAGGGGTGGGGTTAATGAGCGTTGAAAAGCTCGGTGATGACGTCCTCCAGCGGGACGTCTTCGATGGTTATATCCGCCACGGGGCCGGCGGCAAGGATGCGTTGGGAGATGGTGACGACCTCGTCGCTGGGCACGTGGAGGACGACCTCGCCGTCCTCGGTGACGGTGGACTTGCCCTCGGCGAGTTCGACGAGCGCGGGAAACGGCAGCTGCGCGGGGCGGAACTTGATGATCTTTTTGCGCCCGCCTTTCGCCTCCAACTGATCGAGCGCACCGTCGTAAATTTTGAGACCCTTGTGGATGACTATGACGCGTTCGCAGAGCTCTTTGATGTCGGCCATGTAGTGGCTTGTGAGCAGGATGGTGACCTTGTATTTGCGGTTATACTCGCGAAGGAAGTTGCGGACGGCCTTTTGCGAAACGACATCGAGACCGATGGTGGGCTCATCGAGAAAGAGGACGCGCGGACGGTGGAGCAGGGCGGCGATGAGCTCCATCTTCATACGTTCGCCGAGGGAAAGCTCGCGGACCATGACGTTGAGCTTGGCGCGCACGTCGAGGAGATCGACGAGTTCGTCGAGGGTTTCCCGGTATTGCTGCGCGGGGATGCCATAGATGTGGCGGAGCAGGAGAAACGATTCCTGGGCGGGGAGGTCCCACCAAAGCTGGTTTTTTTGTCCGAGCACGAGCGCGAAGAGGCGGCGGTAGGCGTTTTCGCGTTTGGTGGGATCGTAGCCGGCGACGCGCGCGGTGCCGCTTGTCGGGTAGATGAGTCCCGAAAGCATCTTGAGCGTGGTGGTCTTGCCGGCGCCGTTGGGGCCGAGAAAGCCGACAAACTCGCCCTCGGCGATGTCGAAGCTGATGTCCTTGGCGGCGGCGGTTTCCTCGAACTCGCGTTTAAAGAGCCCCTTGATGCCTCCCCAGAAGCCGGGCTGTTTTTTGTAGGTGCGGAATACGCGGGTAAGGTTGCGAACTTCGATCATGGGAGTGCGTGAACGGCCAACGTGACGCAATGCGTCACGAACGCAAAGGGGATTGCGAGAACCTGCGGCTTACTTTTTCGGGGCCGGCTTGGCGGCGGCGGGCTTGGGCGCGGACGGAATGAACTTCGACTGCTTTTTCAGATTCTGCTGATAGCGGGCGTTCGCCTTCAGGTCTTTTTTGCTCGGCAGGTATTTATCTCCCATGGGCACAAGGCCGCCTAGAAAGTGCGGGCGGGCAACTAGATTTTATCGGTCAGGCCGCGGGCTTGCGCACGCGAACGTGCAGAAAGTAGGCGGCGACCTGGGCGTCCTGCAGGGCCGGGTGGGCGAGCACGGTTTCGTCGGACGGACGCGGTTCGCCGACGCGTTCGATGACGAAACCGGCGGCGATCAGCAGATTGAACCACTCGCCGATCGGACGGTGGAAGCGGGGGACTTTGAACTTGGGCAGGCGATCGCTGACGGCCTTCGGAGCGGCGCCGAAGATCCATTCGTCGATGCGGCCGCGGGCGTCGATGAAGTAGTCGCCGACCTCGATGGCGTAGGTGACCTTGTCCTCGTCACGGCAGTTTTTGCGGTGCGGAGGATTGAAACACGGATGAAGGATCGAGAACTGGAGGAATCCGCCCGGCTTCAACACGCGGAACGCCTCGGCGAGCACGCGATCAAGCTCCGGGATGTCGTGCAGACTCATGAAAGCGGTCGCAAAATCGAACGATGCATCCGCGAAGGGCAGCTCGACGGCGCTGGCCGTCTGGTAGGCGATGCCGAGCGGTGAGCGGATTTCCTCGGCCTGCGCGTGGCGGATGAAAACCGGAGCGATGTCGATGGCGGCGAGCGTTGCGCCGCGTTTGGCGACGAGGCGGGTATTGTGGCCTTCGCCGCAGCCGATATCGAGTCCGTGCAAGCCGGTTACAGGAGGAAGCAGGGCGAGAAAGCCCGGGGTGTTCAGGTGGTCGCGGTAGATGTCATAGCCGGCGCGCGCGAGTTTGGACCAGGCCTCGGCGTTGTTATTCCAGTATTCGCCGGCGGTGATGTGGTTCATACGATGAGGCTGGTTTTATGGAGATCACGGTCTGCTTGGAAAGCATGCAGTATTGCGCTGGGGCGCGGCGGCTGCGAAAGGGACGGGCTACGAAATGAGTTTATCCACGTTTACGCGCAGCGTCCGCATCGAGCGTCCGGCCTCCGAGGTGTTTGCCTGGCATGAGCGTCCGGGGGCGTTTGCACGGCTCGCCCCGCCTTGGCAAAAAATCGAAGTGCTGTCGCATACAGGCGGAATTCGCGACGGGGCCAAGGTGAGTCTGTGCATGAAAATCGGTCCGGTATTGGTGCGGTGGGATGTAGAGCATCGCGACTACATCGGAGGTGTGCAGTTTCGCGACGTGCAGGTGCGCGGGCCGTTTGCGCACTGGGATCATTTGCATCGTGTGGAGGCGGTCGAGGGTGGCCGCGCGTGCGTGCTCACGGATGAAATTACTTACAAACTGCCGTTCGGCGTGCCCGGGCGGATTGTCGGCGGGGCGTATGTGCGAAGGGAATTGGAGCGGTTGTTTGATTACCGTCATGCGCTGACCAAGGCGGAGGTGGAACTGGCGAACCGGTATATTTCGGTGAGACCGATGAAGTTTTTGATCGCGGGCGCGTCGGGATTGGTGGGACGGGCGATGACGGCGTTTTTGCAGACGCAGGGGCATGCGGTCGTAAAGTTGGTGCGCGGGGCGGCGGCGGCGGCGGACGAGGTGTTTTGGGATCCGGCGGGCGGGCGGCTCGATGCGCACGCGGTGCGCGGCGTGGATGTGATTGTGAACCTGTCGGGCGAAGGCGTTGCCGATGCGCGGTGGTCTGCGGAGCGCAAGGACGCGATTTTGCGTAGTCGCGTGGACAGCACGCGCACGCTGGTCGCGGCGTTGGCGGCGGTGCACAGCGAGCGGTTGCGTCCGTTTGTTTTTGTGTCGGCGTCGGCGACCGGGATTTACGGCGACCGCCGTGACGAGGTGCTTGATGAAGGCGCGGCGACGGGCGCGGGTTTTTTGGCGGAGGTGTGCAAGGAGTGGGAGCGCGAGGCGGTGGAGGCCGACGGGCTGGGCGTGCGCGTGGTGGAGTTGCGCACAGGCGTGGTGCTCACGCCGGCGGGCGGGGCGCTCGCGAAGTTGCTGCCGGTTTTCAAGGCGGGGCTCGGCGGGCGGCTGGGCTCGGGCAAAATGTGGATGAGCTGGATTTCGCTGGATGATCTGGTGGGCGCGATTTATCATGCGGTGCTCGACCGGCGTTGCGACGGGCCGGTCAATGCGGTCGCGCCGCAGGCGGTGACGAATGCGGAGTTCACGCGCGTGCTCGGGAGGGTGTTGCGGCGGCCGGCGGTGCTGCCGGTGCCGGCGGCGGTGTTGCGCGCGATGTTCGGCGAAATGGCGGACGAGGCGCTGCTGTCGAGCACGCGGGCGGTGCCGGGAAAGCTCGCGGAGGCGCACTATACATTCCGCCACGAAAACGTGGAGGACGCGTTGAGGCATCTGCTGGGTCGGACGGCGGCGGGCGGTGTTTGAGGACGACTGGGAAGCCGATTATCTTGCGCGGGTGAGGGCGGGGAGGTTTGAGTGGACGGATGTCCGCGCAACTTTACTCCGATATCGTCGCCACGATCGGCCAGACTCCGTTGATCAAGCTCAACCGCATCGCCACGGGCCTGCCCGCGACGATTTATTTGAAGGCGGAATTTTTTAATCCGCTCGCGAGCGTGAAGGACCGCATCGGCCGCGCGATGATCGAGGCGGCCGAGCGCGACGGAAAATTGAAACCGGGCGCGGTCGTCATCGAGCCGACTTCGGGCAACACAGGTATCGCGCTGGCGTTCGTGTGCGCACAACGTGGATACAAACTCATCCTGACGATGCCGGAGACGATGTCGCTCGAGCGTCGCGTGCTGCTCCGCATGCTGGGCGCGGAAATCGTGCTCACGCCGGGAGCCGAGGGCATGCCGGGCGCGATCCGGAGGGCGACCGAGTTACTCGCGCAGCACGGAGATCGGGGATTTATCCCGCAGCAATTCGAGAATCCGGCGAACCCCGAGGCGCATCGTCGCACGACGGCGGAGGAAATTTGGAGCGCGACCGGAGGGAACATCGACGCCTTCGTGGCCGGCGTGGGCACGGGCGGGACGATCACGGGTGTTTCAGAGGTGATCAAGGCGCGCCGCTCGCTGCGCAGCATCGCGGTGGAGCCGTCGGGCAGTCCGGTGCTTTCGGGGGGCAAACCCGGACGTCATCGCATCCAGGGCATCGGAGCGGGATTCATCCCGAAGAACTGTAACACGGCGATCATCGACGAGATTATCCAGGTAGGGGATGAGGATGCCTTGGAGACGGCCCGTCAGCTGGCGGTCCAAGACGGTATTCTGGGTGGTATCTCCACGGGGGCCAATGTTTGGGCGGCGATGCAAGTCGCCAAGCGTCTGGAGTTTGCGGGAAAGGTGATCGTGACCGTGGGCTGCAGTTTTGGTGAGCGTTATATCTCCACGGCGCTGGCTGAAAAGGCCCGTCAGGAAGTCTCGGTCTAGGGTGTGGGGTCCTAGGTCACCCCAGGGCGGTTGGGGAGTTCACCCCGATGCCCCCCGGGTGAATACCGAGTTGTCCCAGTGATACCCCAGAGGTGTCCATGGGGTAACGTTCATGAGCGAGTGGGTAGGGGTGCCGATGGTGGGTTTTACGGGATTTTAATAGAGTGATGCCATGAAAGCGGCACGCACCCTCACCCGAATCCTCCTCGCACTCGCGGGGCTGGCGCTTGCGGGTAACGTGACCGCCGCCGTCAACCCGGTCACGGGTGTCTCGATGAGCGCCGCACTCAAGGACGCCCACACGCTGGCCGCCAACCGCACCGACCTCAAGGTGTTGCGTGTCGAAGGCAACTCGATGCTTCCTTTCTTTGGTTCCGGCGCGGTGCTGGTCGTAAAGAGCCTCCCTGCCGAAAAGCTCCGCGCGGGCATGCTGGTGGTTTATACCAACCGCTTCAACGAGACGGTCGCCCACCGTCTGGTCGCCAATACTTCCGCAGGTTGGACTGCCGCCGGTTACAACAACACCGAGGTGGACAGCACGCCGGTTACGGGTGCGAACCTGGTGGGTGTGGTTTACGCGACGTTCCACTCCAATGGAGCGACTGATCCGGTCATGCTGGCCTCGGTGAATACCGCAGTGCCGGTCGCGCTGGCGGCTTCGGCCCGCTAAAATCAGGCTTCCCTCTCGGAGGGAGAACCGCGTAGGGTGACCTGTTTATGCAGAAAACCCTCGTTATTCTTAAACCCGATTGCATGTCCAACAAGCATGCCGGCAACGTGATCGACCGCTTTGAAAAGGCCGGCTTCGACATCGTTGGCGCCAAGATGATCCGCCTCACCGCCGAGGTGCTGCGTTCGCACTACGCGCATGTAGCCGACAAGCCCTTCTATCCCGAGATCGAAGCCTTCATGAGCTCGCGTCCGGTGATCGTGATCGCCCTTCAGGGTGACAACGTCGTCGCCAAGATCCGTGATCTCCTCGGTCCGACCGATTCCCGCAAGGCTGCCAAGGGCACCATCCGCGGCGACTTCGGCACCGAGATGATGAAGAACGTTGTCCACGCTTCCGACAGCGATGAGAACGCCCGCATCGAGCTGGCCCGTTTCTTCAAGACCGAAGAAATCTTCGGTTAATCCGAGGGCGTTTTCCGTCTTCGTGCTTTTTGAAAGCCGTCCGCAAGCGCGGGCGGCTTTTTTGCGGGAGGAAATACGCGAAATCAAAACTCGCGCTTGACGCGTTTGGATAAAACCGGACTGTCTTCCGCTCCAACAGACGCCCTCATCGTCTATCGGTTAGGACATGGGATTCTCAATCCTAAAAGCGGGGTTCGATTCCCCGTGGGGGCACCACTTTCACTTCTCTTCAGAGGTAAAACGGACGGGGGTTAGGCCGACAAAACCTCTCTTTCGTAGGGTTCCGTGTCCGTTATTGTCCGTTTTTAAGATGGCAAAAACTGGGACATTTCCGCTTCTAATCCGTAACCAGTCCGTGGTGGTTAAGATTTATCGTGAAAAGGCCAAATCGAACAAGGATGGGTTTGGCTATTGTGTGACTTGGCTGGGGCCCAACGGACGAGAGCGTAAGACCGTTAGCGACCTGATCATCGCTAAAGAAACCGCGGAGCTGAAGGCATCTCCGTTGGCCGTCGGACTGGGCGAAGGGCAGCTATTGGATCGATCCGATGTGATGGAGCTGCATGAGGCCAGGCTGATCAGTGAAGGTGTGCCTTTGCTATCTGGCCGATCTAGGGATTGAGGGCCTGTCTTTGGGGTGCAGGCTTTCCCTCCGCCTCTTCTTTGGGCTGAAATCCTGGAGGGCTCGAATCCTCACATTCCTGAGAATGTGTCGGATTCGGGGGGCGTGTTATGATCACCGAGATTAATATGAAGTTTTTAAGGAAATGATTATGGTCAGACAGGTGCGACAGGACTCAAAGTCTTGCGGCCATCGTAATTGAGCATCGGGTCATAACCGCGTTCCAGGCGACGCAGAATCAGCACGGACACAACCACCATCGTATTGGTAATCTGACTCGCGATACCGAAGACCAGAACACCGATATGAAGGTCGTTTTGAATGGCCACGATCATGGTTCCGATTCCCACAGGCATTCCCAAGAGCAGCACGCAGGCTTTCACAAAGAAAATGCCGTGATGTGGAATTCCGTTTTTGATTGGCTCTCCCGCAGCGCAACGTGCGACGTCGGCCTTGATGGAGCGCTCAACTTTTAACCATGCGACATAGACCACAATCGATATGGGTATGATCGTCAGCAGATACACCGTGGCTTCAGAAACCCAGCTTATATGCCACAGCCAATAGGCCATTGAGGCCAGATAGATGATTGTTACCACTAACAGGGTATTAACCATTTTAAGTGCATAGTTGAGCCAACGCGTCTGCACGCCGACGAAAGGAGTTTGCTCAATTTCCTCGTATCCTTTCTCGGACCACGGAGCCGGCGGATTGAAATGGAGGTCACCTCCGAGGGACTTCCATTGGCGGTATAGGCTGCAAATGACGAAACCCATCAGTATGCTCGAACCCGCAGACCAAACGAAATTGAAGCGGTAGGCATAATCGGAGCCGTTAAAGAAAGTCTTTTTCAGGAAATAAAAAAAGAAACCGGCACCTGCCCCCGCCGCAATTTTGCAGAGATTGGCGATAATGGATTGGGCGGAGCAAAATTGCCCGTAGCGGGACTTGGGCTGCAGGCGAATATCAAGTGGCATGGTCGCAACAACACAGAGGGCTCCGTGGAAAACTCCGATCAATGCGCTACCGAGCATATTAAGCCAGAAGAACGCAACCGGGGGCAGGGTCACAAAAAGCCAGACCCAGTTTCCGAGGGAAAGGCAGGCGCCGAATACCCCAGAATACGCTAGAATGCGCAAGGGGTGCCATCGATCAATGTAGACGGACGCAAAATAGGCGGCGGCCATTCCGGCTACTGCAACGACGGCTCCTGCTTTGCCTATATAGTCATCTGACAATCCCATTTCCCGGTAGTAAAAAACGCCGAAAGGCCAGAGACCGGACGCCAGCGGCATGGACATCGCATAGAGAAACTTGGTCCAGTAGAACTTAAGGGAAAAGCATTCACGGAAAAACGTCCGCAGTCCGGCGACGCCCCGCGCATTGTCCTGCTCCTTTTTGGTGACCGGAGGGTATTCTCCTTCCTTTACAAAGAGGCACACCAACCCGATGCCCACGAAATAGATGATAGCCGTAGCGATGAAGATTTCCTTCATGTGGCTATTGGCGTATTTGAAGATGAAAAAATTATAGAGAAACCCGATGGAGCCGCCGACCATCTGCATGAGTCCGAAAAAACGTCCGATAAGAACGACCGGAACGGTATCGTTGAAAATATATACGTAAACGGAGGCGATGACTACATCGGCCAATTGAAAGGCGACAATACATACGCCCATGACGGTCACTGCGGCGGTTGCCGGCGAGAGACTGGCTAGAAAACCGGAGTTTTGCAGCAACCGGGCGATATCCTCGGAAAAGGCGAGGAGCAGAATGGTCAGGGTGACAAACGGCAGGGAGAAAAAGAAGAATGGCTTGCGACGGCCCCAGCGTGTTCGCAGATAGTCGCTTTTAAAGCTGAGGTAGGGGGATATAAACATCCCGAAAAGCGGGAAAACGCTGGTTATAAGAAGTCCTATCAATACGTCGGATGCGCCCAGACTTTTGAGCTTCAACGGGAGGATATTCGGAACGACCGTTATCATCATGTTGAAGGCAAAACTGCCCCAAAGCAGGAAGACAAAAAGCGCGACGATTCCGGCCTTGGTGTAGGTTAGGGTTCCGCAATGCCAGGTTTTGGCCGGTTCGGACGCACTACCAATCGGCGTGTCTACTTTACTCATGATTGGGGTATTTTGCGAAGGCCGTTAAGCCTCACGCATAGCTTAACTCGATCATGGCGTGAGCGGTGAACTCTGGCACGATGAAGGCGACCATATCGGCTTTTTGTGAAAAGGGCAGGTCCACGTTGTCTGGCACAAGGCGGGCTGAGCGGATTTTCCGGGGGACTTGGACGACGACGTGTATGTCCTGCAGCGGAATGAGGTCTTCAATCACTTCCATCGACTTGTTGATGGCGTTGGGTTGTGAGCTGCCGCGCAGCGATTTCGGCGCGTAGAGAAGGTGCGCGATGAAGCGCTTCTCCTTGGACTGTTCGAGCAGATTGAGGCGTCCGTCGCTCGGGAGGGTGGTGACGGCGGGGCGTTTTCCGTCGAGCAAGTGGTCGATCGCGGCGATCACGAAGTCGCGATAGAGCGGTTGTCCATACTGGCGATACCGCGTGAAGATATCGTGAGCAAACCACGCAATATTTCCGCTTAACGTGGCGGCCGGTGCGACCTTGGCAGGGGAGTCGGGCGCATGCTGGTGGGAGCAAAAGTGCTCCCAAGTGCGGTTGAAATAGGGCACGCGGCGCTCCGCAAGGACTTTGGTTTTGGCCGCCGGCTTTACTTCGTAGGCGCCCCCGTGGATGACGATGGGCGAACGCACGGGCACGGCGGGGCTGAGGGCAGTGGAGACGAGGTAGTCGGGAGCGCTGGTGGAGCGGCCCAAGAATTTTGCCCCCGGATCAATGGCGAATGCGGTTTTGTCCGCGTTGAGAAGGGCGCTGCCTGCGGCGAGTAGTTTGCCGCCGCCTGCGAGGAATTTATTGGCTTTGGCCAGAGCGGTCGGCGTGAGCACGAACGAGTCTGGCAGCACAATGAGATCGAAGCCGTTCCATCCTGCATTTTCGTCGAGCACGAGGAAGGGCAGGTGGGTCTCAAGCAGCATGCGGGCGGCGCCTTCGTCTGCGGGGCTCACAGTGGCATGGCCACGGGAAAGCGACTGGTTTTGCTCGGCGCTAACCAAGCCGATGCGAGCGACGGGGCGGACGTTGTCAGCCCAGGGTTCGCGCGCTTCAACTTCGGCGTAGGCGGCCCCGATGAGGCCATAGGTGTCGAGGTTCATCTCGCCGTTGGGGTGCAGCTGGTCGCCGATGGAGCACTTGGCTCCATAGGCAAGCATGGCGGCGCATTCATAACGAAGGGCGGCAGGGCGTTTAAAGCCGCCGAACTCGCCCCACGTGGTGTGAAACTTACCGCTCATTCCTAGGAAGTCGCGCGGTTGCGTGGCGGCATAGCGGGCGGAAAAAGCGAAGTGATCGTAGCCCCATCCGCCGGTGGGCAAGGACTCGAGCTCGAAGTGACTGTTGAAGCGGTTGAACTTTGTCGCTCCGACAGGGACGTGGCCACCGTTGTGGAAAACCGGGGTGTCGGCACGCACGCTGCGCACTGCGGCGTTGGTGCGCTGGTAATAATTAAGAAGCACGCTTTGGGCGTAGGTGGTTACGTCGGCGGTGACTTCGGGATTAAGGCCCGCTGCTTTCATGGCTTGAAGCGCCGACTCGGAGTAGTCGCGCTGGGCGTTGATAATATCGAGGAAGATGCCGTCGTTGTCCGGCCAGCGTTGCACGACTTCATCGATTTGTGCGCAGAGGTAATCGAGGTAGGGGGAGTTGAAGCGAAGAATTTTGAACCACACGACGTCGAGAGGATCATAGGTGAGTCCCTCACGATTTTTAACGACCCACTCGGGGTGTTCCATGGCCATGAGTTCGTCCACGCCTGCGCTCAAATAAATGGGACAACGCACGCCGATCTCCCGGCAGGCATCTATCTGGCGGCTGAGCAGGTCGAACTTCAGGTGCGGGTGCTTCCGGCCCACCTTCGTCGGATGGTAGCTATAGCCGTGGTGGCATTTGGCAAAGAGGGTGATCGAGTCGATATGACCGATTTTCAGTGCTTCCTGGAATTTGGTTTTGGAGAATTTCTCTCCGATGCCGGGGATGTCGCCGTGTGTATGGAAATCGAGATGAACCTGACGAAAGCGAAGACGATGCATGGTGAATTGTAATTATGAAAATAGGGATGGCTTGCCGCAGATGCAGGGTGATACGGCTATGTGGATAATAACCGATGCGTCGCTTATCTGCCAATGTTCATGAGTCGCCTGATTGTGTGCAAAAGTCGCCTGCTTCGATGGCGGCGGAGATCCTTGCCACGGAGCATGAGCACGTGATGCGTGCAGACCTAGGATTGCGCCTGCTGTCGTGCGTGACCGCTCAGTTGGAACGTTGGAGCTGTCCTAATCTAGCGGCGCCCTACTGGCGGCTCTACCTCATGGAGGGAGCGGGAGCGGAAGTGCTTTGGCGGGGAGAGCGACTGGCGTTGAGTGCTAAATCAGCATGGTTGATCGCGCCGGACACGATATTCGGTGCGGCTTTACGGTGTCCAGTCACGCAGTGCTATGTGCATTTTACGTTGGCGCCTGGAGTGGTGGGCACGCCAGGAGTTCATGCGGTGCTGCTCACTGAGGATATGCGCCGCTGGCATCAGCGTGCCGTGTCGGCGAGGACTTCTGAGGTCGGAGGCATTGCGTGGCATGCCTTGGTATTAAGCGCGCTGGACTCTCTGCCGGCTGGAACGCTCAGCGAGCGTCGGATGGATTCACGGGTCGAACGGGTGTTGTCGCACATTGAGCGAGATATAGGGGCACCCCACACGCTTGAAAGCCTCGCCGCGGTGGCGGGTATGCATGCTCGAGCTTTGATCAGGCTGTTTCGGAAAGAGACGAATGACACGCCGATGGCCTGTTTACGCGCACGGAGAATCGCGACCGCTTGCGAGTTGCTGCACCATGGGGACCAGAAAATTGATGACATCTCAACGGCAGTTGGTTTTTGCGACCGCTATCACTTCACGAAAACATTTCGCCGGTTGCGCAAGACTACGCCTGCAGCGTTTCGTGCGTTGCGACAGGCATCGTTGAGAAAACAGAATTCCTAGCGGCTTTCTGTTTTTTCGGATCCGGGCGCTTCATCTCGTGCAACGGCTCGGAGCTACTTTTTAAGGACAGAGACGGCCAGTAATCCGAGAGTGGTGGATTGATTCGGATCAACCGAGATTTCCAAATGGGTAATCTCCTTTTCGGGAAAGGGATTGATCCATTCCAGCGTATAAAGACAAACTCTCCTCCGGGTTTTCCCTTGGTCGTTTTTATCGATTATAGGCACCCGGCGCGCATTGGGAAAATCGATATGGATGTAGTCCGCCCACCAATCCTGAATGTTCGCGGGAAAAGCTTCGGGAACATAGTTCTCCGGATCGAAATCCGGTGGTGTCTGCCCAAGCGAAACAAGGGGAACGGTTCCGAGTGCTTCACCGTCGGAGTAAAATGTGTAGGTGGCAAATTCATGGAGCGCCCGCGTATAGCCGCAACCATGCAGGATATATACGGCGAACGCCTTGGTTCCGATCAGAATAGTCTGCCGTGTCGGAAGTTCTTTTTTTCCGCCCGTGAAATTAACGGTCGAACGGAAAATGACCGCTCCGCAGCTGGTCTGCTTGGTGCCGCCCAGAACCTCAAAAGGGATCCCGTGAATCCGATGCTGCCCGGCGGGAAAATGCTTCAGCGGCTTGTCTCCAAGCCAGCCTCGCCGGTAATCGAGCGGACGGTTTACGTGAGGAGTGAGATCAATGGTCAAAAACCGGGAGGTCTTTGCACCGAAAGTAAGTTCGTAGGGTTTGGTTAAAGCTTGATCGAGTTCTCGCGTGAGTTTCTTGGGATCGCCTTCCCAGCCGAGTTTGAAAGGCAGGGAGGAAGTGTCGTCATTGGTGATTTTTAATGGTGTTACGAACGACGATGAGGGTAGCTTTGGGTCCGCGAGAACGAAGCTGGGGTCTAGCCTGATGCACCATGGCTTTCTCACGAGGGTGCTGCCCATGGTGCGTGCCGCTCCTTGGACCATCCGAAGGGCCGTCTCCTGAATCAGCAGAAGATCGAATACGGACATGGCAATGGGAAGGCTTGAGCCGCTTCGCTGTCTGATATCGCCCAAGGATACGATGGATATATCCTTGGGAACGTGCCGGTGCCGGTGTGCGAATTCTTCCAATAAATAGTTGGGCTCAATATTCGAATAAACGACGACGCCGGTCACATCGCTCCATTCGGTCGTCAACTTGGATGCCATCTCTTCCGCATCCTCGCGAAGGGCCTTGAGGTTGCTTTGAAAAAAGATCCGGGGAAGCGATGCGGGAAATCCCTTCTGCGCACACAGTGAATTCCAGGCATTGATGATTTCCACGGAGGCCGGGGCAAGCGGCGCGATGGTGGCGAGGGCGAGTTGTTTGTGGCCAAGTTCAGCGAGATGGCCGATCGCAATATCCAAGGCACGGGTAACATCAGGCAGGATACAGGGGATTTTGCTGGAGTATTGTCCGATCGCGATCACCGGAATTCCATGGGTATGGAGCTTGGTGACCGCGGGTTCCCACAAGGAGGCCGGCCGGCTGAAGGGAGGATGGAAAATGACGCTTTCTGTTTTTGTTGTGTCGAGTTCATGCAGGATCGCGACCGCTTCCTCGGCGCATTCCCAGCGGTGGACCTGCAGGTTAATTCCCAGCTCCTTGGCCACCTTGTGATAGCTGCGCAACGCGCCCGTGCTCGCGGAGACGACCAAGTGGGACGAAAATACAATGGACGCCGGCGGAGGCTCTTTGGGGCCTCGGTAAAGTTTGTATCCCTCCCGCTTGACCAAGCCCATCGAGATCAGTCGATCCATGGCGCGGTTGAGTGCGTAGTAGCGGAGGCCTAATTGCTCCGAAAGCACTGCTGCGGACGGCAAGCGCGCTCCCGGTTCGACCTTGTTGACATCAAACCAACGACGAAGGGCAACGCTTGCGTCGGAAACTAAAACTCCAAAGGCCATTCCCCAAATCTTTAAACAAATGGGATGAGGTGCAAGTTTTTCGATTTTTGAACCCGCCCTCGCAAGGTCTTAAAATCTTTAAAGATTTTATCGTGAATCCGGGAGCGCCAACGCCATTTGCCTAGCGGCTTTGAGGTGCACTGTTAGGACTTTCCAAGTGAGAGGACGCTCTTGGGCCCGAGGCAACCCCTTTGGCTACCCCCTTTTTTGAGTTAACGCAGTAACCCCTGAATCAATATGATTGCTACCCCCCCAAACAGACTAGGAAAGGCCCTGCCATTGTCTATTTGTCTAGCCCTTGTGTCCTCACAGTTGGCGTATGGGGCCGACGGCATCTGGAACGGCACGACCGATGGCGACTGGCTTTCCATCACCAACTGGTCGGTGAACCCGGCCCCTGGAGCGACCACCGGCACTACGAATGGTGACACCGCCACGTTCAACAATGCGGGAGGAGGCTTCACCGCCATCACGACCGATTTGGGACGTAACATTAAAAACATCACGTTCGACGGCCCATTGTCGGCCGCTTACACCATTGGCACGGTCGGAGGTAACCCTCTTCTTCTCACCACCGCCGGCACGATTAAAACCACCTCGGGCGTGATCAATACCCAGACGATCAACGCTCCGTTGCAACTGCAGGGAGCTACCTATAGCTTCGACAGCAGTGCTCGCAATGCGAGCAGTCTACTGAATTTCGGCGGAGGTATCACCGGAGCGACAGGCAGCACCGTGCTGACGCTCACCGGCACCAATACCGGCAGCAATACGGTCAGCGGTGTGATCGACAACGGGACGGCCACAACCGTCGGTATCTCCAAGACCGGTGCTGGCACGTGGGTCCTTTCCAATACGGCCAACACCTATACGGGCCCGACTACGATCAGCAGAGGCACACTGAACGTGGCTTCGTTGGCCAATGGCGGCGCCAATAGTTCCATCGGTGCATCGAGTAACGCTGCTTCCAACCTCGTTATCTCGGCCGGAATAAATCAAACCGCCACCCTGCAATACACAGGGACGACGGCGATGGTTACGGATCGCAATTATACAATAGGGGGGACAATTGAGCAGACTAGCGGGACAATAGATGCCTCAGGCACAGGGAATGGTTCCCTCACGATCAACGGAAACATGAATTCTGGAGGCACTTCGGCGACCACGATAGGTCAGCTGTTTAATCTCACCGGCACCGGCACCGGCACCGCCGGCGGATTTTTGGGCGGCACCATCAATAATGGAACGGGAACCGCATTCACGCGTCTGGTCAAGAAAGGGACCGGCACTTGGACGCTTAACGGTGCCGCCGTTAATACCTACACGGGTTTTACAGTGGTCGAAAATGGAACGTTGGTTGTCGATTTTGCCAACTTGGCGACCCCGACCAATCTCATAAACAGTGCATCCGGCCTGAGGGTCAGTGGTGGCACTTTGGAGGTCAAACAGAAGAGCGGCGCGGCGACTTCCCAAACGTTTGCCAACACTACTCTCCTGGCCGGTGCCTCGACGATTCGTGGCTCCAGTGTGGACTCGAATGGGTTGACTGTGGCGCTTGGCACCATCACGCGCACAGCTAGCGCCGTAGCGAGCAGTGGCACGCTGAACTTTATCTTGCCGATCGACGGGAGCATCACCACCAGCAATTCCAACACGAATGGCATTCTGGGAACGTGGGCCACAACCGGTTCGGGCACTTCTTTGAAATATGCCACGGTCAGCGGAGGTGCGATCGCGGCTCTCATCGGAACGGCGGCGGCGAACGCCTCCAATTTGACCGATACCACCGGCACCGTGAACTATGACCTCGACACCGCCACGGGCAGCACTCCCGCGACTGTTTCCGCCAATACAATCCGTTATACCGGGGGAACTGCCACCACCGCTCCCGGGGGCACATCGTTTACAGTAAATGGTCTAATGAATGCCGGCGCGGGCACTTGGACAATCGGCACTAATAAGCTGACGATTGGATCGCAGAGGGAATTGGTTATCACCGGTGGCAGCACTAGTATCTCCAGTGTCATCGCCAATAATGGAGCCGGTTCGTCTGGCCTAACCTTTAACGGCAACAGTGGCAGCACGCTGACGCTCTCCGGCATCAATACTTACACGGGGGTCACTACGGTGCTGAGCGGCGCATTGAATGCGACGGGCACCATTGGCGGGGCGTTGACGGTAGGCTCAATTACGGGCGGGCCAACTGCAAGCGTCACCATCGCCAGTGCGCTTCCGGTAGCCACGACCACCGTTTATTCGAACGGCACGCTTAACGTGAATCAAAATACGGCAGCGACGACCGGACTGACTGTCATCGGTGGAGCGGTTAACATCGCCACCGGCAAAATTTACACCCTTGGCTCGGGAACGGTCAATATGACCGCCGGATCCATTAGCGGGGGGACGCTGAAATTCAACGCTGCTCCTGCTGTGACACTTCTTACGTCTGCTGACGCGGCCCTCATTGCCAGCAATATAGACCTTGGAACGGTCGCAGCAGCTGCCAATTTCACCACGGCGAGCGCGAGCGGAGCGGCGATTGATCTCAGGCTCACCGGAGTGATCTCTAATGGCGCCACGGGACAGACTTTCACCAAGGCGGGAGCGGGTGTCCTGAGTCTGGAGGGAGCCAATACCTTTATTTCCGCGTCTACTGTTACTGGAGGCACCTTGCTGCTGATGAACAGCCTGGCTCTTCAAAACAGTGCATTTATCACCGGTGGCGGCGGCACCCTTGCGTTTGACTCATCGGTAACCTCTCATGCCTTCACGCTCGGTGGGCTAACCGGTTCAGGCAGTCTTGTATTAGCCGATAATGCCGCTAGTTCGAATGCAGTTGCGCTTACGCTCAAGACGTCTGCCTCGGCGAGTTATTCGGGTATCCTTAGCGGGGCCGGCAGTATCACCAAGACTGGTGCTGGCACGCAGACTCTTTCCGCTGCGAATACCTATGCCGGCAACACCACGATTTCGGCCGGCACGCTGGCGCTGGGTGCGTCGGGCACGTTTGCCAACAGCCCGGTCATCAACCTGGGCACCTCGGGTTCGCAGGGCACATTGGATTTGACGGCCAAGAGCAGCTTTGCCTTCGGCACCGGCCAGACGCTCTCCGGCTATGGCACCGTGAACATCGGTGCGGGCAAGACGGTCACGATCAACGGCAACCTTGCCGTGGGCAACAGCCCGGGTGTCATCACCGTCACCGGTGACACCGCGCTTGGAGGCACCGCCACCACCACGATGGAACTGGCGGGTAGCGGCGGCGTGGCGGGAACCGATTCCGACAAGCTTGCGGTGAGCGGTGCGCTCACCTTCGGCGGCACGCTGAACATCGTGAGTTTCGGCGGCTATGACCTGGCCCAGGCGGGCACCTACGATCTGTTTGGCTTCGGCTCGCAGTCGGGTAACTTCTCGCTGGTGAGTGTGAGCGGCCAGGCGCTTACGAACAATACGACTTATTGGAGCGCCACGAACCTCGGCGGAAGCGGCTTCGATTATACGTTCACGCTTTCCACGGGTGATCTGGTTGTCGCCGCCACCGCAGTCCCCGAGCCGACCACCTATGCGGCCCTCGTGGGATCGCTCGCACTGGCTGGCGCCGTCTGGCGTTCACGCAAGCGCGCCTGATCTTTGTTCGCGCCTCAAGTATTTCAGCAACCGATCCACGGGTCGGTTACTTTCTTAATCACATCCACCGATGTGAAGTTCATCAGCGTAGCAAATCAAACCACCCCTAATGTTATGATACCCCGTTCCCCGAAATCCGAAACTCGTGAGTATAAATCAAAGAGTCGGCCTTTCTCCCACTTGTGCACCTTCCTTGGTCGCTGGCTGAAGCCGGCTGCAGTTATTATGGTTGCGGTCCTAGCCGTATATACCGGTTTAACCAACTCCAGTGCGGCCACAATCTATGGATTGCCCGTCGATCGCCAAGTGGACAGCAATGGCACTCTTCAAGATTTGGGCTTGATGGGCCCCGGCAGCCATAATGCCAGTTTCAACTCGGTCGCTGTTATGGTCTTCCAACTGCCGACTCTTCCTGTCGGTCAGAAATTTAGCGCCGTCGGTTTCACCTCGTATCTTTTAGGGCAGAACGGCGCCCCCACGTTCAACGTCGATCTCTACGGGCTGGGCGTGGACAGCGTTTCAACGGTTCTGGCCAGCGATTATTACGCCGGTCCGTTGGACAGCTCCAATACGCTTCTCTTGGATAATTATATAACGCCCTCGACTCCGGGGGTAACATTTCCCTCCACCAGCGTCAGTCTGTTGACCGATTATCTCAATATTTGTTATGCGAACGGAACCAATGCCGGCCAATATGTCTTTTTGCGTCTGAGTCCCGACACGGCGGCGCTCAGTTGGAATTACTACCATATCGCCAGCGCTGAATATCAGGCTCCCAGTAATTTTTACTGGCCGCGGCTCAGTTATTCCACGGCAACCATCGGAACTCCCGGTTGGTCCACCGTTCCGCTCGGCGGAGGCGGAGCCGTGACGGGGATAGTCTCCGACTCCTCGGGCAACGACGTCTACTGCCGGACCGACGTCGGCGGAGCCTTCAAATGGAACGCAACCACGCTTCAGTGGGACTCCATCAGCGATCATATGGTTTCAAGCAGCGAGGCCAATTGTTGGGATCTGATGGGGACCACCTCTCTTGTGGTCGACCCCAACAATGCCAATGTTCTGTATATGGCGGTTGGCAATTCGAACGGTTATGGACACAAGGGCATTTATGCCTCCAGTAACAAGGGATCTACTTGGACTTTTATAAGCCCGGCCAGCCCGAACCCGGAGTTTTATGGCAGAGCCAGTTACGATGGCGAGCGCCTGGCCGTTGACCCCAACAATTCGAACATCCTCTGGTATGGCAGCCAGCAGGTCGGCCTGCAAAAGGGTGTGAAAAGCGGCGGAACCTGGACTTGGACCCAAATCCCCGGCACCTCGGTGCCCTTTGGAGCGACCAATGCGGGCATTAAGTTCGTCGCCTGCGATAAAAATGGAGCGAGCACCATTGTCTATGCGGGTGTTCATGACGCCACGACGGGCGGCATCTACAAGAGCACGGATGGCGGGACAACCTGGAGCAAAGTCACGGGCGCTGCGGTCACGACTCCGCTGGTCGGACGCATTGCCAGCAACGGCACGCTCTATGTGACGACTGGCACCAGCACTGTCCTGAAGATGCTGCGTGGCGGCTCATTGACGGCTCTGCCTGGCTTATCGACCCTCAATTATAAGGGTCTTGCCGTGGCCCTTAGCGACCCGGCTGGCGATACGGTTTACGTGGCCGAAACGAATAGTAATCGGAATATTCGTCGCTCCACCGATGGTGGCGCCAACTGGGTCACGCAGCTCGATAATTTTAACAATCTGGCTTATTACCCGCGCTATGAGGCGGATGGTGTCACCAGCAGTGCCGTCGGCAGTTGGTTTTCCCAAGTTATCGCGCTTCATGTAAATCCCGCGAATCCCGACGAATTCTGGACGGCCGATTTGTTCGGGGTATCCCGAACCTTGGACGCCCAAAACTTTGGAACCACCAACGGGGCTCACTATAACATCCTGCAAAAAGGCCAGGAGGAAACCGTGGTATTGGCTCTTAAGAATGCGCCCACCGGACAGCGTCTTCTGGCCGGAATCGCCGATATTAACGGTTTCCGGTATCAGGACACCTACTCCCGTCCATACGGGACTGCAGGGGCTCCGTTGAGAAATCCCTCGAGCGGCTCGACGGGCAACTTCGATTTTTCTGAGAGCAACAACAATATCTGGGCCCGCACTTGGACTAATACCTTTCTCTATGGCGGCGGTGGCGCGACTTCCAAAGACGGTGGTGTAACCTGGCTGCCTTTTGGGCAGATCGACGGCAAGTGGGTCACCAATGCGCCCACCGACAGTCTGGTAACCTTTGATCTAAGCACCTATCTCGCAAGGCAGAAGGCTTTGGGGAATAATACGGTGACGATTGCGGTCTGTTCCGGCTCCACGACCCCTTCCAATTCTGCGGCCGGACTAAGCTTCGATTCCAAGGAAGGGCCCACCAGTTCTCTCTGGCCCAAGCTGATCGTCAACGGTTCCACCAATCTTACGCCGGTTGCGGACACTTATGTGAACGGGGCTGCCACCGCCACCAACTATGGGGCGGCGACAACGTTGCAAGTCGCGTATTGCTGGGGAGGGGAGCCCGCCTACAGTCGCTATACCTATCTCAGATTTGATCTGAGCAGCGTCGGCGCGATCACCAGCGCAACGCTGCAGCTCAACAAGAAGGCCGCGGGTGCCAACACCACGCAGTTTGATCTCGGTGTTTTTGCCTGCGTCAATAATACGACCTTTGCCGAAAATACTCTTGTTTGGACGAATATACCGGTGCCAGTCATCGGCGACATTCGTGTTAAGAATGAGGCTCCGCTCTTTCCAAATATGACCGGGGCCTTTCATGGTGGCCGAGTGGCGGTCTCGGCGACCGATCCTAATAATTTGGTCTGGCTGCCCCTTTATGCTTCCAGCGGTTATGGTAATACCGCACGTTATAGCAAGGATCGTGGCGCGACTTGGACCGCGTGCACCGGAGCTCCGAACTCCCAGATGCAGAATGAATTCAGCCCCTCCAGTTGTATCACCCAGCTGACCTCCGATCGCGTGAACGGCAACTTCTATATGGCGAAGTTCGGGATCGGTGCCGTTCATACCATTTACAAGAGCACGGATGGAGGCGCCACCTTTACTCAAGTTGGCACGATTCCCGGCCATTATAATGGTTTGCGCGCCCAGATTGTCGCCGCCCCGGGCGTTGCCAACGATCTCTGGCTGAGCGATGCCTCCGACGGTCTGTTTCATTCTACCGACGGCGGCACGACCTGGGCCCAGGTGGGGACATATCAAGTCATGTCGGCGCGCGAGGTGTCCTTCGGCAAGCCGCAGGCCGGATCCGGGTATGCCTACACCGTTTTCATCAACGGCTTTTACAATAACTTCATCACTACAACCCAGGGTATTTACCGCTCCGACAACTACGGCGCCAACTGGACCCTCTTGGGCACGATGCCGACGATCGCGGTCGCGGATTCGCTCGCTGGAGACCGTCAGGTTTACGGACGTGTTTACGTCGGCACCCAAGGCCGGGGCATATTCCAGTTCCAATAAAGCACAGGGGGATTCCTTGGGGTCTAGGACAAGCTGCTATGCTTCCCTGGACCCCTTGTTCCTTTTCTCATTTTCATGCGTTTTCGCTCACCGCAACCATCCCGTGGTTTTGCCCTGCTCATCACTATTACGCTGCTGGCGTTTTTGGTGTTGCTGCTTGTGTCGTTGGCCACGCTCACGCGAGTGGAAACGCAAGTGGCGACGAATAATCAGCTGCTCAACCAAGCCCGCCAAAATGCGTTGATGGCTCTTAATATCGCACTTGGCCAGTTGCAGAAATACACCGGTCCCGATCAACGCACAACCGCTCGATCTGATATGGATTTAAGTTTGGCAAACACTACGACGGCAAGCGGGCGGTGGACGGGCGTCTATGGCCGAGGTGTTGCCACGGCTGATACTGCGGTCCGCGATATTTATACGGATATTCCTTCCAAAATAGCCACGGATGTAAAAAACAATTCCACCGTCGCTGGTAATCAAACGCAGCTACTTAACTGGCTTGTAAGCGGCAATGAAGGCGCTTCCTTCAATCCAGATCCCGCGTCCGCTTCGGCGACCATCGATTACAATGGGCAGATTGTTCGGCCCAACACACCGGCTTCCTTCTCGTTTACGCCAGCAGGAGCGGTGACAAATCTGACTGGGGCTACCGCGCTTTCCACGGATATAACCATTACGGGTAGCACCGGAGCCGCTCCAGCTCGGCTGCTTGTGGGTCCACAATCAGTTACTGCCGCTAGCGATTATGTCGTAGCCCCCTTGGTGGATATCGCTGTCGCTCCAAACATTGCACTTGGTATTGGGGGTTCCAGCAATGTGACTCTCGGCCGTTACGCTTGGTGGGTGGGGGACGAAGGTATCAAGGCTCGTATTAATCTTCCGGTAGATCCGGCAGTCCAAGCTTCGCATGCCTTTGTGTTATCTCAGCGAACCGCGATTGAGTTGATTGACGGTAAAAATGCTGGAGGCAGCACGACTGCTCTTGCCTCCGATTTGATCGGTGCGGCTTATCCCGCACCAAACAACTCAAGTGATCAAGACCGGCTGAAAAATGTAACGAATAGAACTCAGCTCCCGATGCTGAGCCCGGCAAATGCGAACCTGGCTACGGCTGTTAAATATCGTTTCCATGATCTTACGGGCTATTCGGCGTCCATCCTGTCAGACGCTTATGCCGGGGGGCTAAAAAAAGATCTCTCCGCCGTGCTGGGCACGAACCATGGAGCGACCACGCCGGCTGATGCGAGCTACCTTTTTGTTCCGGAACCCAATACCGCCGGTTCGACCCGCAATGAATTTGGTCTGCCCACATGGGGTCAATTGCGCTCCTTCGTGCAAACAACCACTACCTCCGCAGGCCTTGCACCGCGACTGCCGACAATGGCTTCTTCGTCGAATTCGGCAATTCCCTTACCAACCAATGTCGGCATTGCCCCAGTGATGACCTATGGGGTGGTAGGATTTCAGTATATTGCCCCGTTGGGTGATAATGCCGTAAATAATCCCATCCAACTGGCCATGCTTCCGATCGTGGTTTTATGGAATCCTTATACAGTTCCCATTCGCGGGGCTAGTTACGAGTTTGGAATCCGAAAACAATTTGGCGGAAATATTCAGCTTCAGGGTCGTGAGGCTGGTTCTGCGGCCACGTGGAGTGCGAACAATGTGCTTGAAACGATTGACTTGGGGAGTGCGGGCTCCACTTCGTATAACCCCGCTTATTTTAGATTCATCATAGATAATTCCGCCGGGATTCCGCCAGGTCAAAGCTTGGTGTTTACGTTATCGGCCAATGGAGCTGCATACAATGGTAGGAATACACTGACGAATGGATATCGTTCGTTGAACTATGTGCTGTTGCCGGCCCGATCTAGAATCGGTGTCAGGGTCGGATCCGAGACCCCCCAACTCCCAGGCGGATATTATAGGGTGGGTGTGAAACCCTCCTTCTCTCCAGATCCATTTCCTGCAATACCTGTGACTTATTTTCCGGCGGCTCTAGGCGGAGGTCTAAACATGGGCTATGGTAACTGGCATCAAGTTTATCTGGGGGCCGTGTCTCCGGTCGCCGGACCTTTTCCAACAGGCGATTATCCGTGGACCGGTGCCAGTTTTACTACGCAAAAATGGTATCAATCCTATACTGCGCTGGGTCGGTTTCCGAATATTGGCCAGCCTCCCTATGGAGTTGGAAGCGCTGGTTATGCGGCTTCTAGCGGTCCCAGTGGACTGGTCCAACCAGAGGCCAGACTAAGTGCTTTTGTGTCTGCGCCTGCTTGGCGCATCCTGATATTCAATCAGTTCTCGCAAGCTCCCTCGGCCGTTGGTCGCGCACGGTGGATGGTCAATGGCAATGTTCGCGGCCTCATGTGCATGGACGGGGGTGAGAATTTTACGGGACAACCCACGGTAAACGACTGGCCTCCCGACCTCAGTGCCCCCGATACGGGTCTGCGCACCTCCTCGGGAACCAGTCTTAATGATGTTTCCGGGCCGGTGGACACCACTTTATTTGAGTTTAGGCCGGATACGATGCCACTCCTGACGATCGGTCAACTTCAGCATGCCAGCCTCGGGTGGAATGCGGGTTGGCCTGGTTATGCGATCGGCAATAGTAACAGTGGCCGCGTGACTGACCCCGATAAACTGGTGGTGCTCGGTGCACTCAACTCAAGCAGCCCGGCTCTTTTGTATACGGCCAGATATTATGATTTCTCCAGTTTATTAAACCGAGCATTGTGGGATCGGTATTTCGTTTCAACCATACCCTATGCAGGCACTGGAACGAGTTCCGATACCGATTCCACGGGAGTTCCTCCTGTGCTGCCCAACTCTCGCCATATACTTTATAATGCAAAGCTTGCGGATCTGGATATCCGCACCAAGCTGAATGTCGATCAAGCTGCGGCGCATCTGCTTCTTTCCGGCGGTTTTAACATCAATTCGACCTCCGAGCAGGCGTGGAGAGCAATTCTTGGTGGATCAAATCAGCTCAACTACGATCCGACGGGCACCGCCACCGGCGGCAGCGCATGGCCGAAGGCCGTTTTTTCGCGGTTCTCAAAACCCACCACCAACGCGACCCTCACCAATATCAGCAACCCCAACGCAACCGCTGATGCACATGCGGCATGGCTGGGATATAGGCAATTAAATGAGGAACAAATCGCCCAGTTTGCGACCAATATTGTCGCAGAAATCCGCAAACGGGGTCCATTCGTTTCTTTGGCGGATTTTATCAATCGCCGGTTGGTTGCCAGCGGAGTTTTTCCACAGGCCAACGATCCCCGCTTAAAGGGAACGATTCAAGCGGCACTTGATGCCACAATTTCCGGGCCCTCGGCGATCAATGATGGTTCCTTGATGCCCTTTAGCACGAATTTGGTTACGGGAGGCTATGGTAATAATCCCAATACCAACGCGTTCACAACCGGTAATTCGGCTCCGGCAACGCCTGTTGCGCCTTATGGCAGTGCAACCGCCTTCGCACCTCAGTTTCTTACGCAAGCAGATGTTCTTTCCAGCATTGGGAGCGGGCTGTCAGCCCGCTCCGATACATTTACCATTCGGACCTACGGTGAAACGGTAAATCCAACTCTATCCGCGACCGATGCAGGTTATATCACCGGACGGGCTTGGTGTGAAGCCGTGGTTCAGCGGCTGCCTGACTACGTGGATTCCTCAACGGATGCAAACGCTTACAATTCACCAACGGCGACCATCAATAAAACCATGGGGCGGCGTTACAAAATTATATCATTCCAATGGCTATCCGCGAACGATATCTAACCCCGTTTCTTCTGCTTTTTTCCGCTGTTTTGATGACGACAAACGGACTTGCGCAGTCCGCTCCTGCTGCGGATGTAGCGCCCCCGGTTATGTTTCGCACTCTTGCAGTTGGTAATACTATTCCGTTTGCGGAACTTTTCTACGAGAATCGACAACACAAATCCGTTCCGATTCTGGTGGGCGATACGGCACCTTCTGAACTCTATGAAAGCCCTCCGGGAGGCATAATATCTTTTTATCGTGAGCAGGCCCCCATCCCTCCCGAAACCAGGCCCAGGCGAATACCGGTGACAAACGTGCGCTTGGGAAAAGATTCCATGTATTGGATTGTTTTATCGACTACCAAGAATGAAGGCGGGAGCACGGTGACACCGTTTGTGATCAGTGATTCTTGGGAGACTCATCCTTTCGAGACGATCCGGGTTTTGAATTTTTCCCGGCGGCGTGTGGCCATACAAGTGGGGGATCGTCTCAAAGAATTGGCAACGAATGAATTTGAGCTTTTCCCTTATCCTGCGGCCGACAGCGAACTCGTGAGGTTCAAGACTGCGACCAATGATGGCAAGGGGTGGATTCTCAGGAAGAACACGCCACAGCCGATTATTCATAATACTCGTGCGAGTATTGTAATCAGCGATATTGAGCCGACCGAGCATGATCCCAATCCCGAGGGAATCAATGTGCGCAACATGATAGACCCTCTTCAACCGCCCAAGCCTGTCCAATGAAATCGTGGTTCCTGTTGCTGTGTATTTCACTGGTTGCCCCCGTGGTTGTCCACGCGGAGTTCTCCCAGCTTGGACCTGTTGAGACTTTGGATAACGGTGTAGTCACTTTACAGGTCGCTCTCCGTGTGGGCCGTGTTGTCGCCTATCAGCGGTCCGGCGAAGTCAACTGGCTGGCCGTGCATGACGTGGCTCGTCCACCGGGCTGGGACTGCAATCCGTGGGGCGGTGACCATATATGGCCGACTATTCAAAGTCTTAACCCGCAGATTTATGGTGGGGGAGGATTTGATCCGGTGATCGATGGCGCGCCTTGGGATATCCTTCACAAGTCGTCCGCATCCCTGGAAATTCGCAGTGGAATAAGCCCTCACTTGGGGTTGCGAATCACGCATCGCATCGAATTGATCGGTAAAACGACAGGCGTGATGCATACCTATCGGTTGGAACAGCTGGCCGATGGAAAATTTCCTGTTCACGTCTGGGCCGTCACCGGTGTCCGCAAGGGTGACTACGTGCTCATGGAAGCGGATCCCCGCGGAAAGCATGAAAGAAATAAACCCTACAGGAGTTGGATGGGTGACGATTACAAGGCAGAGGCCGATGCCCGCCTGTTACCCGGGATTCATGCGCTTCAGGTCTCATCACCGGACAAGGATGCCTCTAAAGCAGGAAGCTACGGACGTTGGATTGCACTGGTTGATGGCGGGTCTGCGTTCCTTCAAAATGTAGATTATATCCCAAGTCAGGTATATTTGGACTCCAGCAACCTTCAGACCTATAATGAAGCCGGCAATGGCATCCACGAACTGGAGACATTGAGCCCATCGTGGTTGTTGCGTAAGGGGGAAACGCGGGACTGGTCCGTGCACTGGAGCCTGGTCGATTTTCCGGAAGGAACGGCCACGCCTTCAGCCAAGGCGGCTTTTTTGAGCGGGTTAACGCCCGGGCCCTTGAACTGATGCAGGGCCCGACCGCATACGAACGATTTTCTGATAATATGATGAAAATTCAATTTTCCAATCGGCGCATAAATCGCGCAAAAATACTATATATATTGTTGGCCGTTACGTTCGGCGCGGTATCTTTGCCCGCCGAGCCCCTGCTGCCCAAGATATTTGGGGACAGTATGGTCTTGCAGCGAGATATGGCGGTTCCGGTATGGGGTGTTGCGGACCCGGGCGAGGAAGTGTCGGTTAAGTTTGCTGGCCAGGCCAAGCGGGCGACGGCCGATAAAAACGGCGAATGGCAGGTAAAGCTGGATCCGATGCCTTCTTCCACGCAGGCGCGCAGTATGGAGATATCCTCACCCAAACTCACCAAGGCGATTCTCTTCAACAACGTGTTGGTCGGCGACGTATGGATGTGCGGTGGACAATCCAATATGTATTTTTCCCTGAATGCCACGGGGGTTCCGGAAGACATCAGCTCGGCTAATTTCCCTAATATCCGTTGTATAAAAGTAAATCCGACGGCCACGGGTGAACCGCAGAACGACATAACCACCTACGGCTGGCATTTGGCCAATCCGTCAAGTGCAGGCGGTTTTACCGCCGCGGGTTTTTTCTTCGCCCGCGAAATCAATAAAATAACCGGTATCCCCATTGGTTTGATCGACGACAATCAGGGTGGAACCCAAATTGAATCGTGGTGTTCCCGGGCGAGTCTGTCCGCCACGCCGGAGCTCTCTGATATTTCAAAAAAATATGAGGCAAAAATGTCGGAATACCGTCAGTCCCTCCCGGAAAAAATGGAGGCTTTGGAAAAGTGGATCCAAGGCGCGAGGAAGGCTCTGGCTGAAAACAGGGATATGCCTAAGGCCCAATGGCCGGTGAATCCTCTCGCCGGTCAAGGCAACCCTTGCGCGCTTTTCAATGGAATGATCGCGCCCCTCATCCCCTATGGGATCAAGGGCGCACTGTGGTATCAGGGCGAAGATAATTTTAAGGACGGGGATATTTATTTTCACAAAATGAAAGCCTTGATCGGGGGCTGGCGTGCAGCGTGGGGGCAGGGGGATTTTCCCTTTTATTTTGTTCAACTGGCCAATTTCGGTCCGCCCCAGACTGTCGCTGCGGGCGGCGGCGGGTTTACCGGCGTTCGCCTGGCGCAGTTCAAGGCATTGTCCATTGCCAATACAGGCATGGCGGTGGCCATCGACCTTGGGGAGGCCAACAACATCCACCCGAAGAATAAATTGGACGTTGGAAAGCGGCTTGCCCTCTGGGCTCTCGCCAAGAATTACGGACAAAAAGATATTGTTTATAGCGGTCCATTGTTCCGGGAGCAAAAAATCGAAAACGGAGCCATTCGCATCTACTTTGACAGCATCGGGAGCGGTTTGATGGTGGGCAAAAAAAACGGACGGGATCCCGCGGTGGAGGACGCGGGGGAAAAACTCAAACTTTTCGCCATAGCGGGTGCGGACAAAAAATATGTCTGGGCCAATGCCGTTATCGACAAGGATTCGGTGGTGGTTTCGTCCGCCAGCGTGCCCCGGCCGGTTTCGGTGGTCTATGCCTTGGCCGGAAATCCCGAAGGGGCCAATCTCTATAATAAAGAGGGACTGCCTGCATCGCCTTTCCGGAGTGACGACGCACCGGCGAGGCTCCCGCGATGAAATGTATTCACGATTTTCCGGATACTATCACGGCTGATTTTAAATAAAATTTTTATGATTAAACATATACGTTTATTGGCAATTCTTGGACTCCTTCTGGGAGGGAATCATCTGTTAGCAAAAGTGGAGCTCACTCGGCTCTTTTGCGATCACATGGTGATGCAGCGAAATATGAAGGTGCCGGTGTGGGGCTGGGCCGATCCCGGAGAGGAAATCACCGTGTCCATCGATAAGCAGGTCAAGTCGGGGAGGGCGGATGCAACCGGCAAGTGGATGATTGTGCTGAATCCCATGGAAACGGGGGAACCCCGTAAGATGACCGTCAGGGGAAAGACAGAGACCTTGGAGGTTAATGATATTTTGCTGGGTGAAGTATGGATATGCGCCGGGCAATCCAATATGGAGCGGGAATTGTCCCAGGTGCAGAACGGCAAGGCCGAGGTTGCCGCGGCCGAGTATCCAAACATACGGTTTTTCCAAGTTGGGAACGCCGGTTCCCCCGATGCTCCGGTTGACCGGCTGACGGTGAGAGGCAGTGCCAAAGCCATTTGGGTTCCCTGTTCTCCAAGAACGGCTTCAGGGTTCTCGGCAGTAGGTTATTTCTTTGCCCGCGATCTTATCGCCTCGTTGAAGGTGCCGGTGGGTTTGATTCATAATTCCGTGGGGGCGACGCCGGCTGAAGCGTGGCTCAGTCGCGATGCCATGCTGGCGGATCCTGATTTGAAATACCTGGTCGAGCGTTCGGACAGGCGCGTCGCTTATGCGCTTAGTCCGGAAGGGAAAAAGGAGCTGGACGCGGTTTTCGCCGAGTATGATGCGAAGCAGGCCGAGGCCCGGGCGGCGGGCGGATGGTTCTGGCGTTCCGATCTCTATCAAGAGCCAAAGAAGCAGCTTTCCTATCCCGCCAACTATTTTAACGGCCGGGTCAATCCCCTGATTCCCTACGCTATACGCGGAGTGATCTGGTATCAGGGAGAGGCCAATACAGGCATGGCTTATTCATACCGGCAGCTTTTCTCCGTTTTGATCAAGGATTGGCGGACCCGCTGGGGCCAGGGTGACTTTGCCTTCCTGTATGTTCAGTTGGCAAATTGGGGACAGCCGTCGAGGAGTCCGGTGCCCAGCGACTGGGCTGAGTTGAGGGAATCGCAGCTGAAGACACTCAGTGTTCCCAATACGGCGATGGCAGTGTCGATTGATATTGGGCAGGGAGGGGACATTCACGCCAAGAACAAGCAGGATGTCGGCAAGCGGCTGGCGCTGGCGGCCCGCGCGAAAGTTTATAACGAACGCATCGTTTATTCCGGTCCGATCTATTCTTCCATGAAGGTGGAAGGCAGTGTGATTCGGCTCACTTTTACCCAAACCGGGAGCGGCTTGATGGCGGGTAAAAAAGTCGACCTTGATCCGGTCATTGAGAATACGGAAGCCGGTTTGAAATCCTTCGAAATCGCCGGAGAGGACAAACGATTCGTCTGGGCTACGGCCACGATTGAAGGGAATTCAGTGGTGGTGAAGAGCGACGCGGTTCCGCAGCCGGTGGCTGTGCGTTACGCTTGGGCGACCAATCCCGCGGACTGCAATCTATATAACAAAGAAGGGCTGCCTGCGTCCCCGTTTCGCACGGACGAGTGGCCGGGCAGAACGACGGACAAAACCTACAAGCTCCAGTTGGATAGACCGATCACTTTCGTGATTAAAAAATGAACCTTATCAATTTTTTCAAAATGCCCATGACGAGGTCCCTATATTCGATTTTTCTGGCAGGGCTTTTCGGCCTGTGCGCATCTGAATCAACGGCTGCCGCCGGCAAGGAGCCGGCTGCCGACTGGGAGTGGTGCGGGTGGAGCGGCGGCGGCCTTTATTGGTCGGCGGCATTCCATCCCACCAAGGACGGGGTCATTTACATGGGCGGCGACATGTGCGGAGTCTACAAGACCACCGATCACGGGATGAACTGGCGAATGACCAATAATGGCTTGGTCCACTACGGTATTTTCTCTTTGGCGGTGGATCCAAAGAGCCCGGAGACCTTGTATGCAGGCACTCCCAGCGGGCTTCACAAGAGTCTTGATGGCGGAAAAAACTGGAGTTTTATTCCCAAGACCGGACCGAAGGATCTTCGTATTACGGCTGAAGCGGAGCGCAGCATCCGTGCGATCGCCGTTGATCCAACCGATAGCAACATTGTCTACGCGGCTTCCCCTGGCGGAAAAATCTATAAAAGTGCAGATGGGGCTCAGACGTGGAAAGATGTCTACGAGCAAAAAGTCGAACCGGCTGAGCCAGGTGTTCTGCGTCTGCAATTGGGCAAGGTGAACTCATCGACGGACGGCGGTATTTATATCAACAGTCCGGTCTCCAAAGATATCGTCTCCACGGATTGCCTGGGAATCGGTTTTTCCGTCAAGCATGGAGCAGGCAGCCCATTAAAGGATGTGAGCCTGATTCTTGGGGGGGCCAACGGGGCGATCTATCGCAGTAAAAACATCGCGGAAAAGTTGAGCGGTGGTGACTGGCAGGATGTGGTCCTTAAGGCGGAGGATTTCGGGCTCGATCCTGGCTTCGTTCAGAAAGATCCCGCAAAGGCCAAAACGCTGGCAGCCACCCCGGACCTGGCAGCGATCAAGCAATTTAAACTGTCAGCCCTCAATCTGGCGCCGAACGAGATTTCGGTCGTTAAATTAAAACGGTTTTTCATCGTCCTGGCCCGCAACCCGGACGGACCAGCGGTGGCCGTGAAGACGCCGATCTTTAAGACGTTGAGGGATTTCGTCACGGACAAGAAAGTGGGTGTCTATGGCAATATGAGGGCGGGGGATATGAAGCCGGCGGTGATCCACGCCGTTGCCGTCTCCGTCAAGACCCCCGCAACCATCGTGGCCGCCTCGCAAGCCGAAGGTGTTCTGCTTAGCAACGATGCCGGAGAGACTTGGACGGCGTTGGCGACTCCGCCCACTGCATCCAGCGTGGCGGTCGCGGCCACGGATGAAAACATCCTCCTGGGCGCGTTCAACACCAGCGGAATCATGGTGTCCAACGACAAGGGGAAAACTTGGTCTGCCTGTGCCCCTGAGAAGACCGCAAGGGACAATATAATCGATGTGGCCATCAGTCCGGCCAACGCGCTTGAGATGTATGCGATTGGGGTCGGCAAGAGCACATGGTTCAGCCGCGTCTATTCCTCCAAGGACGGCGGCAAGACTTGGGCGATATCCGGCAGCATGGTTGCGGACTATGCACATAATCCCACGCGCACCGACAATGGCGGGACCCCTGAGACGGTCGCGATGAGCAAGGTGACGAACATCGTGATCAATCCATCCAATCCGCAGGAAATTTTTGTCAGCGCCAACTGGCGTTCTTTCCTGAGCAAAGATGGCGGGGCCACCTGGCATGAGCGCGACTACGGTGCCGACATCTCCTGTATTAATGATGTCCGTTTTAGCAAAGGCCGCGTTTATGCCTGTGCCCACGACGAAGGAACGTTTTCCAGTGATGATAACGGCAAAACGTGGAAGCAATTGTGGCCGCTGAAATTTACTCCGGAAATCACCGGTCATTACCTGCAGCTCGCGATCATCGACAACAATGGTCAGGACAAAATAATCAGCACCAGCAGTCCGTGGGATGGCGGCCGGCCGAGCCGCATCGTTCTCAGCGAAGACGGAGGAAAGACATTCAAATCCATTTTGGGCGGGTTGCCCGAACAAAGGCCCACATCGAATATCATGTGGAGCCAGAGTTATATTCGAGCGCTGGCGGTTGATCCGAAGAACTCCAAGATCATCTACGCAGGAATGGATGGCGATCCCTCCCCGGCGGTCCCCGGCGGTGGCGGCATTTTCAAGTCGGAAGACGGCGGTTATACTTGGAAGCAATTGCCGAATCAACCGCCCAGCCGGCGTATGTTTTACGGACTGGCCGTCGACCCCGTCGATTCCAACCGCCTCTATTGGGGGGCTTGTGGCGACAAAGCCGGTTTCTATGTGAGTAATGATGCGGGCAAGACATGGAAGCAGACGACTCCGGGATGGATTTTTAACATCGTGACCACGCCTGACGGCACGATCTATTGCAGCGGAGCGACTGGCGTGTGGCGCAGCATGACGCGGGGTGAGACGTGGCAAAATATCCATCCGGCCCAGCCAGGCTGGGCGGCGTTCACGGGGTTGGCGGTTGATCCGCGCGATCCGAAGACGATTTGGACGTCGGTCGCCGGGGCCGCCGAGATTGTTAGCGGCGGCGTATACAAAACCACGGATGGGGGCGCCACCTGGCAGACGATTACCGGCAACCTTCCGTATCAGGGCCCGATGGTTCTCCGCTTCAATCCGGAGACCAACGAACTGTGGGCGGCCGGCAAATGTATGTTTAAAATCAAACAATAAGACCCCCACGCCTTGCCATGTTTGTTACCTCCGGGGCAGGCAGAGCCTGCTCCGGGAGTGGGTGGTGTGTATTCCAATTAAGGGCAGGGGAAGGCGAAGAATATATAAACATGAATCATCCGAGAGGAAAAGATTCACGGTTCCTGCATGTGAGTCGGGCGGTCTTTATTGGCTGGATCGGCCTGTGGCTGTCGTGGTCGCTCGAAGCTGAAGTGCCGGCGACCCCTTCTGTGGCGGCATTGGAGATATCCGGGATTTTTACCGATCACATGGTGCTGCAGAGACGGATGAATGTTCCCGTCTGGGGCTGGGCCCGGCCGGGAGAGGAAGTCACCGTTATCATCGACCGGCAGACCAAGACGACCATGACCGATGACCAGGGCAAATGGAGGGTGAAACTCGATGCCATGGAGACGGGTGCTCCGCGCAAAATGATCATCCGGGGCGAGGCCGACTCGATTGAGTTCAACGATATCCTCGTTGGCGAAGTCTGGATAGCGTCCGGTCAATCGAACATGGATTGGCCGCTTTCGCAGGCGAGGAACGGAAAGCAGGCGATTGCCGCGGCCGATTTGCCGGAGATACGCATGTTTAACCTGAATCGCGGTGGCACGCCGGCATCGAAGAACGGACCTTCGGAGCGCATCCTGGACGGCAGCCGTAATTCGAAAAAATATAAGGAGACGTGGCAGATATGCACTCCGGTCAGCGCCAAGGATAACTTTTCGGCGGTCGCCTTTTTCTTCGCGCGCGATCTGCAGGCCGCGCTCCATGTGCCGATAGGAATCATTTCCAATTCAGTGGGTGGCTCCGCGGTTGAAATGTGGATCAGCCGCGACGCATTTGAAGCGGATCCCGACTTTAAGGCGGCGACTCAATTTTTTGATCGCCTGGTGGAGTATGGGCAAACGCCGGCCGGTCAGGCCGACGTGAAGGCAAACTATGATGCCTATGAAGCCAAGCAGGCCGAGGCGAAGGCTCAGGGCAAACTGCCGCTGTGGCCGCCGCACGCCGGCGGCGCGCCCAAGAAGGATGTATTCACCTGCCGCTGGTTCGACAGCCGTATCCATCCGCTCATCCCCTTCGCCATGCGAGGGGTCATCTGGTATCAGGGAGAGGCGCAAACCTATGTCCCGGGTGATCGCCAAGGCCTTTATCCGCGCGATTACGAGGCGATGTTCCAGCTTCTCATCAAGGACTGGCGCACGCGTTGGGGCGAAGGCGATTTTCCCTTTCTCTTCGTGCAACTGCCCAACTGGTCCGGGCCCGCCAAGAGTCCCGCCGACGTCAGCAGCTGGACGACGATTCGTCAGGCTCAGTTGAAGACCTTGAGCGTGCCGAACACGGCCATGGCGGTGACGATTGACGTGGGTGACGCCGCCTTGATGCATCCACTCGACAAGGAACCGGTCGGTGCCCGGCTGGCGCTCGCGGCGCGAGCAACCGTTTATGGAGAGAAGCTCGAATATTCCGGGCCCATTTATCGCGAGATGAAGATCGAGGGTGGTGCGATCCGGCTCTTCTTCGATCATATTGGCGGTGGACTTGAAGCCAGAGGCGGCGAGTTGAAGCAGTTCGCCATTGCGGGCAAAGACCGGAAATGGGTTTGGGCAAAGGCAGTCATCGACGGGGACACGGTGATCGTTTCCTCACCCGACGTGCCGGCTCCAACGATGGCCCGCTATGCCGTGGCGACCAATCCCTCCGGATGTAATTTATACAACAAACAGGGTCTGCCCGCCTCGCCGTTCATGACCTACACGAGTCCACCGGTCGAAAGAGGCGCCTATTACAAATGGAAACTGACGGAGCCGCTCACGCTTCTGCCGGCCAAGCCATAACCGTTGATTATCCATGAGTTTTCCCGTTTCTGCCGAATTCAAAAAAGGCGCTCTCTCCCTCGCCGGTGAAGGCGTGCTGAGCGGTCTCAATGCGGACTGGAGTCTGGTCTCCGCCGAAGTCGCCTCAGGCGCGTTCCTGCGTGTTACGCCTACGGAGCCGCATTGTTATCTGGAAGTGCCGGCCGGGCGCATCGTGGACCTCAAGCGGTTCACGAGCTGCCACCGATTCAAACCGTTCTGGCTACAGCCCGCTTCCGGGCGCGGTGAGGCGGAGGTAAAGCCTGAGACACTGTGGATACTGGCTGAAAGCGAGTCAGGAAATTATACGCTGATCGTGCCGTTGTTGGATGGCCCCAACCGCTACAGCCTGACCGGCTCCGATGCCGGCCTGGTGTTGGTGATCGAAACCGGCGACGCGGCCTTGGTGGTCACACCGGGCACGGCACTCTTTGTTGCCACCGGGAAGGATCCTTATGCCCTGCTCACCGACTCGGCTGGCGCGGTGTCGAAACACTTTGGAGGCCGGCGTCTGCGCATCGACAAGCCGGTTCCTGATTTCGTGAATCTCTTCGGCTGGTGCACGTGGGATGCTTTTTATAAGGACGTCACCGCGGAAAAAGTGCTCGCCGGTCTCGAAGTCTTCTCCGCGGGCGGCATACGTCCGCCGTTGCTCATCCTTGATGACGGTTGGCAGAGCTACGAACGCTTTCCAACGGGCGAGGAGCGGCTCGTCAGTCTCGCGCCCAACGCGCATTTCAACGGCGACCTCTCGCCGTTGGTGCGCGCGAGCAAAGAGCGCTACGGCGTTCGCAGTTTTTTTGTCTGGCATGCCTTCATGGGGTATTGGGGCGGGGTGGATCCGCAGGCTTTGCCGCGCTACCATTCCCGGACGATGTCGCGAAACTTCGGGCCCAACATCCTTCGTCAGGGCTGGACGTGGAATGTCTTTCCGTGGGGCGCATTGGTTTCGGTGCCCGCCGCGGATCGCATCGGGGAGTTTTATGACGACTACCACTCAAGCCTGGCTGCCCAAGGAGTCGATGGTGTGAAGGTGGATGTGCAGGGCATGCTCGAGGCCGTCGCCGCGGGGCAGGGTGGGCGGGTGACATTGCATCGTGCCTACCGGCAGGCACTCGATGGTTCGGTGAACAGGCATTTCTCGGGCGGATTGATCAATTGCATGTCCTGCACCTCGGAGTGCGCCTATCTGGCCGACACCGCCGTGCTGCGCAGCTCCGATGATTTTTATCCGCAGCAACCCGAAAGTCACGGAATGCATCTGCACGTCAATGCGCAGGTCGGCCTGTGGTTCGGCGAGTTCATGTTGCCGGATTGGGACATGTTCCAGTCCACTCACGAACGGGGCGCCTTTCATGCCGCCTCGCGGGCGATTTCCGGAGGCCCCGTCTATGTGTCGGACAAGGCCGACGTCCATGACTTCGCACTTTTACGCAAACTGGTGCTTTCCGATGGCACCATTCTTCGCGCCGACGGCCCTGGTCGTCCCACGCTTGATTGTTTGTTCGCCGATCCGACGCGCGACGACGTGCTGCTGAAGATATTCAACCGCAACCGCGATTGCGGAGTAGTCGGCCTGTTCAACGTCCGGCACCAACCCGGAGTGACCGTGGCGTCGATCACCGGCGGGGTGTCGCCTGACGATATTCCCGGATTTGAGGGGGAGCACTTCATCGGGTATGCGCACCAGGCCGACCTGCTATGGACTGCCGGTCGGACCACGCGCATGCCCTTCACGCTTTCGGAGGGAGGCTGGGAGCTCGTGTCTTACGCGCCCGTGGTGCGCGGTTTTGCGGTCATCGGTCTTGCGGACAAACTCAACTCCACCGGCGCGGTGAGCGGGCGCGAGTGGCATGGCGACAAGGCGGTGACGGTGCGTTTGCGTGATGGCGGGCGCTTGCTGGCTTGGTCCCGGTGTAAACCGGCGGCCATCACAGACGCCTCTGGTTCGTCGGTGAATTATGACTATGATCAGGCGTCCGGGCGTATCTCCGTCGAAATCCCAGTCGGAGGTATCCGTGCGCTCATCTTTTTTTGGAACTAGGTCTCTTACCCAATCGCTCATTTCTCTATCATGAAAATCCACCTAGCGCGTTTCTTATGTCTGTTTTCAGGTCTCGGTTTGACGCTGTTCGCCGCCCCTCCGGCGCCCATACGCGTCATCTGTGTCGGCGACAGCATCACGGCCGGCTCCGGCACCACCAATCCCGAGCGGGACGCTTATCCCGCTCAGCTCCAGCGCATGCTCGGCGAGGCTTATCTTGTCAAAAACTACGGGGTGAGTGGTGCCACTCTTCTCAACTCTGGCGACAAACCCTATCAAAAAACCGAGTATTTCCAACGGGCCCTGGCTTCGCAGCCCGACATCGTCGTCATCCAGCTCGGCACCAATGACGCCAAGCCGCAGAATTGGAAGAAGCACGCCGGGTTTGTCGCCGACTATCAAGATCTCGTCCGCCAGTTTCAGGCGCTTCCCACCAAGCCTCGCATCTTCCTCAACCTGACGCCCTATATCCCCGGTGCGGGTCGCCTGGGCATCACCGAGTCCACGGTGTTGCAGCAGATTCCGCTGATCCGAAACGTGGCCAAGGATACCAAGGCCAGTCTGATCGATGTGCATGGCGCGCTTCTAAAACGCGACAAGCTCTTCCCAGATAATCTCCACCCCAACACGGAAGGAGCCACCGTGCTGGCCAAGACGGTCTACGCGGCCATCGTCGGCCACGATTTTTCAGGCCAGGTGCCCTGAGGTCTCAGCGAGCGCACCATTGCGTCTGAATCACGATCCAATCTCCCAATGCCAACTATTCCTGAGCAAATATTGGCGCATGCGCGCCAAATTGCGACGCGGCCGCTGGTCCGGCGCGCCTATCGTTTTGAAGACATCGCGCCGGCATATCTCGATACCCGCGCGGCCGCCTTGACGGGCAACCGACGGGAGTTCTTCGCCCTGTCGATGTCGGACTTTTTTCAGGCGTGGGAACTGGCGGAGACGCTGCCGCTCCTGACCGTGGCCGCACGTGATTGCCCCGATCAGAACCTCAAGGCCGAGTTGCGGGCGCATCTGCACGCGCAACTGGACGAAGTGGCGACGTGGAAGAAGCTCAACCGTCCGGGCTGGACCCTGTATGCCAGCGGTCCGTCCGTGGCACCCGACTACAACGACGGCAACTGGCTGGGCACCGGCTACGGCTTGCGCGCCATTGCCGACGCGCTCCGCGCCGCGGGCGACACGATTCCTGGGTCCATGCGCGCCAAGCTCCTCCTTTTGATGCAACAGGAAGTGGCGGGCGTGCAGGATGACTTCGCCACACGCCGCCCGTGGTTCTGGAATACGCCGATTTCCAACCAATTCGTGCTTCCCAACACCGGCGTGATCATGGCGGTGCTGCAGTTGGGCAAGGAGGCCAACGCGACGGCCTATGAGTTCGCCATTGAAAACGTCCTGCGCTCGCTCGACGCCCAGGGCCGCGACGGCGCCCATCACGAGGGTGCGTGGTATGGACCGTTCACCACCAAGGAAATTCTGCATGCGGCCCTGGCGATGGCGGAGCGGGGAGATCGGCGCTTGATCAAGCATCCGCATCTCGCTCGGTTTGGCGACTGGCTTCTGCATCTGCTCCAGCCCGGCAATCATGTCGTAAACATTCATGACGGAGCGGACCGTGTGATGGACCTGCAAACCCCCGACATGAAATCCGGTTCGCCGCAACCGCCGCGCAGTGTGACGCTACTCGACTCGCTCCTGTTGTGTGCCATGGCCGACGATCGGCCCGATCTGTGCGGCGCCATCACGCGGTTGTTTCCCCGCCTGTATCCATCGGCGTTGAGCCTGCGATATATCCAATCGACCAAGCCACCGTTCGGATCTCTGTCGTTGCCCGACGCATTTGCCGCCTTTACCTCCAGTCCGCTGGTAACGTGGCGCAATGGTTGGCATGAAGAGGCCGACGGAGTATGGGTGCGCGGCGGTTCATCCGCCGATGATCACGACCACCGTGATCACGGCCATGTCAACTACATCGTGGGTGGACGCGAGGTGCTCATTGAAGCCGGCAGTTCGGACTATGCCAAAATAATGGAGACGCCCGAGCCGTATCAGGGCGGGCTCGGGCACAACGTTCTGCAAATCGGGAAAACGGCGGCGGGTGCCCAACTGAAAGGCCGCGACACCCCCATCGTCGTCAGGCACCTGGACAAAAACGGCGGCGAGGTGGTCGTGGATGGCACCGGCAGCTATGCAGCCGAAGTATTAAAAGACTGGCGGCGCAGGGTGATCTGGGACAAGGCCGGGCTGCAGGTGGAAGACACCGTGGCGCTGGCCGGAGACAAAGCCGACTTTGTGCTGTTCCGCTGGCATCTGGCCGACGATACGGTGGTCACGATAATCCCCGGTGCGGATGCCAAAACCGTGCAGATCACCTGGCCGGGTGGCGCCTTGTCACTGGAAGCCGATGCGCCGCTGGAGGTGACTACGGCAAAACTGCCTCACGGAATCACGTGGAACCGCCGGGGATGGCATCTTTGCCTGCTCGTCCAGTCGCAGGAGCCGGTGACGGGCCTGCGTCTTGCCACCCGTCTGAGAGCCGCCGATTGCAACAGGACACACGATCAAAAAGGAAGTAATCCCAATGCCGTGGAAAATAGCTTTTGAACTCCGGCGACACAAAGAGGTGATCATCAAATTACGCATGTTCGCTGAAACGCGATATCCTCTCCTGCCATGACCATATCTCTGTTCATGCCGTCGCGTCGCATAGGTGTGATCGTTGGACTGATGTTTTTTTTCATCAACGGGTCGTCTGCCAACGAGACGTCATCCGTTTTATTTTTTGAAAAAAACAGTTCAGGTGCGCGGCGACCTCAATAATTCGCGCCTGCAGTTTGAGCGACAGCGCAAGGGCAATGTCGCGTTCATGGGCGGTTCGATCACCGAGATGAATGCCTATCGTCCGCTGGTCGGCGATCTTCTCCAAAAGCGTTTTCCTCAAACCGCCTTCACGTTCACCAATGCCGGACTGGCATCGACCTGCTCCAGCACCGGTGCATTCCGGCTGCAGCGTGATGTTCTCGATCAGGGCCCGGTGGATTTGCTGTTTGTCGAATTTGCGGTGAACGACGATCAGGACGGACGTTTTTCACGCGAAGAATGCATTCGCGGCATGGAGGGCATCATTCGCCAGGCACGCCTAAAGAATCCGAAGATTGATATCGTGATGACGTTTTTTGTGAACGAAGGCATGATCAAATCCTATCAAGCCCGAAAGACGCCCTTGTCGATTGAAGCGCACGAAGTCGTGGCTCAAGCCTACGCGATATCCACGATTAACGTGGCCAAACAATTCACCGACCAAGCAGCCGCAGGCAAGATTACCTGGCAGCAATATGGAGGGGTGCATCCCAAGCCGGCCGGCGCTGATTTTTGCGCACGGATGATGGACAGCTTGTTTTCCCGCGTCTGGAGCAGTCCCTTATCCGCCCAGGCTCAGAGCCGTGCGCATGATTTGCCGGCCAAACCACTCGACCCCTTTAGTTATTTCAACGGACGCTTCATCGATCCGAAGCAGGCCGTGGTGAAGAGCGGCTGGACCCTGGCGGTTCCCGATTGGCGCAGCCTGCCTGGCGAAAAACGCGAGCGCTATACGTCGATCCCGATGCTGTGTGCGATAAAACCGGGTTCCGAGCTCACGCTCGAATTCGACGGAACGGCGGTGGGCGCTTTCGTGGTCGCCGGACCTGATGCCGGCATCGCGGAAGCCAGTGTGGATGGCGGCCCATTCCGTGCGATCAACCTGAGCGGCTCCTTCAGCGGCAGCCTTCATTACCCGTGGACGGTCATGTTAGGAGCCGGATTAAAGTCCGGCCGCCATCTGCTTGCTCTGCGCATTTCCGGTGAGCCCAAAACGGCGGGCCACGCAATGCGTATCCTGCAGTTCACCGCCAATTGAGCGGCGGCTCAGCGTTCCATCAGATTGTTGTTGGCCGCTGAACGGACGGTAGCAGAAGCGGGCAGGTGTTCGAACTAGAGTTTCCTGGCGAACGCCCGTGGTCGGTGGGAGTCTTAAAATAAACCCCGGGAGTTTAGTGATTACCGGTTTATCAGACGAATTATGATTTCCGCTGCGTTGGGCTTGGCGTCGTAACGGACAACGCCGTTCAAGGCGGTGGTGACAGTCTTTTGGTCGCCTTGGATCACTTCAACTTGTATCCAACCTGTGGGCACACGGGTGATCAGCGTGAGCGGATAATCATACAATTCAGGGTCGGCTTTGCTCATTAGCCGGACACGAATCTGTTTCGAATCGACTGCGACGATGCTCACTGAGCCTTGATCACGTTCCATCGCATACTGGTGCTGCGAGATATGGTCGGTCACCCACAAATCGCCTTTGTCGCTTCTTTCCTTCAAGGCGTCCAGCAAAGGCAGGAAAATCGCCTGTTTAAGCGGCCAGAAATCCTGGTATCCCCAGTCGGGAGTGATTCGTTCAACGCCATGCAGAATCAGGTATTCCATGCCTTTCGAAGCGATCCCCTTGTCCGCCAATTCAACCATCTCATCGAGGGTTTTCTTGTGATAAACGGCTCCGTGATTTTGAAAAGGAGGCCTGTCTATGAGGTTGTTTTCTTTCAGAATAGAATCTCGTTCCGCATTGGTGATCGCCCAGTTTTTTGGATCCACGCCTGGCTGGGCGAACGAAACGAGGCGGTTTGCTTTTCCGGGCTGGAGCGTGCGGATGATATTGGCGCATTCGCCGATTTCCCAGCGGGCATTTTCCAGGTTCTTGACGCCGTTATGCGTCATGGTGTGGTCGCCGAAAACCATCTTGGTCTGGACCCCAATGTCGGCCCAACGCTTAGCATACACCTTGTATTCGCCCTTGCCCGGATTGATATAAAACGTGGCGACCATGTCGCGTTTCACCAGTTCTGGGACTGCAATCATCCAGTGACTGGGCCAGCTATCATCGAACATCAGCAGGAAGGCCGCCGTGCGATCATCTTTCCAGTGCGCGATGCGTGTCTCGCCGGGGCTGGTGCTCTGCTCGGCCGAAGCCGCTTGAGTAGTCGGCAAAGACAGCATGGCCGCCAGTAGAATGAAAATTGAGGGCAGGGGTAGTCGAAGATTCATGATGGTTGTGAACTGAGGCGAATATCGCGCCTGATGCGCGGTTCATTCCAGAGCTGAAGAGCTGCATCCTGTTTTTCTGATGCGTCTGTTTGAACAGATGTGCCTCTTTGACTTAAATGTGTGGTGAGTGGCAGCCGGCCAATTTTATTTGATCAGTTGTTTGTCGTCGAATACCGTGGTCATGCTTAATCCGGTCGGATTGGCCTCGTTTGGAGTGGGAGTGGGATCGGAAACAACGATGGTTGCGCGGGTGCCGGGAATGATTGATTGCGGGGCTTGCACGCGCAGCCCCCAGTGATCGCCTTCCCATGAAGCCATTTTGAAATCGAAGTCATAGCCACTTCCTGCCGACTGAAAAACGGGAGACTGACCGGATTCAATTATCTGTTCCTCGGCGCCAAGCTGCACCGCTATTTTGCGTTTGGACCGGTTGATGATGCGGAATGTTTTTTCGGGGTGATTCTGCCATGAATCTTCCAGTGCATTTGCGGTGATGCTCTCGGGTTTTGATGAGCCGGTCAGCAGCACCAGATACGGGTGGCTTTCATTCAGGTTCAGAGTGGCAACGGTGATGCGGCGCGGGGGAGCAGCCGGGTCTGGTGATGGGACCAGTCGGAAGATTGAAACCTTCCGGTCCGCATCCGTTTCATAAAGGCGCGATAGGTCGGAAGTGCTGGCTTGGATGGGCACGGGCTTGCCTTTCAGCTCGTAGAATAAATTGGATACCGGGGCATTGAGGGCGAGGGTTTGAAACAGAACCGCCTTGGGTGCGGTCGAAATAGATTGGGCCGTGAGCATAGGACAGAGGCAGAGCAATGTCAGCGCGGCCATACCGGCGAAGAAGTGACGAATGCGCAGGAACGGTGTGTTCATCATATTTTTTATATGTCGTCTTTGGAAAGCCAGCGGAACGATACGATTTTATAGCGCCTGCCGAAACTCTTGTTGAGGGTATTGGTGGCGGACGGGGCGGTCGTGTTGCCGTTGGCACTTAGTGCTGGATCGGCCTGATCAACGTATTCAGGCAGACGTTGAACCACTGCTTCGCACCATGCACGGCTGGTGATGATTGGCGCTGTTGCGGTTGAGTTGACCGCGTCCAACACTTCTCCGTAGGTGCGAATAATGAAGGTGTCGGAGCGAGCTGAAAAACCGCTGCCGATGGCCGAGAGCACGTCGGCTTGGGTGAGATATTGGGGGGCAAAGGCGGCTCTTGCGCTTCGCGGGGCCACTTTTTGAGCTACTCCATTTTCTCCGTAACCGCTCTTGAACGGATTCAGAGGGCCGACCCATGCAGCCGGTGTGGGCACTAAAGTCGTATACGGGGCCGCTGTGGGTGAATTGATTGGTGATGCGAGCGTTGAAGTAGCCTCAATCGCTGCTTGGAGTGTTCCGTTGAGTCGTTTGTCGTTCGCTTGCGGGAATGTGCCGTTGTCAACGAGCCGGCGATTAATGAAGTCCGCCATGGATATGGACGGTCCGCGTGAACGTATCTCTGCCACGATGCAGCGGGCAAGTTGGGCAATCTGGGACTGGTCCAGCATTCTATACCCTTTCCAGGCAGTGGTATTATCCAGTGTGGACGGTGGTGCTGAAGGCGGTTTGGAGAAACGGGAAAGGGCGGCGCCCAACTCCGCGCTCGAAGTGGAGGCGGCCACCGGGTCGTAAAGAAGCCGATTCGCGCCAGCCAAGACCGCCCGCCATGCCTGTTCCGATGTGGAGTTGATATTGAATCCACCCAGTAAAACAAGGTTGTCCGCAACCTTGACGGCGTCGCGCAGGTTCGCATCCGAGGGCGAACCATAACGGCTGTAACGCGGATTGGGTAGAGTTGTCGGAATGATGGTGGAGGAGGTGTCGGTGGCGGAGCCGCTTCCACTGTAAGGAATGGTGGATACAAAATACCGGTCCCAGAGGGCGCGGTTGAGCATCCAAGATGAATCATAGACCGTGGTGGTGTAGGCCGTAGGCCCGGAGAAACCGCTTGGAGATTTTTGACTGATCAGTGTATTCGCGCTGCTGAGTGCAGGGTTGCCCGAGCTGTTGCCGATGGGGTAGGCCGGGTTATCCGCCAGCCAGGAAAGGTTGGCGTGCTGAAGCTGCCCGATCGACAGCAGCGGTTGGTCGTGCGGGCGGAATTCGTAGAGAGTGGCGTCAACCGCAGCGCCATTGGGAGGTGGAACCGCAAACGATACTCCCGCACAGGCTCGAGGGGATGTTACGCCTCCAATAACATTGAGACCGGGCGGCCAGCTGATGGACCCGGGACTGGCAAGCCAGTTGGGAGGTTCTACGGCTGAAAATCCAGGAAATGGAGGAGAGCTAACGAAGAGAGCACGGGGATTGGCCACTGCGAGCCAACGGGTGTCCGCACCGCTAAAGCGCATGGAGAAGGGAAGCCAGAATGTGGGTGAGGATATCCGTCCTATTTCGCCTTCATTTCGTAGAAGCGCATTGGGAGTGCCGGTGCCGGGCCACATATACTTGGAGTAACCTTCGCTGGGGCCATAGGGAGCCGCACCATACTGGCCGTTAGGTCTGAATGCCCCCAGCCATTGGAGGATACCAAGGCCTGCGGTGGCAGGGGCGACAGCAGTGGTGTCATAAGGGTAAACGTTTTTGGGGAAGGTCGCCGGAGGAACGGACGATGCCGGCGCGGGAAGCGTAGGGCTGATGAGACGGAAATAAGAATAAGAGTAATCGGAGGAACCGAAGTTCATATTGCTGCCGCCGCCAAAGTAGGTCACCGGGCAACCATAGAATGAGCTGGTAGACGCATTCACGCCCACGCGATAGAGCATATGCGAAGCGGTGATGTCTGCCGGCGTGCCCGGCTGTGGCAGCGTAGTCAATCGGGGCATCAGGACATGATTGAGCTGGCGATAACCGTAGATGAGACGGCAGGAATAATCGCCTTGTTGGAACTCGATGTCGGTGGTGTTTAGCGTGAATACAAGGCTTTGGCCGGCCGGTATGACGGGCGTTTCTATCAGGAAGCGTATGTAGGGATCAGTCGCACCGAGGTAACCGTCCAACGTGTTTCTCTCGCGCACATGAGTGCTGTTCCAGCCGCCGCTCGTGGTGCCGGACGGAGCGGCTTGAAGCTCGAAGTTACCGTTGGCTTGCTTGCGAAATCCCACCTCGTAGAGCGCGGGATTGATATCGAATGAATAAGGGTTCCATAGCACCACGACCGGAAAGGCTCCCAGACGAATCGGAGTGCCTGGAATGTCGCTAGTCAGCGGGTTTCCGGGAAGTGTGGGATCGGGAGCACTTGGGGCACTGATGCGAACTCCGTAGCAGAAGCCCAGCGTCGCATAAGTCATAACCGGCGCCACACTGGTGCGAGTGGGGATGGGTGGTTTCCCCGCGACCGGGATCATGTCAGGGGCAGAGGGATTGAGCGCGCCTGTGCTGGGAACCGTTTGTTTAACGAAGGAACGCAGCTGTCCCCACGTAGGCACGCCGAACTCATTCGTGGTAAAACTGCCTGAGGTCGGCTGGGGTTTGAAAATGTAATCCGTGTCGGCTTCGGGGCTTGAGTGAAGGGCCGGGCTGGTATCTGCCAGCACGGATGAAAGATCTTTTTTCAGGCCTCCGGCATAAGTATCGGAGAGGACCGAGACGGAGTATGCGGAAAGATCATGATAACGATATTTTATCATCATGTTCAGCGCATTGGCATTTGCCGCTGAGAGCATCGGCAGCTGGCCGGAGGAAAGAAGATGAGGCAGTTGGATATCCGAGGGATTGTAGCGCGAGGCAGCCCCCGTGGGATCCAGCATGTCGGATGGCGTCAGCGTGGTTGCGTCCTCGGGGTGCACCGCATCCATCAATTCCACGGCCGCGCGTTGCACCGAGGTAAATGCGTTGGCGGCTTGAGTGCTTGTGGCCATCGGGAGATTGACCCGTGCTTTGGATCCTTCGTCTCCGATCCACCAAGCGTAGCGACCGATCGGCACGGCGGTCGGGCCCATGCCTGGGGATTCCGCCGAAATTTCTTTAAGCGGGGCGACGACGTAATCGACGAGCGAATCGCCCACGGTGTTGGCTCCCACGAGCAAGCGTGCAGGTTGAGGAACGTTGTTTTTATCGGCGACTGTGATCGTTTCTGTCAGGGCAGTGATGGCTGAACTCAGTCCGTTCACGGTGCTGTTTGGTGTAAATTGAAAGATGGTCGGAGGAGTGGTGATGTTGCCGGTGGCACCCGTATGGCTGGCTGGATTAAAGGCGGTGGTTTCATTGCCACTGACCAGCCAGTTGAGCAGTTTGGCCTGGCTGCCGCGTGAATCTGAGGCGGCTACCACAGCTGCGGATATGGACGACGGGGTCGTCGTGTAATCCGCCGGTGCGCCGCTGCCATAGGCACCGAGCCATCGTCCGCTGGCGGTCGTCGTGTTCACCAGCGTGGAATCGATATCCGCTCGCGCCGTGGTGCGTTGGTCGGGACCGGTGTATTTCTGAAGTTGACCGAGGGCGATATTCAGCGCCATCAGCGCGTTTTGGCGGGCTTGTCCGAGTTGTTGATTGTTGCTCGCCACTTGGGTTTCGACCCGGGTGAGTGCGGCGAGCGAAACCAGCAGCATCACCAAAAACGCCAGCAGTGTGATGGTGATAAGGAGGGCAAAGCCCTTGGGGCGGGTTTGGGTGGATAACTGCATGATACGGCAGTTTGGGTGGAGTGGTCGCCGCTTTTGGGAACAGCCTCAGAAGCGTTGGAGGGGTATGGCGAACGACTACTCACGGGGCGGAGGAGTGTGAGTGTTTTCCATGGTGCCGGGGATTTTCTAATGGATCTGTTTGAACAGATCGGCGGGCAGGAAGGCTTCTCTTACCTCAAATCAGGGATGTGTGCCCACATCCGTCCGGCAACCGTCACAGGTGGACATTTGGGACCAGGCGCGAGGTGCGGATGGGCACACTACGAGTGTTGGAATTGAGAACTATGCCTCGGAAAACGGTGGTTATCGGGCCGCTGTTGTTCGGCCGAAAATCGAAAAAATTCTGAGAGTTTACGGTTTTAACACCGTCACCGCCAGCACCCCAAGGGTTGTTGAGTGTGTTGAATCGACGGTGATCTCCAAGTGGCTCACCACCGTCTGCGGTGACGGGTTAATCCACTCCAAGCTGTAAAGATAAACGTGGCGGGAAACATGACTGGCATTGTCGACATCCAAGAGAGGCGCCATGCGGGCATGGGGATAATCCGTGTGCGGGAAGTCCGGCCACCAATCTTGAATATTAGGCACTCCGGTAATGGGCTCCGACTGTCCGCAGTTATAGTCCGGCGGCGGTTGTCCGAGCGAGATAAGCGGAACGCGATCCAGACAAGTAGCTCGGTTGTGGAAAGAGTAATGCGCGAAAGTGTGGAGGAACTTGGCGTAACCGCAGCCGTGCAGGATATAAACGGCCTGGGCTTTGGATCCGATGGGGATTTTTATCTTGTCGGGGAGTTTTTTGGAGTTGCCGGTTGTATTGACGGCAGAGTGAAAAACGATGGATCCGCAGTCGGAGCGTTTCGGACCGCCGAGGATTTGGAAGGGCACGCCGTGTATTTCGTGCAGGCCTGGAGTGAGTTGTTTGAGCGGAAGATCACCCAGCCAGCCACGGCGGAAATTAAGCGGGCGGTTTACGTATGTCTTGAGATCAACTTGGGTGAAACGGGGTAGTTCGGACAAGAAGGCGCGGGCGGCGAGCGGGTATGCTTTGCGCAAACACGCTTCCATGGCTGCGAGAGTTACGGTGGCCGGCTTGAATCGAACGGATGACGTATCTTGAAGGTTTGGGGCCGTTGGAGGATCGTATTTCTTGGTGGGCACGCCAGGCGAATTCACGGGTCCGGTGGATTGACCTGCCATCAACTGCGACTGGATGCGGATGCCATAAGAAGGGGGAAGAATCCCCATCGGATTTCTTTTTGTGACCGCCCGTTGTGCCAGAAAGAAAGCGGCTGCCTGTATGTTTGCCATGTCAAAACCCACCGCAGTGACCGGTGGGGTAGTGCTGGTAATCGACTTGGCTTCACCCACGAGTAATAGCGAAAGATCACGGGGAAGATGGCACTCCTTGTGGGCCAGCCGTTCTTGCAAAAGCTGGATATTGCACTCGGGCATGGCGACAACGATCAGGGCGGTGATGGGCCTCCATCGGTTGAGCACCAGATCGGCTACTTCATCGGCATCCTCCTTTAAGCGCAGGTGATTTTGCAGATGTATCCGATGAATTGACTCCGTGAGTCCGTGTTTTCGGCACAATGCATCCCAAGCCTGCAGGATCTCCGCCGACAAGGGATTAATGGGCGGGGCTGCGACCAAGCCGAACTCGCGGTGGCCAAGTTCGCTCAAATGGAGAATGGCGAGTTCGAGGGCCTGGAGATTGTCGGTCAGCACGGAGAACAGATTGGATGCGACCTGTCCGAGGCAGATGACCGGGATGCCATGTTTGCAGAGCCGGTTAACGATTGGTTCCCAAAGTGTGGCTGGGGCCCAGTAAGGAGGATCGAAAATCACCGCCTCCGTTTCACGCACATCAAGCTGTTCGAGATTGAGGATTACTTCTTCGGAAGATCTCCAGGTATGGATGATGAGCTTGATGCCCATTTCCTTGGCGATTTTCCGGTAGCTGGGGATATAAATGGACCGGTGCGCGACAACCAAGTGGCAGGACAAAGACGAGTGATCAGGGGTGACGATGGTGCCGGCGCCTGCAAATAATTTTGCCCCATCTCGTGATACCAGTCCTTCGGAAAGCAGGCGGCCCATGGCACGGTTCAGCGCATAGTGTTTCAAGCCGAGTTCACCCGTCAAAGTCCGTTCGGAAGGAAGGCGTGCGCCGCGCTTGGGGGCGAGGGATGCGAGCCATTCACGCAGGCGGGCTTCGGCTTCATCTACACGATTACCGGATGGCATAGGGGTATTTTCACTACAAACGAATCGGATGCTCCCGTGTCAAACGAAGCTTTCGTCAGGAGGTGTGAAGAACACGGGGGAGATCAAGTGTTTTGAATCGGTTCTTCGGAACCGCAGTGGATAACTATGTATCTTTATTTCAAATACAAATCACTGATTTTATCGGAGTGACGGGTGCCGTGTTATTGGTATGATTCAGGCGGTGCCGGTATGTGCACCCTGCGAATACCAGAACTTGAAGCTTAACCGGTATGTTGAGCTTTAGTAAGTTTCCCCGCAGACTCGTCAGTCCTTCGCTGAAGTCCTTCGGATGGGGGGGAATCACGCTCGTGACAGGCGGTTTAGGCTAAAACTGTTTGAACAGATAAATGAAGAATTTGTCAGCGGCGTCGATAGGACTAGTTCCGCGTTAGGTTAGCGGCCACGTTGCATCCAATCCCGAGCGCCGCTTCAGCCGCGTTTGCCCCCTTGTCTGTCCCCAAACTCTGCCAGTTGTAGTTCGATCACCCAAACACGCCTTATTATGAGTAAAAAAAAATCCCCATTTAGCTTTTTGTGCATCGGCCGTAGCGTGGTGCATTCGGCGCTATGTGCCGCGTTGGCCAGCGTCGTATTAGTGGCTGTTCCTAACGCGAGCGCTGTGCTTTGGAACTCAGCCAGTTCTACCGGCAACACCTATTGGGGTGCATCGGGGAACTGGAGCGGAACGATTCCCAATGCCATCGGTGATCTGGCTCAGATACCTACGGCCACTTCCTTCAGAGTCATTACTCTCGCTGATAGTGCAGGTGTCGACGCATCGTATACGGTTGGGTCGTTCTATTTTGGTTCAAGCGGCGGTGGCTCTAATGCCTATACCTATTTACTACAAAACGTAGCGAGTGGAACGGGGCGCCTTATTTTTGATGTGTCCTCTGGTAACGCGACGTTGCAATTCCAAGACATGTTTGCCTCTAGCACGCAGAGGATCAACACGGGTATCACGCTGAACGACAACCTGTCCATCAATCCAAGGAGCAGTTTAGGGATCAATCAAATCAACGGTCAGATCAGCAGTGGCAGCGGGTTGACCACGGGTATCATCATCGCCAGCAACGTGGTTGGCGGCACGGTGCAGCTCGGTGCATCCAATGACTATACGGGTGGCACCACGATCAACGGCGGAACGCTCAAACTCATTACGGGTAATGACCGTCTTCCCACCGCGACCACTCTTGCGGTCAATGGTGCGGCAAGCGTTGCGGGAGTCTTCGATCTCAATACGTTCAATCAAAAGGTGGGCGTGTTGACCGGCGGTAGCGGCACCGTTAATGGTTCTATCACCAACAACGCCAGTGGCACAGGCACCGCAACTCTCACGGTTGAGAGCACCACGACCCATTCGACTTTTGACGGTATCATCAAGAACGGCTCCACGGCCAAGGTTGCTCTCACCAAGGCCGGCGCCGGCACATCGCTGACCCTCACCGGAGCCAACACTTACACCGGTGCGACCACGGTCAACGGCGGTTCTCTCATCGTGAACGGTAGCTTGGCATCAGGCTCGGCGGTTTCCATTGGTGCGTCGGGCACGCTGGGTGGTTCGGGCACGGTCAGCGGAACGGTGGCGGTTGCGGGCACGCTTTCACCGGGCAACAGCCCTGGTTTGCTGACGACCGGCGCGCAGACTTGGTCGAATGGCGGCAACTACAATTGGCAAGTGATGGATGCTACCGGTTCGATTGGAACGGGCTTTGACAGCATCGCTATTACCACCGGCGGACTAAACTTGACCGGACTCACGACTGGGGGATTCAACATCAATCTCTGGTCGCTCAGCAGCATTGGGCCGGATGTGAACGGCAATGCGATCAATTTTGACAATAGCATCAATCACACCTGGACGCTGGTATCGAACACGGGTGACCTTACGAGTGTCGCCGGGACGTTGTTTAACGTGAATATCGTGGCTACCAATGGAACGTCCGGCTTCTCCAATAACCTTGGCGGCGGTTCGTTCTCCGTGGTGGGCACCAGCAACAGTCTGGATCTCGTGTTTACCGCCGCCTCCATCCCCGAGCCCTCCACCTACGCGGCTCTCGTCGGGTCGATCGCGCTGGCAGGCAGCGTCTGGTGCTCACGCAAGCGCCGCGCTTGATTTTTCGTTACCGCGTCCGGGGTGCCGAAAGGTGTCCCGGACGCTTTTTTTCGTCCGCACGACGGGCGTTTCTTAGGACATTCGACACCTTGCGGTGCCCAAGGCTCACTACCGGTCGGAACGGAACGGGCTCGCGGGGAGGCTGGTAGGACCGGCGAGATTGCAGCCTTCGGGGTTATCAGCCCACGCATAACGGACGGCGATGGGGCGCGTCACGGCAGGGGTGCTCACCACTACGGTCGTCCCGTCGATCCGCGTTTGAGCGGGGTGGAAGACGTGGTCCTCGCCGGCGATGAAAAACAGACGAAGGGGTTGTCCATCCCTGCTGCCAAGGCCTTGGCCGGCGTGTTTAAAGTGACACCGGATCTCGCCGTCTGCAGACACGAATTTTTCAACCAGAGGACCGCCGGCGATTAAATTGTGACCATAGGTGAGGGCGAGCGCGCTTTGCGCGAGGCGTTCACCGACCGGCATTTTATTTTTAGGATGAATATCGCCGGCCTCGCCGAGATCGATGGTCACGGCCATGCCAACGTGCGGCAGGGATAGCGCGTCGCCCTGGGCTTCACGGAGACGCGCCCAAAGACTGTCGGGTTGATGTTCCTGTGCGGGTTGAAAGCCGGGCAACTGGACAAGATGGAAGGCGAGGTCGGGCAACCCCCAGTGACGTCGCCAGTCCAGGATGAGTCCATGCAGGAGCCCCGCGTAGGGACAGGCTTCTTTGGTGTTGGACTCGCCTTGATACCAGATTGCGCCGCGCAGTGCGTAAGGGATCAACGGCTGGATCATGTTGTCGAAAAGCATGTGGGGCGAATTTTGCTCGTTGTGACCCATGACGCGGGAAGGCACGACGAGGCCCAGATCGTGCTCGCAACTGTGACGCCATATGCCGGCCAAGGAACAGGCGGCTTCGGGTTGGGTTGCGGGATGGAGTCGCATCGCGGCAGCGGGGCCGATCAATCCCCCGTCATAGACGAATGAATACACGCGGACGGCGATCGTAAGCGTGCGGCCGGTCACGAAGGCGGCGGGCACGCAGTAGGTGCGGAGAACGTTCCAGTGTTGTTCTTCGAGATTTTTACCGGTGCGTCCCACTTCGATGCCATTGACGTAGGTGATGTCTATTTTATCCGCGGCACCGAGGTGAAGATGGAGGTCGCGACCCAACCACGCTTCGGGGATCTCAACCGTGCGGCGGAACCAGAAGACGCCGGAATGTTTCCGGCCGACGGATTGCCAGGTGGCGGGCAAAGTCAACTCGGCCCAGTCTGTATCGTTGCAGCTCGGCTCGTGCCAGTCGGCAGTCAGGCCGGTGTTTCCCGGGTCGCGCGGATATTGGGAGGCAGATCCATCGGGTTCGCCATCTTTCCAGCGCTCCGCACTCCAAGCCTTCGACTCATACTCGGCGAGCCAGGGGCTTATCTCGGGATTGAGGGCGAGGCCGGAACGGCTGGTCCAAGTTTGGATGATAGTGCCGCCCGATGAGCAGTTGATGATGCCAACAGGGATGCCAAGCTCGCGATGCAGCCGGCGGGCGAAGCTGAATCCGACAGCGGAAAAATCGCCGGCGAGAGCCGGAGTGGCGCTTTGCCAAGTGCCGCTAACCGTGCGGTGCGGGCCGAGGTGGGAGCGTTTACCGACGCTGAAATAACGGATCCCGGGGAAGTCGGCGGTAGCGATCGCATCGGTGGTGAAGGGGACGCTTTGGGCGAGGGTCATCTCCATGTTGGACTGACCGGATGCGAGCCAGACTTCGCCGATGAGGATATCGTCGAGGACGATGTGTTCGCCGGATTCAGTGACTTCGACCTGGAGCGTATGCGGTCCTCCGGCCGGCTGCGGCGGCAGGCGCACGACAAAGTCTCCCTGCGCGTTGCTGATGCAGAACACCGTGTGATCACCGAGGGTGACGCGAATGCGGGAGAGCGGCGGCGCCCAGCCCCACACAGGAAGCGGCTGGTCGCGTTGCAAGACAGCGTGGCTCTGAAAAAGTGGGGCGAGGGCAAGGCGCATGACTGAGCAAGACAGCTACGGCGCGGCTGTTTCCACGAAATTCAGAGAAAGCGTATGTTTTCCACGTTGCGCGTATGCAGTTCCAGATCGTCCGCACACAGCACTTTTTTATCGTTCAGGTAAAAATCCTCCAACGTGATGTTCTGCACGGGCTGGTCGGCGCTAAACCCGCTGATGAGAGAAACCGAGCAGCCTGGATTGAAATAGGCGTGGGTGACACGGATGTTCTTGAGGTGGATATTACGGATGCAGCCTCGCTTGGCGTCTTTGTTGTAGCGTGAGAAAACCACGCGGAAGTCGATCAGCTTGTCCCAGTAGTGCTCAACGTGGATGTTTTCCCAGCGAATGTTTTCAACGATGGCGCGATCGCCGTTGTGGATCGAAAAAACGCCACCTTCGCCGTGTGCGTTGATCACGTCGATATCCTCAAAAATCACATCGCTGATGCGGCTGGTCTGAAGCTCGTAGCCGATCTCCATGGCATTTCCGGGAAGTCCGTTGAGTAAAACGCATTTGCGGACGCGGATGTTTTTTACGTCCTGCGTCCAACCGCTGTTTTCCATGTATGAAACCGCCTTGATAGCGATGTTGTCGTCGTCGTTGCGAAGGCAGCAGTTCTCGATGAGAACATTGCTCGACCCGCAAATATCGATGCCGTCGGAGGAGATCACCGAGCCAATTTGTTTCAGGCCGTTTACATGGGCGTTGTTGCAACTGCCGAAAACCAGCATCCAGCCGGTGGGCTCGATCATGACAATGTCCGCTACGTCAATGTGCGTGCAGTGGTCGAAAAGAATGGAGCTTTGGCGTTCACCTTTTTCGAAGTTATAGAAACTGCCATCGAGCACGCCTCGCCCGCGAATGCTGACATTGTTCGCGTGAGAGCAGCACACGTTTCCGCGCACGACGGCCCCCGCCTCAATGTAGAGGGTCTCTCCGCTTCGCAGGGAAATCTCACCCTCCTCGTAGATGCGGCCGGCAGCGTAGTAGCGCACGCCTGGATCGGAGGGGGCGGGTTTTTCGGTTTCAGGCGGGTTGGCGTAGATGAACAACGGTTTCAGTCCGGGCACGTCGAGGCATAGGAACTGGGGTCCCTCAATTTGGAAACGAATGGAACGCCCGTCGATTTGAGGGGATAGAGCGCGCCGAAGCGGTTTGATGACCGCGCCGTCGGCCTTGATGTCCGCGACGATGAAAAGCTCCACGGAACCCGAGCACTCAAAGACGGCGAAGTCGGCCTTGCCGGCGTGGAGTGCATCCACTTTTTCCCCGTTGACCCATAGTTCATAAGAGGACGAGCGCGGTTGGGCCTCCGGATAATTACAAATTGTAGCCAGTGAAAGGGTGTTCATCGGTGATGGAGCTTCTAGAGCCGATGAATGCCTGATCCGCGCAAATCCAGAGCGGGAATCCACGCAAAAGCACAGTGATCTGTTCAAACAGAATCATGAGTAATGGGCGGTCGGGTTTGAATCTGGTCGCACCGAATTATGAGCGCAGAAAATTGGGCCTTTTCACGCTCGGCCAAGATGGCTCATCGCTCCCGCTCTTTGTGACGAGGCCGGTTCTCTTTCATCCTATAAAACGATCATGATAACTATCCCTATGTTTTTACCCCGACCGAATAAGCCAACTTCTTGGTTACGTGCGGTAGCAACGCTCTGCGCAGCCGGGGTCTTGTTTGCGACGGGCGCGTTTGCGGCACCCGCCGCAGATTGGCAGCCCGCGGGTTGGAGCGGGGGCGGCTTTTATTACTCGGCCGCTTTTCATCCGACCAAGGACGGAGTTCTTTTTCTCGGCATGGATGTCGGCGGGGTGGCGAAGTCCGTCGATCATGGACGGACCTTTCGTCCTGTGAACAAGGGGCTCGTGGATTACAGCATGTATTCGCTGGCGGTGGACGTGAAGACCCCCGACATCGTTTACGCCGTGACCGGAGCTGGTCTGCACAAGAGCACCGATTGCGGCGAGACTTGGCAGTTTGTGCCAAACACGGGACCGAAGGACCTGCGCATCACGGCCGAGCGCAATCGCAGTATCCGTGCCGTGGCGGTCGATCCTGCCGACAGCAACGTCGTGTATGCGGCCAGTCCGGGCGGCAAGGTTTACAAGAGCACCGATGGCACTGCTACTTGGCGCGTCGTGTATCAAAAAGAGGCGGTCAAAGATTCCTCTGGCGGCTTGAGGGTGCAATTGGGCAAGGCCAACGATGCGTATTTTGGCGGCATCTGGTCGCCCGTGAAATTTCCCGAGGGCGCGACGTCCGCCGACTGCCTCGGCCTCGGTCTCACGCTGAAGGGCGACGGTTCACCGCCCAAGCCGACCTACCTGACCCTGCGGACTTCCACGGGGCTGATTTATCGAAGCCGTAACATTCAGGAAATAGTCTCCGACGGCATCATGCAGGACGTGGTCTTTGGTTCAGGGGACTTTGCGATTGATCCCGAGTTTGCCCAAAAACATGCGGACAAGGTGGCGACCGCTCCGAAAACGCCCGACTGGGCCGTTGTTAACCGTATGGATCTTTCCCGCGTGGGCCCACCCGACGAGATGTCGGTCCTTCGGCTCAGCCGCGTGTTCTTCGCGATGCGGGGCGCGGACGGCAAGGCGGTTAATGCTACCGCACGCGACTTCGAGCGCGACAAGCAGGTTCAGAGTTACGGTAACATTCGTATCGGCGAGCCCAAGGCCGGAGGCATTTACAGTGTGGTGGTCTCGGCGAAGAACCCTTCGAGGGTAATCGCGGCCACCGCGGATTCGGGGCTGATTCTGAGCGAGGACAAGGGGGAGACTTGGCGTGCGCTTGCCACGCCTGCAAACGCCGCGATCGCGGCGTTTGATCCCGCTAACCCCGACGTCATCTATGGAGCCTTTTTCACCGAAGGCATCTGGAAATCGACCGACAAGGGAGCCACCTGGGCGAAAGCGTCGAACGGACTTGGCGCGAAATTTTCGGCGCTGGAGATTGTGGTTAACCCCGCCAACTCCCAAGAGGTGTATTTGATTGGTTCGCAGGGTTGGAACGGTGGCTTCTATTACTCAAACGACGCCGGGGCTTCGTGGACCCGTTCAGCGACGATGAAAGTCGATCCAACGATCAATCCTACGCTTCCCGCCGAAGGCACGACCGTGCAGCTGAGCACGCCGACCAACCTGACGATCAATCCGCGCAACCCCAAGCAGCTTTTCATCAGCGCCAACTGGCGCCCGTGCTTTAGCGAGGATGGTGGCCGCACATGGACGGAGCGTGTGAAGGGTGCCGATATCACGGTGCAGACCGATATTCGTTTCAGCGGTAGCCGCACCTATGTGACTGCGATGGACGAAGGCACTTTGGTGAGCGAGGACCAAGGCAAATCCTGGCGTCAACTCTGGCCGCTTAAACACGATAATGAACTGTCCGGGCACAACTGGCGCGTGGCTGTTACCAATATTAATGGCGTGGACCGCATCATCGCCACCGCCAGCCCTTGGAGTGGCAAAAATTCGGTCGTGATCGTTATTAGTGAAGATGGAGGAAAAACGTTCAAAACCGTCACGGCGGGTCTGCCGGCTTACCGGATCACGGCCAACACCATGTGGGGTCGTGGCTATCCACGTGCGCTCGCGGTTGATCCGACCAACCCGAAGATTGTTTATCTCGGCATCGATGGTGATGCGTCCAAGGACCAGCCGGGCGGCGGTGTTTTCAAGTCCGAGGACGGCGGCTACACGTGGAAACAACTGCCCAACCAGCCTGCCAGCCGCCGCATGTATTACGGTCTGGCGATCGACCCCACCAACCCGCAGCGCATCTTCTGGGGCGGCTTCGGCGCCAACGGCGGCGTGTATTGCAGCGAGGACGGCGGCAACACGTGGAAACGGGTGTTCGCGCAGGACCAGTATATCTTCAACGTCCACGTCTCCAAAGACGGCACCATTTACGCCGGAGGTGGCAACCTCTGGCGCAGCACCGATCACGGCGAAACGTGGAAGCAGATCAGCAACTTCAATGACAAGCGTTCCATTGTCGGCATCGAGGTCGATCCTCGCGACGGACGCACGATGTGGGTCTCCTCGGTCACTTGGGATGACAAAGCCGACGGAGATGTTTTCAAGACCACTGACGGCGGTGCCACGTGGACGGCCATCACCGGCTCGCTGGCGTATCGCAAGCCGGGGATTCTGCGGTTTAATCCCCAGACCAACGAGCTGTGGGCAGGGCAGACGATGCTCCACAAAATCAAACAGTAAGAGCCAACGGCAGATCGGAAAACGATAACGGTGCCTGCTCGTTTTTTGCACACGGGCGAGAGGGATGACTGTTTGAACAGACCCATGAAATAAATGTGCGCCCGGGCGACCTCTGTTGCCGGGCGCCTTTTTTTTACCGTTGGCTCAGTCCGCTTTCACATCAGTCGCCCCCGATAGTCGAAAGGTTTCCACCCCAGAAAAGGAAACCTCCGTAGTCAGGGGAGATTTTGTCCATCCACACCCTGGCAATCCCAACAAAGGTATTCGTATGAAAAAACAAGACTCGGGCTGGCCTACAGCTCTCTGCGACTGGCGAAAACTACCGGCGCTTTTCCTGATCCTCATCGGTGGCACCGGACTGTTTCTACCGTCGGCTCATGCCCTCACCGGCACTATCTACGGCGATGTCGCTGACGGTCAGGCAAACAGCGATGCCACCGTCAACAGCACCTCGACACAATATTGCCGTCTTGGGGCGGATGTAGGTGTCCGTCACAGTGTCATCAATGTTTTTCAAATTCCGTCGGCTATCCTGACTGATCCGACGCAGCAATTCTCCGCCGCGACCTATGCTCTCCAGATGGGCTCGGGTTCGACCATGACCGTTAATGGCGATCTCTACGGACTGGGATACAGCACCAGTCCGGCCATCTCGCCGGCTGATTTTTATGAAGGTGCGTTGGATACGACATCCGCCCTTCTAAAGGACAATTTCATCACGCCATCGACGCCGGCTTATGCGAATGTCACCGAATCGGGCGCCGCGTTGGTCAACCATCTCAACGATTGTCTGGCGGCTGCGCGCGCGTCCGGCGCTTCAACCGCCTATGTGTTTATCCGCAACAGTCTCGATGCCTATATTTGGTCGGGCATCTACATCGTGGCCATGGCTGAAACCAGCGGCGGATACAGGCCCAAGCTGACTTATACCACCGCCACGGTGCCCGCTTGGGGGACCGTTCCGCTTGGCGGCGGTGGCTATGTGATCGGGCTGGCGAGTGATCCCACGGGGAGCAACATCTACTGCCGCACGGATGTAGGCGGAGCGTTCCGGTGGTCGCCCATCGGTGACGTCGATGGCAACGGCGCATGGGTTTCGATTAGCGACTCGATGGTTCCTTTTGGAACGACAGGGGCTTGGGCCTTGATGTCCGTGGAAAGTATCGCAACTGATCCCAGCACTCCGAACCGGGTGTATGTGGCGGCTGGAAATCCCAACGTGCCCTCGGGTCTCCGGGGAATTTACGGATCGGACAACCAAGGTGCGTCCTGGTATCTCGTGGATTCGAGTTTTCTCATCCAGGGTAATTTGGGAACCAATGCCTCCGGAGAACGCCTCGCGGTCGATCCCAATAATCCCAACATCGTCTGGTATGGGTCCATCACGACCGGCCTGCGGAAGTTCGTTAAAAGTGGAAGCACTTGGACGGCTTCCCAGATTCCCTCCACTTCGGTTCCGTTTGGGACGGTGAACACTGGCATCACGTTTGTGGTCTGTGATAAAAATAGCGGCAGCACGATTATCTACGCCGGTGTCTCGGATGCGACTGCAGGAGGCGTTTACAGGAGCACGGATGGCGGCACGACGTGGAGTAAAGTCGGTGGAGCGACGGTCTTGGCACCCCGACGTGCGCAGATCGCCAGCAATGGCACTCTATACGTCACCGCAGGCACCGGTGGCGTCGCCAAGATGCCGCGGGCGGGCTCGCTGTCCTTGTTGAGTTCTCTTCCCGTAACGGGGACCAATCCCACGCGAAACTTGGTGTATCACAGTGTGGCGGTCGACCCCAATGATGTTTCGGGTAATACCGTGTATGTTGGCGAATTTTACACCGGGACCTACACAAACATTTTTCGTTCTTCCGATGGAGGCACGACTTGGTTTAGCCAAGGCACCACGTTTAACGAGGGCGCGCTTACCTCGACGAATCATGGTAGAAAGGAACCGGACGGCACCGGCAGTTTGACCGGCTATTGGTTCGGCGCGACCTCCTCACTTCTGGTGAATCCAGCCAATTCCAACGAACTATGGTCGGCTGATTTCTTTGGGGTAAACCGGACGCGCAACGCGCAGAATCTGGGCACCAATCCCGGTGCTTGGTGGTATACCCTTCAAAAAGGGCAGGAAGAAACGGTTGTTCTTGCGCTTAAGAATGCTCCCACTGGGGCCAAGTTGATGACCGGCCTCGCCGATGTGGCCGGGTTTCGCTATCTGGATACCACGGTTCGCCCGAGCGGAGCGGGTGGAAGTCGTTTTGGAAATCTTACTGCCGGCAACGACACGAGTCTGGATTTCTCCGAGGGCAATCCGAACGTTTGGGCGCGCGCTTGGGTTAATCCAACTCAGTCGGCCGGAGCGGGCGCAGTTTCCACAGACGGTGGCGTCAACTGGATCGCATTCGGACAGGTTGATTATAAGGTCATCACCAACGCGCCCACGGACGGATGGGAGACCTTTGATATCGGACCGTATCTCCAGCAACAGCAGGCGGCGGGCAAGACCGCGGTGACGTTGGTCTTGCGGTCCAGTTCTTCCCAAGTGAACAACTACCTCCTGGCCTTCTCCTCAAAGGAAGGGGCCAACCCGCCTCAAATGGTGTTGAATGGCACGGTCGCGCTGACGCCGACAGCCGATGCCGTGGTCCTGAACGGTGGGGCGACCACCAACTACGGAAATAATGTCAGACTTTATGCTCAGAACTACTTTGACCAGACTGGCTACGTCCGCACGAGTTACATCAAGTTCGACTTGACCGGCCAGCCCGCGATCACCTCCGCCACGCTGCGGCTGTATCGCTTGGCCACAGCTGATACCTATGCGTTTCCGACCGCCATCTATGGCACGCCGACCACCAGCTGGATCGAAGGCGATGGAGGCACGGACAACCTGCCGGCGGGTGAAATCACGTGGAACAACAAGCCTACCGATATTTATGCCCCCCCCGGTGCGCTCTGGAAGGGTGGCGGTCGTATGGCCGTCTCGGCGACCAATCCAAACAACCTTGTCTGGTTGGGCATCAAGAACGGCACCAACGTGACTCCTGCGTATTACAGCAAAGATCGCGGTGTGAGCTGGACGGTGTCCACGGGCGGCCCTGACACCCAGATTACGGGCATTTACACCAACGGTAACAGCACCGGCCCTTCCGGTCAGCCCTTGGCCGCCGACCGCGGCAACGGAAACTTCTATATCGGCACGTTTGGAGCCGCAGCCCACGTCATCTACCGAAGCACGAATAGCGGAGCCACTTGGACCCAGGCCTCAACGGTTCCCAATGGGAACAGTTACAACATGCGCACACCCCAGCTGATAGCGGCACCGGTATCGCCCGCGTGTCCCACTGGAGGAGATGTCTGGCTCTGCGACGATGGCACCTACAACACCCAAGGTGGAGGTCTGTGGCGTTCGACCAATTCGGCTACGTCTTGGTCGTCCATCGCGGGCATTGGCAAAGTCACTGAGGTCAGCTTTGGCAAGGCCGCCTCGGGCACCGGCTACACTGTATTCATTCATGGTTACAAGGCCGGGGTGAAGGGAGTATACCGGTCCGATGATTATGGCGTGACTTGGGTGCAACTGCCCAATCCCACGATTAACGACATCATCTCCTTGACGGGTGACCGTCAGAATTACGGCAAGGTTTTCATCGGCACCAACGGTCGCGGTATCTTTCAAGGACAATAATCCAGTCGATTGATACAGAGTCGGGTGAATATCCAAGCCGGGGAGTCCTTGTGGCTTCCCGGCTTTGTTTTCCTTCTCATTTTTAAAATGGGGAAATCATGCAGGCACGGTGATCTGTTTTCAGCTCTCGGCTTAATCGAGCATGTCGACCATCTCGCGCCATTTCGTGCAGCTGTGTCGCAGATAGCATTACCGCAGGGTCAGGGACCGCTGATCCCGATCAAGACGGCATAAGAACCGGATTAAAGTCCGGGCGTAATCTGTGGAGACCAAACCCCGAGGCGCGCGATGTGTCTTCTGCAGTTCCTCGCCCTTGGATGAGCACGCTCAGCGTTCCATCACGTCGTTCGTGGCCGCTGAGCGGGTGGTGACGGAGTCGGGCAGGTGGTCGAATTCGAGTTTCACGACGAGCGCGGTGTTGGCCAGTTCGTTGACCGGGAGATCGCGCAGTCGGAGGCAGGCGCGCTGCTTGTCGTGCTCGGTGGGAGGCATGTCGACTACGCAGGTCACGGGTTCGCCGGTGTTGAGCAAGGTGGCGCGAAGGGGGAGCCGGGCGAGGGGAGCGAGCTTTACCGCAGAGCACTCGGGGTCCCTGTAAAGATGAACGTAGAGAGTGTTGTCGCGCCGTGTGAGCAGGACGTTGCGATTGTCCGTCAGGAAGGAGGCGGGGACCACGTTCTCGAGCGACTCTTTCACGGATGCATACCAGCGGCCGATGCGGCCGAGAATGGCGATGGCTTCATCGGGAATGGAGCCATCGGCGCGCGGGCCGATGTTGAGAAGATAATTGGCATCACGCGCAAGGAACTGGTCGATGCTGCGGAGAAGGTGGCGGTCGGTGTAGTAATCCTCGTTGAAGCGGTGGCCCCAGCTTTCGCGGCCGATGGACTGGCAGCTTTCGATGCGTTTGGAGAAGGGCGCGGTGCCGTCGAGGTTGTCGTAGTCACGCTCGGGAGTGCCGAAGTCGCCGTCGTCGTAACCGCGATCATTGATGACTGCGGCGGGTTGGAGCTGGCGGATGAGCGCGTTGACCGAAGGATCGACATGCTTGTCGACATTCATGTCCCACCAGAAGCCGTGGATTTCACCGTAATTTGTGCAGAGTTCGCGGACCTGTCCTTTTACGAAATCGATGTAACGGGCGAGGTTGGGCGTATCGCCGGGCTGGGCGGGGATTTCGTGATGGCGGCCTTGGTTGGGGTAGTCCGGTTGGTGCCAGTCCACGGCCGAATAGTAGAGACAGAGCGGCATGCCGCGACGATGACAGGCGTCGGCGAATTGCTTCAGGATGTCACGACCGTAGGGCGTGTTCATCGTGTTGTAAGACGTCAGTTTCGTGTCCCAGAGACAGAAGCCATCATGGTGCTTGGTGGTGAGGCACACGTAGCGCATGCCGGTGGTCTCGGCGAGATCGAGCCAGGCTTCCGGATCGAAGCGCACGGGATTCCAGCGCTGCGCGAGTTGGGTGTAGTCGTTGCGCTCAATGCGACGCCGCCACTGTTCTTGCTCGTGCCAGCCGTCGAGCGAGTAGAGCCCCCAGTGGAGAAAGAGGCCGAAGCGTTTTTCAAACCACCAGTCGCGGGCGTCGCCAAAGCGGGGAGCGAGCCGGGGAGTGTAAGCTGCGGGTAAAATGGCCGGCAGAGAGGAAGGCATCAAGAAAGGCGGGCTCAGGTATTGGTGCCGAGAAAGGGCAACTCGAAGGAAGCGATGTCGAGGGAGGCGGGATCGCCTTGGGCGAGGAGAATGCCTTCGTCGGTCTTCCAGAAGTCGGGCACCTCAGGAAAATCGAAGCCGGGCGGCATCGGTGCCATATCTTTTACCCAAGGGATGGGGCGCAGGAAAAAGCGGTCATGGTCCTTGCGTCCGTATAGCTGGAAATCGTCATGCGTCAGGTAGCTTTCAATCGCCCAGTGTGCGCCCTGTTCGATGTAGAAGCATTGGTGGCCAAGGAGGACGGCGGCCCGGGGGCGCGGTTCGAAAAAGGTATCCCAGAACGACTCATCGGGCGTGGCCAACTGTGCGAAGTGGAAAAAATCGTGGGCATGCCACGCGGTGCTCGGGGCCACATCCAGTTCGCTTTGCCAGCCGGTGGCCGAGAGAAAAAAGCCGGCGGGATGCTGGTAGTGAGCGTAGGTCGCGTTGAGCCTTTCGATGAAGTCGGCCAACTCGGCATCGGGTTTGTGCTTAAGCAGCGCATGGATGGCGGCGGCGGTGTGGCCGGCGCCTGAAATACACATAGGCCCGTTGATCTTTTGGTATCCGTGCGGGGTTTTGAACCATTGGCGATGCAAGCGTGTGTTGCCGGTTGTATCGACCCAAGCCGAGCGTGCGATGTGACGGGCCAAGGCGATGGCTTCTTCAATGAAAATGGCGTCCCCGTAAAGACGCCATCCCAGCAAAAGCGGTTCGATCATAAGGCCGTAGTATTCGGCCGGCTCGAAAGTTTCCGAGGGGTCATAGCAGGAACGCAAGGTGCCCGCGCAATCGAAGTCGGGCCAGCCGCGACGATGGAAGGCGGCGATGAATTGATGGAGTTCTTGGTGCGCGCGTTCGCGCCAACGCGGGTCACCAAAGGCTTCGCCATAGAGCATGCGCGACCAGGTTCGGGCATATTCCTGGTTGCAGACGCCTGACCTGGGATCGTCGTTGCAATAGTGTTGATCGAGCACGCCGAAGCTTGCGCGAAGACGTTCGCCAATGGCCTCGAACTGGCCGGGGGCGAGGAATGCACGCCCGTGGGTCGCAACGTAGGCAAGCGCCACGTTGGGCACGGCGTTGTGGATAAGGCCGATTTTGGCGACCTCGCCCACCTGAAAACCAATGTGAGCGTATTGGCCGTTGTCTTGGACCGCCCGGGTCTGAAACCCCACCAGGCGCTGAAGTAATTCGGCTGCGCGCGAGTCAGGGCAGCGACGTAGCAAATCGACCAGGCCCATCAAATACGGCGCTGCGAAAGTCGTGTGTCCGCTGGTAAAATCCAGAGTGCGAAACGGGTTGCTGCCCCAGATGGGGTGGTTGTGAAAACCATGGAGGGCTCCGTTGGGCTGCACCCATGAGCGGAGCCATCCGCCCAGACGGGCGGTATCGGGAAGAGTTGGACGGGGAGGGGACATGATTTCAGGTGAAAATCGGAGACGATTGGGGCGTTTATTTTGCTTCCAGGTGTTTGAGGGTAATATCGGCAACCGCCGCACCAAGAGTCGTGTAGCCCTCCTGTTTCCAGTGGATTCCGTCCTTCAACGCAGACTGGGGTTGGTTCACCAGCAACCCATAGAGATCGTCGATCGGAATTTTTTCCTCCCGCATGATTTTTGCCGCCATGGCATTATGTTCGAGGATGACGGGATTGATGGCTTGGTTCAGTTCTTTCGGGTTTTTCGGTTCCCAAGTCGGGGTTGTGCTCGCCCAAATCAAAACGGCGCCGGGTGCTTGGTCGCGAATCATTCGAACCAATTTTCGAGTCAAAGGATCAAACTGTTCCTCCGGAATACGTCCCTTGAGCCATCCATGCAGGCCCATGTTAAAATGGATCACCTTGTAGTGGTCTTGCGCCAGAACCCGCTTCAACTCCGCAGGCAGTTCTGGCGAGTTCTGATGATAGGGTTGAATCCAAGCATCGACGGTGGCCTTGCCTTTCAAGCCTTCGGCAACGGTTGCGCGGTAACCATCCAGAATCGAATCACCGATCAGCAGCACCTTGGGGAGACTGGGATCCGTAATCGGCGCCTTGCGCAGGCCCCAGCCAAACACGCCCGGACGGAGTCGCGGATCAGGCTCCTTGGCGTTTGAATTCCCTGCTGCCGCCTGACCTTGGGCCAGGGGCATCAGTATGATCGAAAAACACAGTGCGCACAGAAATTGTCTCATGGTGAAGTATCCTTCGCGGAGGTTATTGCTTGAGCTTGAATAGCGTCACGCCGGCCGCCCAAAGCTCGCTCGTGACAGGATTGTAGCGGAGAACGATGGGCTTTCGGTAGGGGATGTTTCCGGTGATATCCTGCCAGGTTGCACCGCCATCGATCGTCTTATAAATGGCACCGTCCGTGTCCGTGCTCCAATTGGTGGCCGAGATCCATATGATCTTCGGATTATCAGGATGCACCTGAAGTCCGGAAAGGCTGCGGTTGTTGGAGAAATGGGAGATTTGTTGCCAAGTGTTTCCTTGATCAACGCTGCGCCACACATTTTTCCCCGTGCAGTAGGCTGCGCCGTCTTTTCCTGCCACGGCGTTCCATATCCACGTTTCACCGGCGAAGACCTTTTCCCACGAGTTGCCACCGTCTTCGGTTCTCCACAAGCCGCCATCTTTTCCGCAACCGCCCCAATAGATTCGATTGGAATCGGTCGGGTCCACGGCCAATCCATAAAACATGCGGCGGCTGCCCGGCTGATTGGGAAGTTGTTTCCACGTGTAGCCACCGTCTCCGGACTTGAAAACACCGCCGCCTCTTTTGCCCGCCTCGGCATCTCCGTCGATGCCCGCATAAAGAATCTTCGGATTGTTTGGATCGACGGTCAGTGCGCGCATGTATCCTTCACCCCACATGGTATTAAGTTTCGGCATGTAGTCGGGCAGGCCCGCATCGCTGATCTTGTTGGTTTTTCCACCGTCCTCGCTGATAACCACCGCATTGTTTCTGACCGTCTTGTTCCACGGCGTCACCGTGCTCACGATACGGTCCACCCCTTTGTTTTGAGTGACGGATACCTGCCAGTTGTGGCCGGAGAGGTTTTGCTCATAGGCACGAGGCCAAACCTGGCTCCAACTGCTGCCTGCATTATCGCTGACCAGCAGACCTTCATCCATGGCGGTCGCATACGCACGGTTCCCTGAAAATCGAATATCGGAGAAGCAAGTAATGTCCGCTCCGTGGACTCTCTCTTCCCACGTCTTGCCTCCGTCATTGCTGAACACGCTTCTCCAATTACCGCTGATATAAAGATGGTCGGGATTGTTTGGGTTGATGGCGAGGGCGGCCAGGCCGCTCATCGGGATCAATCCATTTTGCCGGGGTTCGTCCGGAAGAGTGGGATCTTCCTTGTAGTTCGGTTTAATACGGCTGTTTTCGGACCAAGTGACGCCACCATCGTTACTGGCGAAGAATCGGCCGGTCCACTCACTGGAGGAAATGCAATAGACCCGGTTCGGGTCGGAGGAGTCCACTGATACTTGGATAACGCGGGCCTTGTTTTTGGCATCCGGGTCACACGGTGTCCAAGTCTGGCCACCATCGACCGACTTGTGAACTCCGTTGGTGAAAAATGAACCATAGAGGGTTTTGCCGTCGCCGGGAGCAACCGCCACATGAGCGGCGTTCGCGGGGGTGTTGAGTTCCGTCCATGTTTTTCCGCCATCGTCGCTCAATACGATGCCTGCGGTCTGGGTGGCGCCCAAGACTTGGGACGTTTTTTTAGGGTTTACCGCGACGCTGTAAATCGCGCCGGCTTGTTTGAGTGCATAGACGACCGACCACGTTTGGGTTCCGTCTTCGCTCTTGTAGATTTTGCCCGCCGGAGTGCTTGCATAGACCACGTTGCTGTTGGCGGGATCCACGGCGATGGAGTGGATGGTTTTGTTGCGTTGGCCGATTATCGCCAACTGCTTGGGGCCGGTGTTGGGGGAGGTGGTCCAATGCTCCCCGCCATCCGTGCTCTTGCTTAGCCCGAGAACCGTGGATGCGTAGATCGTCTCGGGATTTTTTGGATCAATGGCCAGTGAATAGACTTCATGACTGGTGAGGCCATGGTTGATCATCCGCCATTGTTTGCCGAAGTCCTCGGTTTTATAGACTCCCGCCACGTCACCGCTCATGTAAATCACGCCTTCTTTGACGGGATGAAACACGGACGCTTGATAAAATCCGCCGCCTCCCCATCCGCACCATTGCCAGTCGAATTCGACCGCTGGTTCTTTTGCCGAAGCTTCAGTGCTCATCATGCTGGCATCTGCAAAGCAGAAACCTGCCAGCGAGGCTGCGATGAGTATCAGGGATACGATCTGTTTGGGGTTGGTAATCATGGTCTAATTCCTATGGTCGGGCGAACGGTATTCGGTGCGGGAAGAGCGCGCCAAACGGGTCCGTTCGCCAAAAAGGGAGGCGAGTTTTTTGTTTGTTCGGTGTCTGACGCCGCGATCCGAAAAATAGGGAGGATTGGATTCCCCTTGGCGTCTTTGGCGTAGGTCGCGCCTTCCTGCTCAACGAGAATCATCGCGCAGAATCTCCCGCCGGGACCTTCGGAAACGACGATGTCGATGTCGTAGAACTGGCCGGCTCGCAATTCCATGCGGTTGCCGACGGTAAAACCATCACGAACCATGATCATCCAATTGTTGAAGTTGTAGTCGTAGGCGTAGGAAGGGGATTTGGGTCGGTCGGTTTTGAAGCTGGAGACCATGCGGCCGCTGCCGTCCAGAACGAGGCGCCCGTCGATGCGCACAACGAGATGATCGTCGCCGGCGCCAACGAAGCGGTAGGCGCCCGTGGCGGGCGGACTGACTTTCCCCTTGTAATGGGCGATCCAAGACATCGGTTTGACTTCATCCTCCACTCCATAGGCCTTGGGTGCCTCGGATGCGTCCATCATCGGCATGAATATCTGCGTTGCATACAACGTGGTCGGGGCTTGGAAAAATTCCGAAAGCGAACTGATGTTCCAGCCGCCTTTGATGAAAGAGGAAACTTCGGATACAGCCAGTTGAGCCGGCCCCTGCTTCGCCAAAGCAGGATTAGGCTTACGATCACGGAATTGCTTCAGATCGTAAAAGCGTCCCACCAAAGTGCCGCCCGGCTGGGCCTCCTTAAAACCGAACGCAGGCATGATCGGTCCCTTGAGATTTCCGATGCCGGCGCCCTGGCCCGCACCGGGACCTTCACCGAGGCTGCCACCGGGAGAAAGGCTGCCCGGACCGGATTTTCCAGGGGTGGGAAGGTCGGGTAAAGTCACTGACGAGCTGGAATTTTCGACGACGATGCGCTGGGTGAGTGTCGCAAGGTTGGGCTGGGTATGGGACATCTTCACTGCGTGCTGAACACCAGCGGATCCCTTGTCGCCGCCGCCCTGGAAGCTGGGTTTGCGCTGGGGCATCGAGGAGCTGACGACCCACACGGTGGCGCTGATGATGATGACCACGTGGATGATGATGCTGATGAGCATCGATCCCGCGCCGAACCGTTTGAGGTAGCGGACGAACTTGTTTTGAGAATTGCTCATGGGGACGCGTGCCAAATCAGAAGCCGTCTTCCACGGTGAAGGTGACGTTGTCGATGGAGGCGGCGGCGAGGGCGTTGAGCACGTCGATGGTGCGGTAGTAGGGCGCCTTGGGGTCGCTGGAGATGGTGATGAGGAGCTTGGTCTTGGCGTTG
>DATHXF010000059.1:0-3672 GCA_035459785.1 Rariglobus sp. | reverse complement strand
ATTTCGAGACAGGAATCGGTGTTTTCGCTCATGAATGCATCCATGACCTCACACCTTGCATAGCTGCCGCGTGAGTGCCGTGCGGGTCATTCGCGGCAAGATCAAGATCACAGGCAACTGACAAAGCACCAGCCCCCAGGCCACGCCACCTTGCCCGAACTGCTGCGACAGATAATAGGGCAACAGGACGGAAGGCACGATCATCAGCAAAGCGATCACGCCTTGGAACCCCACCAGGCCAAGACTGTTGAGCACCACCGAGTAGGTGTTCGTCCAACCCTGCATCGCAGTCCACAGCCACAGGATCGCCGCCAGTTTATAGTCGGCGATATTTAAGCCCGTCCACATCCGCAAAAGCCACGGATGCAGCACCCAAATACCACCGGCCAGCAGAACAAACACCGCCGGCCAGAGATATCGCAGCATTCGCAAATGGGCCTCCCGCAAACGATCCCAGTGACCGCCCCCGGCCAGTCGCGTGTATTCGGGCGCCATCGGACTGAGCACCGCCATGTGGATCGTGTGCAAAAAAGAAAAGAACCTCTGCATGAGGGAGAAATGCCCGGCGACTACCAACCCGAAGACCGTGCCGGCGACCAAGGTTCCCACCACGCCGGTCAGGATCGAGGCCAGCGTCAGACCGAAAAACCGCAGGCTGGGCGTGAGGAAGCCGGAAATAAGCGACCATTGCCGCCGAAACCCGAGCCATGCCCACGACCAACGTTTCCGCCGCCAGAGCACAAACGTAACCAACAACGAGTAACCCAGATTACTCGCAAAATACACCAGCACGACATCATCGAACATCAACAGCCGGGTCGAAACAACCAAACCGGCCAACAGTAACAGCGCGTTGAATACGGAAACCCAGCCGGCCGCCGCGATCTCTTGATTGGCGAAATAAACCGTGGCGGCGAGCGCTCCGGGCATAGAGAGCAGCAGCAGCGCGCCGACCTGGCTCATCAGGCGGGGTGCGGACAAGGCCAGATCGGGTTGATGAATGTTCAGCCATTCCGACCAAGGCAAAAAGCCCGAGACCAGGCCGACCACCAAGGCCGTGATCACTCCGAAAACAGCCAGCGTGTTGAACACCGCCAAATACACTTCGCGGATTTGATCGGCCCGTTCCTCCTCGGGCAATGCGGTCAATGCGGCCAGCCGGTTGCCCATCCCGTAACGCAAACCCAAGTCCATGTTTTGACCGATCAACAGCACCGACTGAAAAATCGCCCAAAGCCCGAACTCTTCGCCCGTGAAGGAGCGGGCGGCAAAGGCGGAGACCGTGAGGGTTGTCGCGACCGTGGCCAGCCGTGCAACCAAGGCGATAATCGAATTTTTCGAGAAGGTGTTTAAGCGCGGCGCCACGTTGAAAGCCAAACCGGCATCAAAGCCCGCGCTCGTAGATGAGCTTCCGAAGAGACTCGTCGCCCGCATAGGGCGTATCTACATCATCAATACGAACGGGAGCATCAGCAGCGATGGGACGAACGATTTTGTGCCCGTATTGGCCGAGCATGAGTTCACGGCAGGATATCTGTCCCTTCTGGAGCGGAATGGCCATGTAGATGTCCTCCTCGCGCAGGATGTGTCCGGCCTGAAGCGGATACTTCGCGTAAACACCCCGGATGTAGGTGTCCAGGTAGGCGGTTTCTTTTGCGAGCGGCAGTTTGCGTCCGTGACGCGCGGTGCCGCAGAACTCGACCGCTTTATGGAAGGATTTAAACCAAGTATCGAGTTGCGCCGGAGTCGATGAGTAGGGAGCAACGGTAAAGCCGTCGGAATCTATATCGATGTGGCGCTCAAAGGTGCGGGCGCCTTTGGCGTAAGCGATTTTGACCGAGGTATCCCAATCGCGATATTCGTGACAGGACCATCCGATCACGTGTCCGGGATAGCGGTCGCGCAGAAAATCGATCTGCTCCAGCTCGCATTCGGCGTCCTCGTGGGGATAGGCCGCGACGCAGTGGTTGATGGCGAGGGGAATGTTTCGATTTTCAAAAAAGGTCACCACGTCATCCATGTCCTTCAGCGGCGTGGCGCCGAAGGAGATGATGCAGGGCTTGCGGGTCTTCGCGATGCGCTCCAGCAGCATCCAGTCATTCGAATCCGCGCTCGCAATCTTGATCACCGGCAGGTCGAACTCGACGCACCAATCGACGGATTTCTCGTCGAAAGGCGTGGACATGGGAATGCAGCCGCTTTTGCGGATGGCCTCGACCAACTGGGCGTAGTCGGCCTTTTCGAGACGGGTTTCCTGCACGCGGCGGATGTAGCGGATGTCGGTGCGATCACGAAAGTCCTTATGGACAAAGGTATCGATGTCGCGGAACTGCAGTTTGATCGCCGCCCGGACATTGTTGAAGCGCACCACCCGGCTGTGCTCGCGGACGATCTGAAGGGCGCGCTCAAGCTTACCCTGATGATTGTTGGTCATCTCAAGGACGAAGAGGTTTTCAAAAAAGTCGCGGTCGATAGCCATGGTAAAGGAGTTTAGGGGGTGGATGGATCAGGCAGGGAGATAGAGGCGCCGGTCAATGAACTCTGTGATGGACGGCGCAAGAGTTTCGGCAAGCGGAACAGGCATTTTCTCCATGCGGCCAAATCCGCGGGTAAGAATGCAGTTCACCGTGTCCCCGGTGTTTTTCTTGTCGTGCCGGATGGCGGTCAGAATCGCCTCGGGCTGGGCGGCGCGAAGAAGGTCGCCATAGGGTTGGTGCCATGGAGCGAGCAGCCGGCGAAGTTCGTCAAAATGGGAGGCCGGAACGAGCCCCAGTCGCGCGGATACGGCGGTTGCGGTGAGCATGCCCAGGATGACGGCAATACCGTGGGGAATCGCGAAAGCAGTGGCCGATTCGTAGGCATGCCCGAAGGTGTGCCCGTAATTGAGCAGATTACGGATTCCGCGATCAAACTCGTCGCTTTCGATGTAGGGCTGTTTCACCGCAAGGGAACGGTCCACCCATTTGGCAAGCAGCGCGGAATCGGCGGAGGATTGCGTGGCGAGATCCGAAATGAGTTCGCGGAAGCCGGCTTCGCCGGCCAGGAGCTGAAGCTTGATGACCTCACCGAGACCGGAACGAATTTCGTCTGAAGGAAGGGTGTCGAGCACGCCGGCAACAAGCAGCACGCGGTGCGGCGGATAAAAGGTGCCGAGCTGGTTTTTATACGCACCAATATTGATCGAGCTTTTGCTGCCGATGCAGCTGTCAGCCTGGGCGAGAAGCGTGGTCGGGATCAGTTCCCAGCGCAACCCGCGGGAAAGCACCGAAGCGATGAAGCAACCCATATCCTGCAACACTCCGCCGCCGATCACAACGAGGGTCCGGTCGCGTTTGAGTCCCTTGCCCAGCAAATCCAGAAAGACGGGGGTGAGCGACTCGAAGGACTTGGCATTTTCGGATGCCTCTACTTCGACGACCCGTTCGTCCGGCAGCACACTGGCGAGCATCGGCGCGTAGAGTGCCCGGAAACGCCGGTCCACCAGATAGAGTGCGCGTTCGCGTCCGCTGATGCTGTTTAACGCGGCGACCAGGTTTGAAAAAGGTTCGACGGTGTAGGCGTGGGCTCGCGCCTGTATGGTGAGGGCGTTCATTGGCAGGTGAAACCGCCGTCGGCGACGATGGTTTGTCCGGTCAGGTAGGTGTTTTCCTCTGAAACAAGAAACGCGGCCAA
>DATHXF010000058.1:0-22312 GCA_035459785.1 Rariglobus sp. | reverse complement strand
CCGGCGGGCCGGCGTTATTTGCGCGGCGGCGCATGGCTGGCGGCGGCGATTCTGGGGGCGGTGGGCCTTGATTCGAGCCAGCTCCCCGCGTTTGAAAACACCTACAATCGTGAGCTCGCCAAAAACGGCGCGTGGTCGCTCTTCGCGGCGTTTCGCAACAACGAGCTCGATTATCATCAGTTCTATCCGACGATGCCCGAGGACAAGGCGTTCGCGGCCCTCAAGAGCGAGCTGGCGCAGGACGGCAGCATCGCGATCGGCCCCGCCACCGCGCTGGACACGCTGCGCTACATCAAGAATCCAGGCCCGGAGCAGCATCTCAACGTGATCCAGATCACGGTCGAGAGCCTGAGCGCGAAGTTTCTCGGCGCGTATAACGCCAAGTCCAAGCTCACGCCGAATCTCGATGAACTCGCGAAGAAGAGCCTCGTGTTCGACCAGCTTTACGCGACCGGAACGCGCACCGACCGCGGTATGGAGGCGCTGTCGCTTTCGCTGCCGCCCACACCCGGCCGCTCGCTGGTAAAGCGTCCGAACAACGCCGGTCTCTTCACACTGGGTTCGGTCTTCAATTCGCGCGGTTACGACACGGCGTTCATCTACGGTGGCTACGGCTACTTCGACAACATGAACACGTTCTTTGGCGGCAACGGCTACCGGATCGTCGATCGCGCCGCTGTGAAGGACAATGACATCACCTTCGCCAACGCCTGGGGTGCGTGCGACGAGGATCTTTTCCGCTGGACGATCCGCGAGGCCGACGCACAGGCGGCGGCCGGAAAGCCATTTCACTTCTTCGTGATGACGACGTCCAACCATCGTCCCTACACTTATCCGGACGGGCGCATCGACCTGCCGTCGAAGACCTCGGGTCGCAACGGCGCGGTGAAATACACCGACTACGCCATCGGCAAACTTATCCAGGACGCCTCCACGAAGCCGTGGTTCAAAAACACCGTCTTTGTGATCGTGGCGGACCACTGCGCCTCGGTCGCGGGCAAGACCGAGCTGCCGGTGCAGAACTATCATATTCCGATGCTCATTTACGCGCCCGGCGGGCAAATCGCGCCCGGCCACGTTGGCGACCTGATGAGCCAGATCGACTATGCGCCCACCTTGCTCGGTCTGCTCAACTGGAGTTGCGCCACGCGTTTCTACGGATGGGATGTGCGCACCGCCACCGGCGACCGCCGCGCGCTTATCGGCAACTACCAGAAACTCGGCCTCTACGAGCCGGGCACCCTCGACGTGCTCAAGCCGATGCGCGACCACCATTCCTACATCTATAATCCCGAAACCTTCACGCTGTCCGCTACAGGCAAGGATGCGGGCGAACGCAACGAGACGATCGCCTACTACCAGACGGCCAGCTATCTGTATAAAAATAACGGATACAAGGCGATCAGCGATGTCCAGCAGGCGGCGTATGCGGTGCGGGCGCTCGACCAGGAGAACTTCCATCCGGCCAAGGCGATGGCTTCGGAATGAAAACCGTCCGCCCTCCCTTCACAATCGACCGCACCTGGTGGCTCGCGCTGATCGCGTTGGCCGCCGTGCTGGCCGTGTTTGAGGCCACCCGGCTCGATCTATGGGTGCAGGATCATTTTTATGATTTTCAGGCACATGCCTGGCTGGTGGACGACGAGGGCTTCTGGGGCCGGGTCTTTTTCTACAAGGGTCCCAAGATCCTGATCATCATTTTTGCGATCGGGCTGCTTGTGCTGGCGCTGGGGCGCACGCGTTGGCGCAAGCGGCTGTCCCGTCCGCCGGTGCGTCGGCGCGATTTGTTTGTCGTGGTTGCCGTGCTGGCGACCGCGCCCGCGCTGATCGCGTTGGGGAAGGCGACGACCAACGTGTTTTTTCCGAGCCAGATCCGGCGTTACGGCGGATTCGCCCCGTATGTGCGCACGTTTGAGGCTTATCCGCAAAACGACCGTCCGGCGAAGCCGGGAAGGGGATTTCCCGCAGGCCATGCCAGCGGAGGATTTGCGCTGCTGAGTCTTGCGGGCCTGGCCCGCACGCGGCGCGGCCGGTGGCTCGGACTGCTCATGGGTTTGTCGGTGGGCACGCTGATGGGCGGCTATCAGATGCTGAAGGGGGCGCATTATCTCAGCCACACGCTGGTGACCGCATTGGTGTGCTGGCTCGTGTTCCTCGGATGGCGGCGGGTGTTGGGCGCCAATGACGACTTTGCGGCCATGCTTGAGACGGATCCCATGAAGAACCGTTCGATTCAATCACCTGCGATACATTCCCAATCATGAAACTCACCTCCTCCGTCGCTTCCTTTCTCGTTTTGATGGCGGCATCCGCCCGTCTGTGCGCCGTGCCCGAACCGCTGGTCATCGATCCGGCGCAGTCGCGCGTGGAAATCGTGGTCAAGGCCACCGTGGATTCGTTCACCGGAAAACTCGAGGCCTACAAAGCCGCGGTCGCCGTGGAAGGCGGGCACATTGCAACCGCCTCGTTTCGTTTTAACTGCAGCGCCATCCGCACCGGCAAGGAAGGCCGGGACGAGGCGATGAACGACTGGCTGGAAACAACGAAGTATCCCGAGGGTGTTTTCACGCTGGCTTCGTTCGAACCGGCAGCTGAAGGACACTTCAAAGCCTGCGGCATCCTGATGCTGCACGGTGTGAGCCATGAGATCGTTTTCCCTGTTTCGGTGATCATGGACCGCAAGGTTTACGCCATCGACGGCGAGGCTCCGCTCGATACGCGCGACTTCGGTCTGCCGGTCATCCGCAAGTTCGGCCTGCTCAAGGTCGATCCGCTGGTGAAGGTCCGTTTTCACCTGCAGGGCGCGGTCAAGGCCCCCTGATTTTCCAACCCCTGGATCTGCTCTTCCCATGACTTCGCCACTTTCCTACATCCGCCTTCGCGCCGCATTGGTTGAAAACAGTCCGGCCTTCGTCGCGACCGATGCGCGGCTGCGCGATACGATCGCATTTGCCGCCGACAATCCCGGCAAGCTGGTGCGTGCGCGTCTCGTGCTCGCGGCCGCCAGGGTGCACGGGCTTGAGGACGGCCCGGCGGAACGGCTGGCGTGCGCGGTCGAATATTTTCACGTCGCCTCGCTGCTGCTCGACGACCTGCCGTGCATGGACGACGCGTGGACGCGCCGCGGGCGGCCGTGCGCGCACAAGGTTTACGGAGAGGCCCCGGCCATCCTCGGCGCGCTGGCGTTTATCAACCGCGCGTATGCGCTCACGGGTTTTGCCTTCGCATCTTATCCGGCGGAGATCCGCCTCCAGGCGACGGCATGCCTCGACGCGTGTCTCGGGCCGGCGGGTTTGCTGGGAGGCCAGGCGGCGGACCTGAGTTTTGCACAGAGCGACCGTTCGGCCCGCGCCGTTTCGTCGGTTGCGATGCGCAAGACAGGCGCGCTCTTCTGGCTCGCGGTGTATTTCCCGGCGCTGCTGGCGTCGCCGTCACCGGCCGAGCTGCATGCGTTGAAGGCGCTGTGTGTTTATTGGGGACTCGCCTACCAGGCGGCGGACGATCTGCAGGATGCGTTGATGAATGCGTTCGAGACAGGCAAGACCACGGGTCGCGACCGCGAACTCACGCGGCCGAATCTCGCGCACGCCATCGGCGTGCCAGCGGCGCGGGCGCGCATCGGGCATTTGTTGGAGCAGGCGCGACGGGTGGTGGGGAAACTCGATGTATCCTCCCCGCGCTGGGGTTATCTCGGCGGGTTTCACCGCGAGTTTGTCGAACCGATGGTAAGCGCGGTGGCGGCATGAGATTTTTGTGATGCGCTTTCTCTCTTTGATTTTCACCAATCTGCTCCGGCACCGGCTGCGGGCGCTGATCGGCGTGGCGGGCATCGGTTTCGGCGTGGCCGCGATGCTGGCGATCCTCGCGATCGTCACGGGGGCGATCGGGATGTTTGAGCGCATCCTTTCGACGGACAGCCATTATCTGGTGTTCGAGAAAAATGTGTCGGATTTGTTTTTCAGCTCGGTGACGACGGAGCAGGTGGGCGACATCCGTGCGCTGCCGCAGGTGGCGGAGGCGCATCCGCTGCTGTTCGGGATCGTGTCGGCGGCGGGGAATCCGGTGGTCACGTGCTTCGGCATCGAGGCGGATGATCCGCGGTTGAAGCGCGGCGAGTGGCGCGCGGGATCACGGGAGACATTTGGAAAAGCCGAAGGAGAAATTTACCTCGGGGCGCGGGCGGCGGAGTTTTTGAAGGCGAAGTTCGGGGAGACGGTCGAGATCGGGCGCGGGACGTTCAAGGTCGGCGGAGTTTTCAAAAATGAAAACGGCTTCGAAGATGGCGGCGTGTTTTTGCCGCTGAAGGATGCGCAGGCGTTTTTTCATCGCGAAGGCGCGGCGTCGGTCGTGGCGGTGAAATTGCGCGACCAGGCGCAGGGCGCGGCGTTCAAGGCGGCGGTGGAAGCGGCGCATCCCGGAGTGATCGCGCTGGAGAACCGGGAGTTCAGCCAGAGCTACAACAGCTTTAAGATTTTGAATTTCACGGCGTGGGCGGTGGGGATTTGCGCGTTCTTCCTGGGTGGGTTGGGCGTGGCGAACACGATGTTGCTGTCGGTATTCGGCCGCATCCGGGAGATCGCGGTGCTGCGCGTGTGCGGGTTCTCGGAGCGGCAGGTGGCGGCGCTGATTTTTGGCGAGGCGGCGATGATCGCAGCGGGCGGATTGATCGTGGGATTCACGATCGGTCTGGGCGTGCTCGGCGTGATGGAGCACGTGCCGCAGTTTAACGGTTACGTGCAGGCGCGCGTGGAGCCGCTGGTGGTCGCGGGCATTGCGGTGACGGCGTTGGTGACGGCGGTGGCGGGAGCGATTTATCCGGCTCGTTTTGCGGCCCGAATCCAGCCTGCGGAGGCCCTTAGATATGAATAATATGAATCGATTAACGAATTCGGAAAATTTTGGAGGAGAAGGTGAAGCTCCAATTTGTCACCTAATAGGTGACAAATTGGGGTTGAGGGTGGACGGGTTGACGGAGGGGGCGAAATGAGTGCGCGCGGGGAGATTGTGGCGTCGGCGCGGGATGTGACGAAGACGTATGACCGCGGGCGGATCACGGTGCTGCAGGGCGTCAGTCTTGAGGTGCGTGCGGGGGAGGTCGTGGCGTTGTGGGGTGCGTCGGGTTCGGGGAAGAGCACGCTGCTGCATTTGCTCGGGGGGCTTGATGCGCCGGACAGCGGCACGCTCTCGGTGTGCGGGCTCGATCCGTGTCGCGAGGCGAGCCGGAACAAGCTGCGGCGGGAGTCGGTGGGCTTCGTGTTTCAGCTGCACAACCTGATCCCCGATTTGACGGTGCAGGAAAACATCCGCGTGCCGGCGCTGGCGGCGGGGACGGGCAAGGCGGAGACGGCGGCGCGGGTGCGCGTGCTGGTTGAACAAGTCGGGCTGTCGCATCGGATCGGGCACCGGGTGCAGGATTTGTCGGGCGGGGAGCGTCAGCGGACGGCGATCTGCCGCGCGTTGATGAATGCGCCGCGGCTGCTGCTGGCGGATGAACCGACGGGCGCGCTCGATGAGCAGACCGGGGACGCGATTTTTGCGCTGTTGAAAGAGCTCGCGGCGCGCGAGGGCGTGGCGGTGGTGCTGGCGACGCATGAGCGGCGGTTTGCCGAGGCGTGCGACCGGATCGTGCGCGTGCGCAACGGAAGGATTTCGGAGGTCTGAGCCATGACGGAGGCGCGTCGTCTTTTTTCCGGCGTCGTCGGCGCGGTCACGGCGCGTCATGCGCTGGGCTGGCTGGTCGCGGCGAACGCGGTGGGCGTGTTGCTCGCGGCGGAGTTGGTGTGGCCGGCGTTGGGCGATGCGCTGGCGCCGCTGACGTATGGGCGATGGATGCCGTTGCACATGAACTGGCAGCTGTATGGGTGGTGTTCACTGCCGCTGGTGGGCGTGTTGCTGGCGTGGTGCGTGGATGCGCGGCATCCGCAGGCGCGGACGCATGTGTGCGTGGCGTTGGGCGCGTGGTCGCTGGCGCTGGTGGCCGGCGGCGTGGCGTGGCTCGGCGGAGTGACGAGCGGGAAACTGTTTTTGGATTGGGCGGGCTGGGCGCGCGGCGCGTTGTCGGTGGCGATGGTGGTGTTGTGGACGGTGTGCGCGGCGCATGCGTGGTGGCGGCGTGGCGAGGACGGGCAATGCTGGACGGATTGGATGCGCGGCGTGTTTTTGGTTGGGCTGTTGTTTGTGCCGGGGCTGCTTTACTGGGCGGCGGGGCGCGAGGTGTATCCGTCGGTGAACCCGGACAGCGGCGGGGCGACGGGTGCGAGTTTGTTGGGATCGACGCTGGGGATCGTGATGATTTTCGGGCTGCTGCCGGTGATGCTGCGGGTGCCGGTGCGAGAGGGCGGAAAAGCAAAGTGTAACCTATTAGGTTACACTTTGGTTCGGGGGACGGGGTGGTATTGGTGGGCGCTGGCGGGGTCTTATGGCGTGTTCGGAGCGATTGATCGCGGGAATACGTCGCATCATGCGTGGGGACAAATACTCGGGCTGGGGCTGTTGATCGCGTGGGTGCCGCTGGCGTGGATCTATTTCCGGAGGTTTGAGTGGGAGCCGACGGCGTGGCGCTGGCTGGGTGCGGCGTTTGGGTGGTGGCTCGTGCTGGTTGTCACGGGGTTTCTGACGTTTCTGCCGGGGGTTTCGGAGCGGTTGAAGTTTACCAACGGTCTCGTGGCTCATGCTCACCTGGCGATGGCGGGATTGGTGACGGCGGTGAACTTTGTCGTGCTGCGTCAGCTTGCGCCGAGGACGGAGCCGCGCGGGAATTTTTGGGCGTGGCAGGGCGCGTGCGCGGTGCATGTCGGCGTGCTGATGATGATGGGGTGGTGCGAAGCGGAGAACGCGGGGGACTTGTTTCGGAGCGAGATGTGGACGCAGGCGCTTTACGGGGTGCGGTTGGCGGCGGGCGCGGTCATGCTGGGTGTGTCGGTGCGGTGGTGGGCGCAAGGAGGCGCACGAATCAAATTATGAAAACGAACACGTTGAAGATGGCGCGGTGGCTTGCGACGGGCGCGGGGGCGATGGATTTGATGACGGGGTTAGGGCTGGTGTTTGCTCCGGCATTCGTGCTGCCGCTCATGCGCGTCGCGGTGCCGGAGGGCGACGGGCTGGTTTTTTTGAGGTGGGTCGGGGCGTTTGTAGGCGCGGTGGGGGCGAGCTATCTGCTGGCCGTGGTGCGCGGCGGGACGGCGCGGTTGCGCGGGGTGATGGAGTTCACGATTCCGTTCCGACTGGCGGCGGGCGGATTTAGCGGGGTGGCGGTGCTGCTGGGTTGGCTGCCCGTCATGTGGGCCAGCGTGCCGGTGACGGACCTGGCGCTGGTGGGCGTGCAGGTGTGGCTGCTCAACCGTGGAGGATGGAGCGATGAGTGAGCGCGAGGTGAGTCGGAAGGAGTGGGTGGCGGCGGTCGTGATGATCGCGGCGACGTATGGGTATTTTCTGATTTTTGCGCAGTTTGCTTTTCTGGAGCTGCTCACGGATGCGGTGGGCGCGGACGGGCTGCGTGGGGCGATGGGGGCGATGGGCGTGGGTGGCGTTGCGGGGAGTGTGCTGGCGGTGTGGCGGTTTCGCGCTGAGACGTATGCGGGGGCGTTGCGTGGCGGGGCGGTGGTGTGCGTGGTGGCAGCGGTGCCGGGTGCGTCGGTGTGGACGGCGGCGGTGATCGGACTGGCGCTGGGTTGGCTCACGGTGACGTTGGCGTCGGGGCTGCGTGCGGCGGTGGGGATCAAACGGTTGGGGTTGGTGGCGGGGGCGGGCACGGGTGTGGCGTATGCGGCGTGCAATGTGCCGTGGGTGTTTCACGCGGAGCCGAGGGTGCAGGCGTGGTGCGGTGTGGCGTTGATGGTGATCGCGGCGGGCGCGACGTTTTGGCTGCGAGCGGAAGCGGGTGACGTTTCGACGAGCAGTGATTTTGGGAGACGGCGGGTGGCGGCGTGGGCGGTGATTTTCATGGCGCTGGTGTGGATGGATTCGGCGGCGTTTTATATCATCCAGCACACGGCGGAGCTGCGGGCGGGGACGTGGGGTGCGAACGGAAGTTTGTGGCTGAATGCGGGCGTGCATTTCGGCGTGGCGGTGGGCACGGGGGCGGTGCTTGACCGAGGTTGGCTGGGGCGCGTGGCGCTGGCGGCGTGGGCGGCGCTGGCGTTGGCGTGCGTGGCATTGGGGGTGGGCGTGCGGGAGTTTGCGGGGGCGGAGATCCTGTATGCGGCGGGCGTGTCGTTGTATTCGGTGGCGTTGGTGTATTATCCGGCACGCGGAGGGAGGGCGTGGGTTGCGGGCGTGGTTTTTTCCGTGGCGGGGTGGCTGGGGTCGGCGTTGGGCATCGGCATGGCGCAGGATCTTCATGCGGTGCCGACGTGGTTTGTGTGCGGGGCGGGGGTGGTCGTGGCGGGGTTGTTGCTTGTGAGGCAGCGGGCGCGGTTCGGGACGAGGCAGCCGTTGTTGATTGCGGTTTTCGGAATCGGGTCGCTCACGTTCCCCGCTGCGGATGGACGGGCCGAGGGTTTGTCGGCGAGCGGGCGTGAGGTGTTTGTCGGTGAGGGATGCATTCACTGTCATTCGCAGTTTGTGCGGCCGGGGACGAAGGACGTGTTGTGGTGGGGGCCGGAGAAGCCGTTGGCGGAGTCACTCAAGGAAGTGCCGCCGCTTCTGGGGAATCGCCGGCAGGGACCGGATCTCACGCAGGTGGGCAACCGGCGTTCGCCGGAGTGGAACCGGTTGCATTTGATCGCGCCGCGCGTGGTTTCACCGGGATCGCGGATGCCGTCGTATGCGCATTTGTTTCGCGAAGGGGACGGGCGGGGCGAGGCGTTGGTGGCTTATCTGGCGTCGTTGGGCGCGGAGACGGTGGAGCGAAGGGCGGCGCAGGTGGCGGCGTGGAAACCGATGGCGGGCGTGGTGGCGGATGCGGAGAAGGGCGGGCGATTGTTCGCGGGATTGTGCGTGAATTGTCACGGTGTGAGCGGGCGCGGGGATGGAGTGCTGGCGAAGGGATTGAGTGTGCGTCCGCCGGATTGGCCGCGCGATGGAGCGCGGCGGACGGGAGACGAGGAGGCGGTGGCGCGGATGATCAAATTCGGGTTTCAGGGTTCGCCGATGGCGGGACATGAATACCTCAAGGATGACGAGGTGGTTTCGCTCGCACGGTATGTGCGGAGTCTGCAAGGTGGGGCGAAGCTCCCATGAAAATCCTGATCGTCGAAGACGAACGCAAAGTGGCGCAGTTTGTGGAGCGCGCGTTGTCGGAGCAGAGCTACACGACGCGGGTGGCGGGAAGTTGCGCGGCGGCCCGGGATGCGCTGGCGGAGTCGCCTTATGATGCGGTGGTGCTGGATCTCGGTCTGCCGGACGGGGACGGGTTGGCGCTGTTGCGGGCGTGGCGGGCGGGCGGGTTTAACGAGCCGGTTTTGATTTTGAGTGCACGCGACGCGGTGGCTGACCGGATCCGCGGGCTGAATCTCGGAGCGGATGATTATCTGCCGAAGCCTTTCAGCATCGATGAGCTGGTGGCTCGGCTGCGGTCGTTGTTGCGACGTCAGGCGGGGACGAAAGCGACGGTGTTGGAGCACCGGGGGATCCGCGTGGATCTGCTGTCGCGGGCGGTGACGTTCAACGGTGCGGCGGTGGAGCTGACGAGTCGCGAGTTCGCGCTGCTGGAATTGTTTTTGCAGAACGCGGGGCGGGTGCTGACGCGGACGCTGATCGCGGAGCGTGTGTGGGAGGCGTCGTATGACATGGAGACGAACCTGATCGACGTTTACGTGCGCAAGCTGCGGCAGAAGTTTCCGGACGCGCACGGCGCGGAGCCGTTGTTCAAGACGGTGCGCGGGACAGGGTATCAACTTTCTTAATACGATGATCCGATCACTCACATTCAGGTTATCGTGGCAGTTTGCCGTCCTGCTCACGCTCACCACGGCGGTGGTGCTGGCGGCGGGCGGGTGGATGTTGCAACGCCAGGCGGTGCACGGACTGGAGATCATGCACGAAGTCGAGGGCGAGGAGATCGCGGAGTTGCTGGGGGCGGATGCAACTTTAACGCCGGACGAGATCAGCCGGCGCATTCGCGAGGATGCGGACAGCGATGCGGCGTTGTATTTCATCCAGGTGCACAACGAGGCGGGGGTGGTGCTGTTTCGCTCGGCGAATCTGGGGGCTGCTTTTCTACCGGATCTTTCGCAGAGCGAGCCGCATTGGACGACGCAGCTGCCGAAGGTGGGCGAAGTGCGGGTGTCGGAGTATTACTCGGGTCCGTGGCACGTGCAGGTGGCGAGTCCGCTGGAGCCGGTGAACCGGCTGCTGGAAAACTATGCGCAGGTGAGCGCGTTTCTGGTGATGGGCGTCGCGCTGGCTGGAATGGGACTGGGCTACGGGTTCAGCCGGGTGACGTTGAAGCCGGTGCGTGCCATCGAGAACACGGCACGGCGGATCGGTGCGGACAACCTGCGCGAGCGCATTCCCGTGCCGGTGGCGCGCGATGAGCTGGCGGGGTTGTCCACGCTGTTGAACGAGATGTTCGACCGGCTGGAGGCGTCATTCGAACAGGTGCGGCGGTTCACGGCGGATGCATCGCATGAGTTGAAGACACCGCTGGCGTTGATCCGGTTGAACGCAGACCGGTTGCGCGCGCGGGTGGCGAACGATCCGGAGGCGTCGGCGGGGCTGGCGGATTTGTTGGAGGAAATCGGTCGGATGAACCGGATCATCGAGAGCCTGCTGTTTATCGCGAAGGCGGAGAGCGGGACGATGCGTTTGGAGATGAAGGAGCACACGGTGGCGGAGTGGTTGCAACCGTTTGTGGAGGATGCACGGGTGCTGGCGGAGGATCGAGGGGTGCGTTTCGAGCTGGGGCGCAACGATGCGGGTGAGCTGCGAATGGAGCCGGCGTTGATGCGCCAGCTGCTGCTGAATCTGACGGGCAACGCGCTCGCTGTGTCGCCGGCGGACGGAGTGGTCACGCTGGAGTCGATGCAGATGGAGCACGGGTGGAACTTTGCGGTGACGGACGAAGGGCCGGGTGTGGCGGAGGAAAAACTGGGGAAGATTTTCGAGCGGTTTGTGCGGTTCGATCCGATGTCGGGCGCGGCGAACGGAGCGGCGCGCGGACAGGGGCTGGGGCTGGCGATTTGCCGCAGCATCGCGGAGCTGCACGGCGGGACGATTCGCGCGGAGAACCGGAAGGACGGGCGCAGTGGATTGCGCGTGGTGGTGGAGTTGCGGCGGTGAGCGGTGGAGACGCCGGAATTTTTTAATCACCAATGAACACGGATGGACGCTAATGGCGGAAAGCGGAGCCGGGCGTTTGCGTGATGAACGCGGATGCGGGCAGGCCGGCGGTGACGAGGGCGGCCGCAAGTTCACGGGGCGGATCTTCGAAGCCGTCGTCGGTGAGGGGGAAAGTGCCCCAGTGCATGCCGATGCTGGTGTGTGCGCCGAGGTCGCTGTGGATTTGCACGGCTTCGGCGGGGTCGCAGTGCTGTTCTTTCATGAACCAGCGGGGGGCGTAGGCGCCGATGGGAATGAGGGCGAGGGAGGGGGGGCCGAGATTTTGACGGATGTTGACGAACATCTTGTCGTCGTAGGCGGTGTCGCCGGCGAAGAAGACGGAAGTGTCGGACGTGCGGAGGAAGAAGCCGGACCAGAGGCGTCCGTTGCGCGGACCGCTGAGGCGGTTGCTCCAGTGGCGGGCGGGGGTGGCGGTGATGTGCAGGCCGGCGGGCGTGGTGTGCGACTGCCACCAGTCGAGCGAGACGATGCGGTCGGGGGAAAAGCCGGCCGCGCGGAGAAGCGGGGCGTTGCCGAGCGGAGTGACGGCGAGCGGGGCGTGGCGGCGCCAGAGTTTTTTCAGCGAGGCGTGGTCGCAGTGATCGTAGTGGTCGTGGCTGAGCAGAACGACGTCGATGGCGGGAAGGTCGTCGAAGGCGATGCCGGGCGGACGCACGCGGACGGGGCCGAGGCGATTGAACGGGCCAACGCGGTCGCTGAAGACGGGATCGGTGAGGACGGTGCCGGCGCGGGTTTGGAGGAGAAAGGTGGCATGACCGATCCAGGTGGCGGCGAGGCGGGCTTCGTCAGCGAGTGGAGCGGGGAGGATGCGGGTGTGGGGTGGTTGCGCGGGCCAGGGGGCGGGTTGACCGGCGCGTTTCCAGCGAAGAACGTCGAACCAGGTGCGGTCTTCGTGGCGATGCGGGTTGAAGAAGCGGCGTCCGTCGCAGTGGTCGGAAATTGGGAAAGGCGCGGACATGGGCGGACGTGGGCTAGAAGCCCATTGAGAGTTGCTCGGTCGTCGAGGAGGCAAAGCAAGCCGGGTCGTCGTTCGCGATGGTGTTCACGTGCGGAGTGACGGCGAGGGCGGTCAGATCGGCGTCGGGCAACGGGCGCAAAAGTGAGGCGAACGCGTTGGGGGAATCGAGGTGCGGATCAAGCCAGGTGGCGCAGGCGGCGGGCGAAGACAGGATGGCCGGCATGCGGTGGTGGACGGGTTGCATCACTGCGTTGGGCGCGGTGGTGACGATGGCGCAGGATTCGTGTGCGGTGCCGTCGGGCGCGCGCCAGGATTCCCAGAGGGCGGCGAAGGCGAAGGGACGTTCGTCGCGCAGGCGGAAGAGCCACGGTTCGCGGGCGCGGCCGGAGATTTTCCATTCGTAGAAACCGCTGGCGGGAATCAGGCAGCGGCGGGTGCGGTAGGCATCGCGGAAGGTGGGCTTTTCGGCGAGGGATTCGGCGCGGGCGTTGACGACGGGGGCGTCGGCGGAACGGGCCCACCCAGGCGTGAGGCCCCAGTGGAGCGAGGCGAGTTCGCGTGTGCGATCGGAGGCGCGGGTGCGCACGGCGGGGATACTGCCGCCGGGGGGAATATTGTAGCGGGAGGGCGGGAGCGGGGTGCCGGCGGAGAGGAGCACGCCGAGGGTTTCCAGGAAGGATTTGGCGTGTTCCTGAAGGAGGACGTAGCGGCAGCACATGGGCGATCAGAGCGCGGCGAGCACGGCGGGGAGTTCGCGGATGGATTTGGCCTCGAAGAAACGTCCGGCGATGCCGGGCGGGAGCTCGGCCTGTTCGTGGGCCCAGGTGAGGTGGTAGGGGATGTGAACGCCGGTGCCGCCGAGGGCGAGGACGGGGAGGATGTCTGATTTCAGGGAGTTGCCCACCATGAGGAACGAGTCGGGACGGATATCGTGACGGCGAAGAATGGCGGTGTAGGCGGACTCGGTTTTGTCGGAGACGATTTCGACGTGGCGGAAGTGCGCGGAGAGCCCGCTCTTGGCGATCTTGCGCTCTTGGTCGCGCAGGTCGCCTTTGGTGATGACAAGGAGGCGATGATGAGAGGAGAGGCTGGCGACGGTCTCGGCGACTCCGTCGAGAAGGTCGACCGGGTGGGCGAGCATCTCGCGGCCGAGGGAGATCAACTTGCGGAGTTCGGCGGGGGGGATCCGGCCATCGGTGAGCTCGATGGCGGTTTCGATGGCGGAGAGCATGAAGCCCTTCACGCCGTAGCCGTAGAGCTCGAGGTTGCGCATCTCGGTGGCGAAGAGCGTGCGGTTCACGGTGGCGGCGTCGTGGTAGCGGGAGAGCATCTCGCGGTAGCGCTCGTGGACCGCCTCGAAGATGGTTTCGTTGTGCCAGAGGGTGTCGTCGGCGTCGAAGGCGATGGTGAGTTCGCGGGTGGGCATCGTGGGCGTGGGCAAAGCAGATGCGGGGAACGCCGGGTTCGCAAGGCGGTTGAGAGTTTACGCGGCACATGGGGCGCGGCAACGTGTCGCACCGTTCCCCTTATGAAGTCGTTTGTCCGTCTCATGCTCGTGTTGTGTTGTGTGTCCGCCGCGTGGTTGCGCGCGGAGGAGAAGCCCGTGCCGGCGAAGGCGGCGGAAGACCTGAAGGTCATCGTGGATCGTCAGCGTGAACTGCTTGCGCAGGCGGCGCGGAAAAACTCGCAGGATGACGGCGAGGATCTGCGGGGGCAGTTTCAGTCGCTGGTGTTCGATTATGAGGCCTACCTCACCAAGTATCCGAACGTGGCGGCGGGTTACGTGAGTTACGCGCTTTTGCTGAACCAGCCGGTGTTGGACGAACGCAAGCGGGCGGTGGCGCTTTTGTTGAAGGCCAACCAGCTCGATTCCGATCTGCCGCTGGTTAAGAACCAGCTGGGCAACCACCTCGCCGAAGAAGGCAAGCCGCTGGAGGCGCTCAACTATTACCTCGCGGCGGTGAAACTCGCGCCGAAGGAACCGCTTTATCATTACCAGATCGGCACGCTGCTGACGGAGGCGCGCGATGAGTTTTTGAAAAATCCCGCGTGGACGCGCGCGGTGCTCGACCAGTCGATGCAGGATGCGTTCGAGCAGGCGTCTGCCCTGGCGCCGGGCAACATCGCGTATGCGTATCGTTTCGGGGAATCGTTCTACGATCTGGAGCGTCCCGAGTGGTCGGCGGCGCTGGAGTGGTGGCGGGCGCTGGAGGAAAAAGTCGCGACGCCGATCGAGAAGGAAACCATGCGCCTGCACCAGGCCAACGTGCTGATCCAGCAGGCAAAGTTCGCCGAGGCGCGCGCGGTGCTGGCGACGGTGAAGGAAGTGACGCTGCAGACGCAGAAACAAAAGCTGGTTGCGAAGCTCGACACGTCATCGAAGAAATAGATTCGCCCGATGCGGACTCCGCGCTTTTTGTGACGGGGATTTTTGATGCTTAACAAACTCGAACGCACCTTTGGCCGTTACGCCATTCACCATCTTGCGCTGATTTTGGTGATGGGGCAGGTCGGAGTGCTTTTGATGGCCTTGCTCGGACGGCTTGATCTCGACCAGCTGGTTTTACTTCCGCATCTCGTCACGGATGGAGAGGCTTGGCGTTTATTCACGTTTTTCTTCGTGCCGCCCGATTCGAGTCCGCTGTTCGTGGCTTTTGCGTGGTATTTATTCTATCTGATGGGCAGTGCGCTTGAGGGCTATTGGGGGGCGTTTCGCTTCAACCTCTTCATCTTTATTGGTTATGTTTTGACGGTGGGCGTTGGTTTTTTGACTCCGGGGTATCCGGTTTCGAATGCGTATATCGCGGGCTCCGTCTTCCTGGCGTTCGCTTTTCTGAATCCGGATTTCGAGCTCTGCCTCTTTTTTATCCTGCCGATCAAGATCAAGTGGCTGGCGCTGATCACATGGCTGGGTTATGCGCTGAGTTGTATCTTGGGTGATTGGAATACGCGCCTCATGATTCTGGCGTCCACGGGCAATTTCCTGCTGTTTTTTGGCCGGGATATCGTGCTTTCCATGAAGATGAATCGTCGTCGCATGTCGGTTCAGGCCAAAAAATTCTCCCGTTCTTCGGAAAATGAAGGACCGCGTCATCGCTGCCATTCATGCAACAAGAACAGCGATACACATCCGCAGATGGACTTTCGCTACTGTTCAAAATGCTCAGGTGACGAGTGCTACTGTCCTGATCATATAGCCAATCATACGCATGTGGTGTAGCCCGACAAAAGGTGTGCATGGATCGTCGATTCTTTGCTGTTCAACCTTCTCGCCGACTGATTTGGGTTAGGAAGCAGTTTACGGTATTTTAACTCCCCGTGGCCAAAGCCTCCAAAAAAACAACCCCTGCACGGCGTCCGGCCTCCAAAAAAAAATCGGTCGCGCCGGTGACTTTGGGCGACTGGCTGAAGCATGCCGTCGAGCGCTACAAAAAAACGGGTGCCGCGCTCGGGCAGGTTGCCACCAACGCGCATGATGAGGCGCTTTATCTGCTCATGCGGACGCTTGCGCTGCCGCTCGACAGTCCGCCCTCGGTGTTGAAGCACAAGCTCAGCACGGCCGAGGTCATGGCGGTGGAAAAGGTGCTGCACCGCCGGCTCGATCAGCGCATCCCGGCGGCCTATCTCACCCGCGAGGCGTTTTTGGGCGAATACCGGTTTTACGTGGATGAGCGCGTGATCATTCCGCGCAGTTACTTTTTGGAAATCATCCCGCAGCAGCTCAACGCGTGGCTGGCGAATCCGGCCAAGGTGAAGCGGGTGGTCGATGTGTGCACGGGCTCGGGGTGTCTGGCCATTTTGCTGGCGCATCATTTTCCGAAGGCGCAGGTGGATGCGGTGGATCTTTCGACCGACGCGCTCGATGTCGCGCGCATCAACGTGAAGAACCACAAGCTCACGAAGCGCGTGAAGCTGCATCACAGCGATGTCTTCGATTCGGTGCCGAAGGTGAAATACGACGTCATCATCAGCAACCCGCCCTATGAGCCGAGCGCGCATTGCGACCAGCTGCCGGCGGAGTTTCACCGCGAGCCGCGCATGGCGCTCGACGGCGGCAAGGACGGGTTGGATATCATCCGCAAATTTTTGAAACAGTCGCGTGACCGGTTGCAGCCGCACGGCGTCGTGTTGATAGAAGTCGGCGGACTTCAGCGGGCGATGGACAAGGCGTTTCCGGAGCTCGACTTGTATTGGATGCACACGGCGGACGGCAGCAATTGCGTGTGCCTGATCCAGGCGGACAAGTTGCGCGCGTGGAAGGGCTGAGCCTCCTTTCGGAACGATAAACAAAAAAGCCGTCCCGAAGAGGGACGGCCTTTTTGTTGGGGCGATGACTGCGCCGAGGATCAGTGGCCGGCGCCGGCCTGGTGTTCCTGAATGTATTCGTTCTTGAGGCCGAGCTGCTCGGGGGCGTGGAGGACGAGCATCTTCATGCGGATGTCCTTCGGCACGTCCTTCGAGGTGGCCTTGGAAATGACGATCATGAGGCCGATCGCGAGCGGAACGGTCCAGATCGCGGGTTGTTCGCAGAGGATGCGGAGCAACGGATGATGGGACCAGAAATCGTTCATCGGCGCGAAGCTGGCGAAGATTTTGCCCATCGGGCCCTTGTCGAGCGCGAGGTTGCTGGCGTTGGTGAGCGCCGCGGAGAGCAGCGCGAGGATGCCGCCGGTGAGCATGCCGGTCGCGGCGCCCTTCATCGTCATCCCGCGCCACCAGACGCTCATGAAGAGCAGCGGGAAATAACTCGCGGCGGCGATGGCGAAGGCCTGGCCGACCATGAAGTTGATTTCGAGCGGCTCGACGCAGGCCCCGAGTCCGACCGAGACGGCGCCGATGCCGATGGCGGCGAACTTGAACATGCGCATGCGTTGTTCAGGCGTGGACTGCGGGCGCAGCATGCGGCCGTAAACGTCGTGGGCGAGAGCCCCGGTCATCGAGACGAGCAGGCCGGAGAACGTGCTCATGAAGGCGGCGAAGGCGCCGGCGCAGGCGATACCGCTCAGGACGGAGCCCATCACGCCGTATTTGGCGCGGATGAGCGTAGGCAGTTCGAGGACGATCTTGTCGGTGCCCTTTGCGCCGAGGCCGTTGTAGAGCTCAGGCAGGAAGTTGCGGCCGATGACACCGATGACGGGAGGGAAGACGTAGAAGACACCGATGAGGATCATGACCCACATGGTGGTGCGCTTGGCGGCGACGCCGTCGGGGTTGGTGTAGAACCGCACGAGGATGTGCGGGAGACCGGCGGTGCCGCACACCAGGGCGATGATCAGCGAGTAGGTGTAGAGGAGGGACAGCGGCTTGGTTTCCTCGGGTGAGAGGTGGGCGGCTTTGGCGGCTTTCGTGGTGAGAGGACCGAAGGGAGAAACCCACGCTTCGTCCGCAGGGGCTTTGGCCGGAAGGGCCTGGCGCTGGTTTACAGTGGGAACGGCCTCGTTCACGGCGGGTGCGACGGCGGCGGGGCGTTCGCCCGGGGCGAAGTTGGACTGAAGGTTGGTTCCGTAACCGCCGAAGACGGCCATGAGGACGAAAACGGGCACGCTGATGGCGAACATCTTCATCCAATACTGCATGGCTTGGACGAGGGTGATGCCCTTCATGCCGCCGAGGGCGACGTTGAGGGTGATGACCACGCCGACGACCGCGACGCCGACCCAGTAAGGCAGGCCGGCGATGGCCGCTCCGGCGTCGTTATGGGGAGCGAGGAACTCCAACCAGCCTCCGCGAAGGTCCACGGCTTGGAAGATGTAGGCGAGCGTGGTGCCCGCACCCTTCATCTGGGGAAGTGTGTAGAACAGGCCGATGAAGAGAACGAAGACGACGGCGATCTTGCGGAAGACGGGCGAGTCGTAGCGGCCTTCGGCGAAGTCGGGAATCGTGTAGGCGCCGAAGCGGCGTAGCGGTCCGGCGATGAACAGGAGGAGGAAAAGGTAACCGCAGGCGTAACAGACCGGATACCAGAGCGCGTCGTAACCGACGGCCATGACCATGCCGGCGATGCCCATGAAGGACGCGGCCGAGAGGTATTCGCCGGAGATGGCGGAGGCGTTCCAACCGACCGAGACCGAGCGGCCGGCGACGAAGAAGTCACCGGCGGACTTGGACGTTTTCGCGGAGCGGAAACCCATCCAGATCGTGATGGCGACGGTGACGAACGAGAAAATGAAGATCCACGGATCGACGCCGCCGAGGAATGCGAGGGGAGAGGCGAGAGTGTTCATTTACCCATGACCTCCTTGGCCTCGTCGGCCTCGAGCTTGAGCGAGCGCTTGATGAAGTAGCCCGAGATGATCCAGACGTAGGGGAAAAACAATACGCCGAGGATCAGCCAGGTGAGGGTGAAGCCGCCGACGCGCATGGCCATGAAGCCGGGCGCGAAGTAGTTGGCGAGAGGCAGGCCGAGCAGCGCGACCAGGAAGGCCAGCGCGCAGCCGATGGAGAGGCGAAGCTGGCGACGCATCAGCGCGCTCAGAAAAGCCTCGCTGTGAATCGTGTCTTCACGAGAGGAAGTGGGGGGCATGGGGTGTCAGCCTGCAAGTCGCGCGGGGCGGGGCAAGCCTGCGTGATGGGGGCGGGAAGAATCAGTTATGACACTGAAACGGCACAGACGCCAAAGGCGCCCCGTATTATGGATACGGGGCGTCCGGCGAGCGTGGCGGTTGAAGGGCAGGCTCAGGCGTAGGTGTCCACCAGCGAGTGGAACCGGAGGGCGGCGGTGAGTTTGGCCTTGGTGACGGGCTTGGTGAACTCGACGACGACTTCCTTCTTCTCGCGCGGGTAGAGCTCAAAGTAGTTGTCGCTCGTGGTGTGCGTGATGCCGGGGAGGTCGAAGGCGAAGCGGTGCTGGAAGACCGGCGACGTGAAACTGATCAGCGCTTTCGTGGGCGTGAGCAGCTTGATCGTGGTCGCGGTTTTCTTCGGGCGCGGGAGGTCGAGGAAACGCGGCGGGGCGAGGAAGACGGTTTCTTCGCTCACGGTGGCGCCGTCGATGTCCAGGGCCATGCGCAGGTATACGCGGTCACGGGTGTGCTTCGCGAGGGGCTTGGAGAGGTCGAGCGTTAGTTGGGAGATGCTTTCGCCGTGGCGGAGGGCGACCTTCTTTTTGCCGGTGAGGACGATGTCGCCGTCGAGCGTGAAGAGGTCCCAGCGCAGGAGGCCTTTGGCGGAAGCGGGCGCGTCGTAAACGGTGTAGAGGTGAACCTCGCTCACGGTGGACGTGCGGTAGTTGCCGACGATGACGCCTTCGTCACCGGGGACGTGGGCGGAGACGAGCGCGGGGGCGTTGAAGCGGCGGGCGATGTGGTGGAGGGCCTTCCACTTGCCGGTGAACTCGATGGAGGACCACGAGGCGACCGGCCAGCAGTCGTTGAGCTGCCAGTAGATCGCGCCCATGCAGCGCGGCATGAGGCGGCGGTAGTGCTCGACGCCGGTGCTCATGCAGTAGGCCTGGTTGAGCTGCGAGAGGTAGATGAGGTCGTCCTGGGATTTCGGGAAACGGTAGCGGCGCGAAACGTAATCGAGGATGACCTGGTTGCCGCCTCGGTTCTTCTGGTGGTTCTCCATGACCGCGTCGAAGATGTTGGCGTCGGCGGGGGCGAAGGTGGCCTGCGTCTCGGGCGAGGAGTAGCTCTGCATGCCGAACTCGGAGCAGAAACGGAGCGCCCATTTTTCGTAGGATTTGACGGGCTGGCGCGCGTGCCAGACATCCCAGTAGTGGGTGTCACCGCGTTTTTCTCCGGTCTCGTGGGTGTTGTCGTATTGCCAGTCTCCGCGCCACTGGGAAGTCGGCCAATAGGGCGTGACGTTGTCGTGGTCGGCGAGGGCGGCGGGGAGGACGCCGTGGAAAACGTCGTCGTAGGCTTTGCGGTAGGCGGGGTTTTCGCGGAGGGATTTTTCGTTGAGCTGGAAGAGCTCGTTGTTGCCGCACCAGAGCGCGAGACACGCGTGATGGCGGATGCGTTTCACCTGGTAGTCGGCCTCGGCGCGGATGCTGGCGAGGAACGCGGCGTCGCCCGGGTAGAGCGTGCAGGCGAACATGAAGTCGTGCCAGACGAGCAGGCCGAGTTCGTCGCAGAGGTCATAGAAGTCTTCGCTCTCGTAGATGCCGCCGCCCCAGAGGCGCATGCAGTTCATGTTGGCGAGAACGGCGGCGCGGAGGTCGCGGGCGTAGTCGGCGCGCGTGAGGTCGGCGACGAAGCTGTTCACCGGAATCCAGTTGGCGCCCTTGATGAAGACGGCGCGGCCGTTGACGAGGAACTGGAAGGATTCGCCCCACTGGTCGGCGTGCCGGTCCAGGACGATCGTGCGCAGGCCGAGGCGTTGCTGGATCGTGCCGAGTTCGTTGCCGGCGGAGTCGCGGGCGGTGACGGTGAGATCGTAGAGCGGTTGCGCTCCTTGACCGGCGGGCCACCAGAGTTGAGGAGAGGGGACTTCGAAGCCGAGTTCGTCGGCGTAGGCGTCGGAGGTTTGGGCGACGGTTTTGCCGTTGAGCGAGAGGGCAACGGCGTAGGTGGAGGCTTCGTCGGCGCGGACGAGTTCGGGCGCGAGCGCGAGGGAGACGCGGCGGCCGTTGTCGGTGTGGGCCTGGGTGACGCGGACGGAGGCGAGGCGGTTGACGGAGCGGGCTTCGAGGCGGATGCCGCGCCAGATGCCGGCGGTGACGAAACGGGGACCCCAGTCCCAGCCGAACTGGCATTGTTGTTTGCGGATGCGCACGCAGCTGCCGACGGGGTCGTTGAATTCGCAGGGGACGATGAAGTCGGTGCGGGTGGTGCGGATGTATTTCATCGCGCTGCCGAAGACGATGCGGAGTTCGTTCGTGCCGGCGCGGAGGAGATTTTTAACGGCCCAGCGGTGGCCGATGAACATGTTGTCCGTGGCGGCGATTTTTTTGCCGTTGAGGTAAACGGTGGCGACGGTGTCGAGGCCGTCGGCGGCAAGTTCGATTTCGGATTCGGCGAGGAGCACGGCGGTCGCGGTGAAGGAGGCGCGGTATTCCCAGTCGCGCTCCTCGATCCACTGGAGGCCGAGTTCGTTGGTGCCGTAGAAGGGATCGGGGATCTGTTTGGCGCGGCGGAGGTCGGTGTGGACGCAGCCGGGGACGGTGGCGGGGAGCCAGGTTTTCGAGGTGGTGTCGCGGAACTGCCAGCGGGTTTTGCTGAGGTCGAGGGTAGGCATGGTGGGATGAGAATAGTGGAAAGCGCGGATTGCGACGTTGCCTAAAACGACAAATTTTGTGTCATTTTGAACATGACCAAGCGAGGCAAGGCGAAGACTCCGTTCCGGGTGCAGGTGGTGGCGGAAGAGACGCAGTCGTATTTTCGCGACACGGTGCTGGGGGCGCGGCGCTACGGGTTTTCGACGGGGCGGATGGTATTTGCCGACCGGTGGCTGCCGCACGAGCTGGCGGGGGATCTGCGGAAACTGGTGAAGCGCGACGGCATCCAGGGGATCGTGGCGGCGATTCATTCGGCGGAGACGGAGCGGCGGTTTGCGGCGCTGGGGATTCCGGTGGTCAATGTGTCCAACGCGATCCTGCGTGCGCGGCTGCCGGTGGTCACGCAGGACGACCGGGCGGTGGGGCGGCTGGCGGCGGGGCATTTGCGGTCATGCGGATGCCGCGTGTTTGGATTTTGGGGACAGCGGGCGGCGAGTTATTCGGAGGAGCGGTTGGCGGGGTTTTGCGCGGAGCTGGCGGGAGAGACGGTGGTGGAGGATGGGTGTGCGGAGGGGGCGGAGTCGCCGGCGGAGCTGTATGCGCGGATGAAGGCGTGGCTGGCGAAGCAGCCGAGGCCGCTGGGGTTGTTTGCGGTGCTGGATTCGTATGCGTTGTCGCTCATGCGCGCGGCGCGGGAGCTGGGCTGGTGCGTGCCCGAGGACGTGGCGGTGCTGGGGGCGGCGGACGAAGATTTCCTGGTGGAGTTTGAGAGTGTGCCGTTGTCGAGCGTGCGGCTGCCGGCGCGGCAGATCGGGCATGAGGCGGCGGCGTTGCTGGACCGCATGATGACACGGGGGCGGCGAGAGGCGAAAGGCGTGCGGTTGGCGGGCGCGGAGATCGTGGCGCGGCGGTCC
>DATHXF010000057.1:0-41663 GCA_035459785.1 Rariglobus sp. | reverse complement strand
CGCGTGGGGCTGTGCACGGCGTTCGCGATGAATGTGATGTTGTTCGCGCTGCCGACGTATTTCGGGATGGAGAGCACGTATGAATACGCGGGGCTGTTCGGGACGTTGCAGCTGGCGTTTGCGGTGCTGAGCCTGCTGGCGGGCGGCGGGTATTTTATCGCGCGGGCGGTGCGGGCGCTGCGGGAGCGCGTGCTGCACATCGACCTGCCGATCGCACTGGGGATCGTCGGTGCGTTTGTGGGATCGCTCTACGGGTGGCTGCGTGGGGAGGAGAGTTATGTGTATTTCGATTTCGTGAGCGCGTTCATCGTGCTGATGCTCACGGGGCGATGGGCGCAGGTGGCGGCGGTGGAGCGGAACCGGAGACGGTTGCTGAGTCGTCAGCCGGCGGCGGCGCGCGTGCGGGTGATTGGCGATGATGGCGTGATGAGCGAAGTGGCGCGGGAGGCGTTGAAAGCGGGGCAGCGGTTTGAAGTGACGACCGGGCAGATGGTGCCGGTCGAGGCGCGTTTGGAAACGGCTGAGGCGGGACTGAGCCTGGCGTGGATCAATGGCGAGGCGGAGCCGCGGACGTTTCGCGCGGGCCAGCGGGTGTCGGCGGGGGCGCAGAATATCGGACGAGAGCATATCTGTTTAGTGGCGACGCAGGGCTGGGATGAGTCGTTGCTGGCGGAGTTGCTCAAGACGGAGCCGCGTGCGGATGCGAGGCACCGGTTGTTGGAGCGGGTGATCAAGATTTATCTGGTGGTGATTCTGGCGGTGGCGGCGTTGTCGGGCGTGGTCTGGGCACTGGCGACGGGCGATGCGCTGCATGCGGGCGCGGTGGTGACGGCGGTGCTGGTCGTGTCGTGTCCGTGTGCGCTGGGGCTGGCGTTTCCGCTGGCCGAGGAAGTGGCGACGGTGGCGTTGCGGCGGCGCGGGGTGTTTGTGCGCGCGACGGATGTGTGGCCGCGGTTGCGGCGCGTGAAGACGGTGGTGTTCGACAAGACGGGAACGTTGACGCTGGAGACGCCGGTGCTGCGGAATCCGCAGGCGTTGGAGGCTTTGAAAGGCGACGCGCGGGCGGCGTTGCTGGCGCTGGTGCGGGATAATCCACATCCGGTGAGCCGGTCGTTGCACGAGGCGCTGCTCGCGCGAGGCGGTGGGGATGCGCTCACGGGCGACGTGCGTGAGGAAATCGGACAGGGCGTAAGGATCGGAGAATGGGCGCTGGGGCGGGCGGAATGGGCGGTTTCCAGTGGAGGGCAATCGGGTGAAGTGGTGTTAGCCTGGGCGGGGCAGGAGGTGGCGCGGTTTGGGTTTACGGACACGGCGCGGGCGGATGCGCGTGCGGAGGTGACAGCGCTGATGCGGCGGGGGTTGCAGGTGGTGGTGCTGAGCGGGGATAGGAAGGAGAAAGTCGCGACGTTGATGCGCGAACTGGGGCTGCCGCTGGATAACGGTTACGCGGAGCTGTCGCCGCGTGAGAAGGCGGAGTGGCTCGGGCAACACGAGGAGGCGCTGATGCTGGGCGACGGGGCGAATGACAGCCTGGCGTTTGATCGCGCGCTGTGCCGCGGCACGCCGGTCATTCACCGCGGGGTGCTGGCGCAGAAGGCGGATTTTTATTATCTCGGTCGCGGGATTGAAGGAGTTCGGGGGCTGTTTGAAATCAACGACGCGCGGCACCGGACGCAGGTCGCGTTGCTGGTGTTTATGATCGCCTACAACCTGCTTGCGGTGGGTATGGCCGTGTCGGGACGCATGAGTCCGTTGGTGGCGGCGATTTTGATGCCGCTGAGTTCGCTGGCGACACTGGCGATCGTGGGATGGGGGATGCGCGGCGCGTGGCGACGGACATAAAAAGAACCGAAGCGGAAAGCTTCGGTTCTTTGGGGTTGCGACGTGTGAGACGGCTTAGTGCTTCACGTGGACGGTGGCGCCTTTGGGCTGGCCGATGCCGGCGAGGAGCCGGTCGAACCAAGGGAGGGTGGTGTCGAAGGGCTTGCCGCCTTTGATGCGGGGAAACTCGATCGCGCGGAGGACGTTGTTTTGGTCTTCGTCGTGGCCGATCACGCCGCTTTCACGGCGGAGGGCGCATTCGACGGCGAGGTCGGTGCAGCTCTTGATCAGGCGGAGGTCGGCGGTGTTGGCGGCGGCGGCGCGGGCGTAGTAACCGCTCTTTTGGACGAGGACTTTTTCGGCGCCGAGTTGTTTGGCGAATTGTTCGCCGAACCATTTGCCAGGATTGACGGCGTCGAGTTTGACGTGGCCGAAGGCGTCGCGGGGGACCTCCTGACCCTTGGCCTGCATCTCGGCGACGATGGACTCCACGCCGGCACCTTCGCTGATGAAGATGTTTACGTTGTCATGCTTGTCCATGATCGCCTTGAGGCGGGCGGCCTCGGCTGTGAGGTCGATGGCTAGCTCGGGGAGGTAAATGGCGTGGACTTCGAGGTTCTCGCGGGAGAGACCGAGACCGGGGACGAATTCTTCGCGGTCGAGGAGCTTGCGGTATTCGACGGCGGTGGCGGCGGTGAGCCAGCCGCAGGAGCGACCCATGACCTCGTGGATGATGAGCATGCGCGGGTTGGCGTTGTGCTCGGAGACGACGTTGCGGAAGTAGCGGGCGCCGTGTTCGGCGGCGGTGTAGGCGCCGAGGGACTGGCGGATGGGGAAGACGTCGTTGTCGATGGTCTTGGGGAGACCGATGACAGTGAGGCCGTAGTTGTTCTTCGCGAGGAAGGCGGCGAGGTCGGCGGCGGCGGTGTTGGTGTCGTCACCGCCGATGGTGTGGAGGATGTCCACGCCGTCCTTGATGAGCTGGTCGGCGGCGACTTTTTGCGGGTCCTGGCCTTCCTTCACGAGACCGCGTTTCACGCAGTCTTTGACGTTGGTGAGTTTGACGCGGGAGTTGCCGATGGGGCTGCCGCCGTGCTGGTGGAGAATGGAGGAGGAGGCGCGCTCGGCGGGACCGATTTTATAGCTGTCGCCGAGGAGGAGACCTTTGTAGCCGCCGTGGTAGGCGATGATTTCGATGTCGGGGGCGATCTCGGTGTAGCGCTCGATGAGTCCGCCGACGGCGGAGCTGAGGCAGGGCGCGAGGCCACCGGCAGTGAGAAGGGCGACTTTTTTCGGACGGGCAGGAGTGCTCATTTGAAGAATGGAGTATGCAACGTAAGAAGGCGGGGGCGGCCGGGTCGAGCCGTGAGAGGAAATTACAGGGGAATCTACTATGTCGTGACAGGGATCATTCCCAGGGAACTGAACGGGCAGTTGCGACACTCTGTCGGTTATTATGAAAATACTTCTTCCAGTGTGGTTAACGGTAGTTGGAATGCTTGCCGCGGGGATTGTGAGGGCGGACGTAGAACCGCGTATTCCTGTCGAACGGGCGCGAAACGCCCCGGTCTTCACGATATACTTCGAGAACGATTATTTTGGCGGCGAAGATCAGCACTACACGAACGGGGTGAAACTCTCATGGGTGTCGGGCGATCTCTCCGACTGGGGGCAGGAAGGCTGGCGGCAAAGTGTGCTCGAATCACTGCCATTCGTGAACACTCCGGAGACGCAGAAAAATATCGGCCTAGCTTTCGGCCAGAACATCTACACCCCGCAGGATACGAGCCTGGTCGTTCCGGATCCGACCGACCGGCCGTATGCGGGGTGGTCTTATCTTGAGCTGAGTTTCATCAGCAAAACCGAAACGATGATGGATCGGGTGGCGATCCAGGCGGGTATTGTCGGTCCGAAATCCTTTGCGGAAGACACGCAGCGGATTGTGCACGAGTGGATCAACGATGACGTGCCGCAGGGGTGGGATTCACAGCTCAAAAATGAACCGGGAATCAACCTCATCGCGGAACGCAAGTGGCGGCTCTACGGCCGGACATTTGGCGATACGCTCGGGTTTGATTTCATTCCGCATGCGGGGGTGAGTCTCGGCAATGTGCAGACGTATGCGAACGCAGGCGGACTGGTCCGGTTGGGATTCAATCTACCCAGCGATTTTGGCGTGGATTTAATTCGTGGCGGCGGTGCGGTGAACGCTCCGGTGGACGACGAGGATCCCCGGGTATCGTCGAAGCGCAGCTGGAGTTTCTTTGTTTTCGGCGGAGTCGACGGACGAGCGGTCGCACGGGATATTTTCCTCGATGGAAACACGTTTCGCGACAGTCCGAGCGTGGACAAAAAGAACTTCGTGGGTGACGCCTACTATGGCATCGGCGTGATCGTGGGGACGTGGCAGCTCACCTACACGGAGGCGGTGCGCACGATCGAGTTCCGGGGGCAGGACGAGAAGAGCTACTTCGGCTCGGTGACGCTCTCGAAGGCGTTTTAAGCGGCGCAGCGCGGACGGCGGCGAAGGAAGAAGCCGGCGACAGAGAATCCCAGGAAGAGCGCACCGTAGGTGGCAGGTTCAGGGACGGGGAGGGTAATGGACCCGCCACTATTATACATCACTGCTCCGGAAAAGCCGGAGAAGGATATGTTAGTCGTTGTGCTACCTGTGGCAATTGGGACTCCGTTAACGTTAAAGTTTGTGGCGGTGAAAGAATCGGTTCCACCATAATTCAGGAGGGTAAGGGTCACGCCACTAGAGATATTAAGGTTGGTTACCGTGAGGTTGGAGGTGCTACCTGCAAAATCGATCACGGAGTCGGACGTAATGTTAAGGGTTGTGATCGTTGAAGTTCCCGTAAGCGACAAGGTCGTGTTTCCGCTTAGGCCAACTGTGCCAAAAGATTCGGCTACTCCGAAAGCAATTATGCCACCACCTGATGCTGTAAAATTAGTCGCAGTGATGGAGGAGCTGAAGGTGAGCGTGCTGCCAGTTGCTACGTCTATAGTTGAGCCTGAGTTTATCGTTAAAGCGCCCGAGACAGTGGGGGCACCTTCAACCACTTGTATACCCCCGACTTGGACCGTGCCGCTGGTGGTTACGGTGTAGTTGCCGGTAGCATTGGTTCCTGCGCTGAAATTTGCAGTATCGCCATTAGTCCAAGAAGCGCCGGATACAGTTCCGCCTGTATTGCTTGACCAATTGCGATTACCGTTGCCGTTGTTCGTGGCCCATGTGCCGCTCGGAGCTGACCCACCGCCGGCTCCGGCCGTGGAACCATCGATGTCCCAATAGACGGTAGCGGCATTAATGTTTGTGGGACCGATGAGCCCACACAGCACACATACCCCCGCAGCGGCGATCCCGGCTCTAAGATGGAGCGAAGTTTTGGCTAGCGTGGTTTGCGAAATAAGGCTCATTACGAGATCCATGACTAGGGTCTAAACCCTAATTTGGGGCCTGATCTCGGCTGTTCAATGAAGCATAAGGACTAGGCCTTAACGGGCCTAGTCTTTAAAGGAGTGCTTTTCCGTTGTGGGGCTTGGCGGAACAGAGCTTCCGTGACCGCTCAATTTACGTCGTTGGACTTGGTCGGGGCGGACTTGGATGCGGGCTTTTTGGTGTCCTCGTCTTCCTCGTCATCGGAGGCATTGGAGGCTTTTTTGAACTCCTTGATCGACTTGCCCAAGCCCTTGGCGAGTTCAGGGAGTTTCTTGGCGCCGAAGAGGAGAATCACGATCGCGAGGATCAGCATTATCTCGGTGGTGCCCAGGCCGAGGAGGGCCAACGTCGGGTTGAAAACAGTGTTCATGGTTACGGCATATGTGACGCCCGCACCTCAATCGAGGCAAGGTGGAAAGCGATGCGCAGGCGTGCTGCGGTTACTGTGCAACAGGCGGAAAAATGACCTCGTCGCCGACTTGGGGTTGGCCGGCGACGAGGCGTGTGCCGAGAGTGCGTCCGCGCAAGTAGGGTGACGATTGCAGTCGAGCGGTGGGTTGCAGGTCGTCCCGACGGGCAATCAACGGGCGCGTGGCGAAATCGGCGGGAAGCTCCACGTAGGGGCCGAGTTCAACGATGACGGAGAGCGTGCGTTGATCCACCGCGATGACGCGGCCGAGGACCTGCACGGGGCCGGGAGTGACGGGACCGGCGGCGGCAGGCGTTGCAGTGGGTTTATCTTTTTCGGCGATGCCGCCCGAGGTCGAGGATTTCGACCCGCGGGTGGCGCAACCGGCGATGAGCAGGCTGCAAAGCGCGAGTGTGGACGCGCGTCGCATCACCGGGCTCACGGCATCTGAGGGATGACCGGCTTGTTGGCCTGAACCTGCTTGAGGAGGTTCTGCGCGTTGTCGATCTGCTCGGCGTCGAAGAATCCGTGCAGCTGGCGAATACGCGTCGGGTGGCGCATCTTGCGGAGGGCTTTCGCCTCGATCTGACGGATACGTTCGCGGGTGACCTTGAATTGCTTGCCGACCTCTTCGAGCGTGCGGCTGTAGCCGTCCACGAGACCGAATCGGAGGGACAACACGCGGCGTTCGCGTTCGGTGAGCGAGTCCAGCACGTCGATGATCTTCTCGCGGAGGAGCGAGTAGGCCGTCATGTCGTAGGGATTCTCGGCGGACTTGTCTTCGATGAAGTCACCGAAGGATGTGTCGTCGCCGTCACCGACGGGCGACTGGAGCGAGATGGGCTGTTGCGCCATCTTCATGATCTGCTGCACGCGCTCGACAGGCAGGTTCATTTCGTCGGCGACTTCCTCGGGTGTGGGCTCGTGGCCGAATTCCTGGAGGAGCTGCTTCTGCACCTGCATGACCTTGTTCAAGGTCTCGATCATGTGGACCGGGATGCGGATGGTGCGGGCCTGGTCGGCGATGGAGCGGGTGATGGCCTGGCGGATCCACCACGTGGCGTAGGTGGAGAACTTGTAGCCGCGGCGATACTCGAACTTTTCCACGGCCTTCATGAGGCCCATGTTGCCCTCTTGGATGAGGTCGAGGAACGAGAGGCCGCGGTTCGTGTATTTCTTGGCGATGGAGATCACCAGACGAAGGTTGGCCTCGACCATCTCGGTCTTGGCCTTGTGGGCTTCGCGGACGTGGACGTTGGTCTGCGCGACGACGCGGAGGAAGTCGGCGGGGGCGATGCGCTGCTCGGCCTCGATCTGCTTGAGGCGGGCGTTGATCGCCTTGGTGTCGATGGCGGCGTCCTTCTTGGTCTTCGGATGCTTGGCGCGGTCGAGCTGGTGGTGCAGCTGCTCGATCTCGCTGAGGACGGGCTGGAGGGCCTCGAGCCACTCTTCGTAAACCTTCAGCTTGAAGAAGAATTTGGAGAAGTTGGCGCGGAGGGTGGCTTCGCGTTTGGTGTGCTTGGCGAGGACCTTCTTGCGGTCGGCCTCGGTGCGGGCCTTCAGGTATTCTTCCCAGGAGTCGGCGACGGACTCTTCGTTTTTCTGGGTGAGCTCGACGAGCTTGGGGAGGCCTTTGAAGTAGGCGTCGCGGCTCTCGATCTTTTTGTCGATGACGATGCGGTCGAAGCGCTCTTCGCGGTTGATGAGCTTGGCGCCGAGGGTGGCGATGTATTTGCCGATGGCGGCGGCTTCGAAGAGGGCGGTCTGGGCCTTCAGCTCGGCGTTTTCGATGCGTTTGGAAATTTCAACTTCCTGTTCGCGGGTGAGCAGCGGGACCTGGCCCATCTGCTTGAGATACATGCGAACGGGGTCGTCGAGGATGTCGTGCTGCGACGAGCGGGACTCTTCCTCTTCGGCTTCTTCCTGGCGTTGCTTGTAGTCTTCGACCTGGTCGGGCTCGAGGATCTCGATTTCGAGATTCTGGAGAATGGAGAGGACGTTATCGATTTCCTCCTGGTTTTCGACGGAGTCGGGCAGAGCCTCGTTGATGTCGTCGAAGGTCAGGTAGCCCTGTTCCTTGGAAAGACGGATGAGGTTGCGGATCTTGTCGTTGATACCGCCGGCGGGGAGATCAACGCCGGGGGCGGCGGCATCGCCCGACGCGGGGCGGATGCGTTCGATGGCGGCCTCGACGGCTTCGGAATGGGAATCGGTATCGGCGGACTTGGCTTTGCGCGGCATGGTGTGAGACGGGATCGGGGAAATGAATTAAGCTGCGGGCAGCCTCAATGGCGCGCGCAGCTGGCGTTTGATATCTAGGAGTTCCTTAAATAGAGAATTTGCGTCAACGTTACTGTCCGCAGCGGTGTTGGCTAGAGCAAGTTCTATCTGGCGGACACGGGGTTCGAGCTTGCGGGACTGGATGAGGCGGAGGCCTTCGTTGGTCACCTTGACGGGATCTTCGAATTGAGGGCTTTCGAAAAGCAATGACGCAACCAAGGTGCGTTCCTCGGCATTTTCAAGCAGATCATCGAGATGGTCGCGACCCGGCCAGGCATCCTGTTCGAACTCGGCGAGGAAGCGATTGAGGAGAGCGCCGGCGGGGTGGGTGAGATCAATCCATTCATGCGGCAACGTGCGGGCGAGTGTCGGCCCGATTTTTTCGAAGTGGAGGATGGTGAGCAGTAAGTGGTGCTCGGGGGTGTCTTTGGTGGCGATCTGCGTGGGTGGGGCGACGACCTCCTGGGTTTCGATGGGGGCGGGGGACGGGCGGCTGGCCTGTTGGCGTTCGTAGCGGAGACGCTGGCTGTCGAAGTCTTGCTGAAGGGCCGAGAGCGGGAGACGGAGAATCGAAGCGGCCTCGGCGATGAATTGGGAGCGGGCGACGGCGGACTCGACGTTGAGGATGAGCGCGTGGAGTTCGGCGGCGATGCGGGCTTTTTGCTCGGGCGTGGCTGTCTCGGGCGATGGCAGAAGGGCGCGGCAGGCGAAGGCCATCGCGGAGAGCGCGCCGGCGCGGACCTGATCGTAGCCGGTGATGCCTTTTTCGAGGAAGAGGAGGTCGGGATCGATTTTGGTGTCGGTCGCGCCGCCGAGGAAGCGAACCTCGAGGCCGGCTTTGAGGGCCATTGGCAGGAAACGCAGGGCGGCTTTTTGGCCGGCGCTGTCGCCGTCAAAGAAGCATTCGACCTGCGTGTGGTAGCGGCGGAGGAGAATGAGTTGTCCTTCGGTGATCGAGGTGCCTTGGGGGGCGATGGCGGTTTTGAGGCCGACGCTCCAACTGCGTAGGGAGTCGAGCTGGCCCTCGACGAGGACGAACGGTTTGCCTTCGCCGACATGGCTGCGGGCGCGGTCGAGGTTGAAGAGCAAGTTGCTCTTGCTGAAGATGGGCGTCTCGGGGGAGTTGACGTATTTGGCCTCGCGGGCGGGATCGTCCTCGGGCGTGAGATCTGTCTGGCGGGCGGTGAAGGCGACGACGCGGCCTTGGTGGTCGCGGATGGGAATCATCAGGCGTCCGCGGAAACGGGACTTGAAGGAGTTCAAGCCGAGCACCGAGCCCTCGCGGATGAAGAAGAGACCGCATTGGCGGAGGGCGTCTTCGGAGTGTTTCTTTTTCAGCAGCGCGGCGGCGAGTTCGTTGCCGGAAGGTTCGGCGGCGCCGATTTTAAATTCGTCGGCGAGTTCGGCGGTGAAACGGCGCTTGTCGGTCCAGTAGGCGCGCATCCAGTCGCCGGTGGGCGAGGCGGATTTGAAAACCTGGTGAAAGTGCTCGGCGGCAGTTTCGTGGATGTCGAAAATCTCCTGGCGCAGCGAACGTTCCTCGCGACTGGGGCCGCCGGAGCCTTCCTCGTATTCGATGGGAATGCCGAAGCGTTTGCCGAGGGTTTCCATGGCCTCGGTGAAGGTGAGTTGTTCGGTTTCGCGGACGAAGGTGATGACGTCGCCGGCTTTGCCGCAGCCGAAGCATTTGTAGAAACCCTTGTCGGGATCGACGTGGAAGGAGGGAGATTTCTCGTTGTGAAAGGGGCAGAGACCTTTGAAGCGCGAGCCGGCTTTACGGAGGGTGGCGACCCGGCCCACGACATCGACGATGTTCACGCGCAACTTCACATCGCGGAGACAGGTGGGTTTGATGACGGGCATGGAGCGGCGGAAGGCGCGAAGTAAGTGCGACGAAGTTTGCACTTTTACCCTCGCGCGGGGTCTGTCAAGAACTGCGGGCTGGACGGCTCGCGATGATGCCATCGCACGGCTTTATCTATCTCCATGCTTAATCTTCGTTTTGTTCTCAATGGGTTGCTGGCGCTCGTCGCGGGCGGAGCTGCGGCATCCGCCGCGCCGGCGGTGTCGCCGGTGATTTGGGAGGCGAAGCTGGGTGATTTTTCCGATGCGGTCTATGCGACGCAGGTCGAGAAATTGATCGCCGGGTTTGAAGCGTCGCTCGGGCAACGGCTCGTGCCGGGCGCAAAGGGCAAGGTGGGCCTGAAAGTTTATGCGGACTCCGGTCCGGGGCTGGCGACTCCGCTAGGACTGACGAAGGCCGTGATCGCGGCGCTGGAGCGCCGGGGTTATTCGAAGGACAGAATTTTTCTCGTCGGGCTTAACGGGCAGCGACTGCGCTTTAGCGGCTATCTGCCTTCGTTGGTGACGGGCAAGTCGGCGTTCGACGGGCATCCGGTCTATGTGCTCGAGTCGGAGCGCTATTTTGATCCGGTATGGTTTTACGACAGCCCGCTGCCATCGCGGTTTGATCCGATTCTGGCGCAGAAGAGCGTGGAGAATTTTGATCCTGAAACATCGCTGGAGCAGGATCGTAAGAGCTTTTTGGCGACGCCGTTGTTCGTGGACGCGGATTTTTGGATCAACCTGCCGGTTTACACGGATCACGCGGTGCTCGGCGTGAATGGCGCGCTGGTCAACGCGACGCTGTGGAACGCCTCGAATACCGCGCGGTTTTTCCGCAGTCCGGCGAGTGCGCCGGCGGCGGTGGCTGAGATGAGCGCCATCCCGGAGTTGCGCGGCACATGGATGTTCACCTTGGCGAGCCTGGAGCGGTATCAGTTCATCGGCGGGCCGTGGTTCAACTCTCTCTATACGATCTCGGAGCCGCTGCTGTGGCTCGGGACGGACCCGGTGCTGCTGGATTCGCTGATGCTGGAGCGCATCAACCGCTACCGGGCCCGGGATGGGTTTAAGGCGGTGTCGGATGACATCCGCACGCTGGAGTTTGCGGCGATTTTGGGGGTTGGTTCGCGCAAGGTCTCCGATGCCAAGTTCGTGCCGGTCGGGAATTGATGTAAAATCCCCTTGTCTCGCCCTCGCTCCTAAGGCCATTTCTAGGGCTTCAATTTCATGTCCGCCGACTATCTTCCGCTTCTCATTCAACTCATTCTGGCCGCCGGTCTGGCGATTACGATCGTGGGCGTCAGCCATCTGATGGGCGAACGACGCAAAAAGCAGACAGCGATCACCGACACCGCCTACGAGTGCGGTGTTAAGGCCGACGGACTCGTGCACACGCGTTTCTCGGTGAAGTTCTACGTGACGGCGATGCTCTTCATCCTTTTCGACATCGAAGTGGTATTCATGATTCCGTGGGCGTTCATCTATCGTGATTTCCTCGCCAACCACCTTTCGATCCTCGGGCCTATCCTGTTCTTCTTCGGCGTGTTGGTCCTCGGTCTATTCTACGAGGTGAAGAAGGGCGCCCTCGAGTGGGAGAAGTGATCCCGCACGGTGCGGCCTGAACGGGGCGAATTCTGATGAAACTCGACAAGATCATCGCCCGCAGCCGCATCATTGACCTGCGGAGCACGGACATGAAGGGGGCTCTCACCGAGCTCCTCGCGGTCTCCGCGGCGAAGTTTCCGGATTTGAAGCAGGACGCGTTGTTGCGCGGCTTGTTGCAGCGCGAGAGCACGATGACGACCTACTTGGGCGCGGGCGTCGCCCTGCCTCATGTGCGCGTGAAAATGGGCCGCCGCTACATCCTCGCCATCGGTCGCAGCCGCGAAGGTATTCACAACGAAAACACGGTCGGCGAGGAGAAGATCCACCTGATCTTCATGTTGCTGGCCGATGAAAAGGCGCGCGATTATCTGCAATTGCTGGCGTCGATCGCGCGGCTCCTGAAGGACGAGGATCTTGTGCTGGCGGTGCGGCAGGCGGCGACGACGGGCGATGTGTTTGACCGTCTGGTAGCGGGTTTCGGCGGCATCCTGGCGAAGCCCGTGCAGGCGCAGCAGAACCGCATCAACCGCCTGATGATCCACGAGGCGGACCGCGTGGCCAAGGGCGCGGCGTGCGGGGCGATCATGGTGTTCGGGGACACGTTTGTCGGCGGGATCGAGCCGGGCGCGTGGTTCCCGAAGAGCAAGACGATCCTGGTGACGCGCAACCTCGTCGAACCGGACGAGGAGGGTGGCAACTTTGCGGGGGTCATCCAGGTGCGCTCGTATTCGCAGCGCCGGCTGGCGCAGCTGCGCAGCGCTATGTTCGTGGCGCTGACGCGCGGGATGATTTCGTTCAACGACCGGGTGTGCTGTGTGGGCGGCATCGCGGGCAGCAACCAGTTCGACACGGTGGTGATCGTGGACGTGGAGCGCGAGTTCCAGACGCTGCTCACCGGCCATGCCGACCTGATGCCCGACGACGTGAAGCCGGAGGTGCTGGAGCGGGTGATTGCCATCGCGACGGAACTCGCGGTCGAGGGACGCGAAGGCAAGCCGGTGGGATGTTTGTTTGTCGTGGGCGACGCGCCCAAGGTGGAGAAGCTGATCAAGCCGCTCGTGCTGAATCCGTTTTATGGATACAAGGAGGAGGATCGCAACATCCTCAGTCCGTTCATGGACGAGACGGTGAAGGAGTTTTCGTCGATCGACGGCGCGTTTATCATCCGCGGCGACGGCGTGGTGTCTTCGGCCGGCAGCCTGATCCAGGCGGCGGACAGCGACCATGTATTGCCGAGCGGGTTGGGCAGCCGGCACGCGGCGGCGGCGGCGATCTCGGTGGCGACGGAGTGCATTTCCATCGTGGTCTCGTCGAGCACGGGGCAGGTGACGCTGTTCCGGCGCGGGGTGATGCTGCCGTTGACGGAAAAAAAACTGGGCGCCGCCGGCTAGGCGTTGTCTTCAAAATAATCCGACGCTCTGTTGGCACCCTGCGGGTGAGAGGGCAGCCAAGCTGGGCCGGTGTTGCCCTCGGCGGCACGGGCCGCTGGCCCGCCTCCGCCTCGGTCGCCTTGGCCGAGCATAGTTTCCCTCTCACGTAGCATCGGTTTATTTTGAAGATAGCGCCAAGGATGCTTTTGGCGGGGGGAAACTTTGGGATTGCGCCGGCGGGGGCGCGGGCTTTGCTCTGACCCTTCACCTATTTAACATCATGGCACAAGAAACCGTCACCCTGGAATGCACCGAGGCTAAAAAAGAGGGTAAGCCCGTCTCCCGTTACCTGACCAAGCGTAACAAGAAAACCGTTACCGAGCGCATCGAGAAGAAGAAGTATAACCCCTTCCTCAAGCGCCACACTCTTCACAAAGAGATCAAGTAACGCATTTTAAGCGTCTTTACTTTTAAAAAGCCGACCTGCAAAGGTCGGCTTTTTCGTGGATAGGAGACGGGTGAGACAGGGAAGTCGGGCGACAGAGAAGGGGACGGGGCACAAAAAAGCCCGACGGTGGTATCGGGCTTTGCGAACACAAAAAAGTGTAATGCGGTTCAGCGTTTGGCGCTGGTTGCGGTTTTGGCAGGGGGATGGGCGGGGTGGGTGCCGTTGGTGGCCGGGGTTTGGGAGCGGCGGGCGGTGCGCCAGCTTTCGCGGTGTTTACGGATCCAGTCGAGCAGGGCGCGCTCGAAACCAATGTCGTGGCCGAGGCGCTCCGATTCGAGCCACTTGTGTTTCAAGATTTCCTCACGCTCGGCGAGGAACTCCTGGTAGAGGCTCGATTGCTTCACGAACTCCCGGGAAGATTGGTCGGACTCAGGGTGGCTGGATGGATGCATGGCTACCACGGTGGTTGTGCAGTAAGGAGGACTGCTTAGACGGTGGATGAGGTGGGGGATGGGCGTGGGCCCATGCACGGGCGAAAAATGAGGAAGTCGTTTTTCGTGAGCACCATCATGTTTGCGCAAAACGTAGGTCCGAAGCGGGGTCTGTCAATGCCTGCAACACGCGGGTTTGATTCTTGCGGGTTGTTTACAAGAGGGCAGGAGGCGGGCTCTTACGAGGCGGAGGGGGCAGGCTTGCGGGAAAGTTGGAGGAGAATGGTGTCGCCGATCTCGCGGAAGGTAAGCGCGGCCGGAGAGTTGGGCGCGGTGACCACGATCGGTTTGCCGGAGTCGCCGCCGGAGCGGATCTCGGGGATGAGCGGCACCTGGCCGAGCAAAACGGTGCCGAGGGAGTCGGCGGTTTTTTGCCCGCCGCCTTCGCCGAAGATCGCGTGTTTCTGGCCGGCGGGATCGAGGAAGTAACTCATGTTCTCGGCGACGCCAATGAGGGGGACGTTGACCTTCTGGAACATGAGGCCGCCTTTGCGGGCGACGTTGGTGGCGGCGGGTTGGGGGGTCGTAACGAGCACGGCTCCGTCGAGCGGGAGTGTTTGCACGAGGGAAAGCTGGGCGTCGCCAGTGCCGGGAGGGAGATCGACGATGAGGATGTCGAGTTCGCCCCACTTCACGTTTTGGACGAACTGCTGGATGGTCTTCATGATCATCGGACCGCGCCAGACGACAGGGGTGTTGTCGTCCACGAGGAAGCCCATGCTCATGACCTTCACGCCGTGATTTTCCAACGGGAGGAGATTGTCTCCTTCGACTTGAGGGCGGCCGTCGATGCCCATCATCAACGGAACGGAAGGGCCGTAGATATCGCAGTCCATCAGGCCGACGCGGCCGGGGCGGCCTTGGGCGGTGAGGAGCTGGGCAAGGGCGCAGGCGAGATTGACGGAAAAGGTGCTCTTGCCGACGCCGCCTTTGCCGGAGGCGATGGCGATGGCGTATTTGATGGTCTTGGGGGCGCCGGTATTGCCGCCGAGGTTGCCACCCGGGGCGGGAGCGGTGCGGGCGGGGGCCACGGCCACGTCGATGACGGTGGATTTGACGCCGGGGAGGGCGCGTAGGCATTTGTCCACCTCCTGCTTGAGGTGCAGGGGAATCTTTGCGTCGGACGTGGTGAGATGGAGCGAGACCTTGGCGGTATCGCCGACGAGGGCGGCGGAACGGACCAAGCCGAACGAGACGATATCGCGGCTGAAGCCGGGATACTTCACTTGTTTGAGCGCTTCCTTGATGTCTTCGGGTGTCACGGTTGGTAGAAAGTTGGGAACTGCGGGAGGTTTTACGTTGTTATGGGGGGTGGGCGTGTAAATAGAAATGCCCTGACGCCCCGCATTTATCCTCTCTCCTTTTCCGTCATGCACAAACTGCTTCGTCTTCTTTCACTCGCCGCCCTCGCCGCGGTTGTTCCGGTCTTCGCCCAGCAAGGCACCCGTAATCTGGGTGATGTGGTTATCACGGCTGATCTTAAGACCGTTTCGGTCACCGTCTCGGGTTCCACGCCCGAGCTTAACAATCTCGCCAATCTGGCGTTCAACGCGCACGGCCGCTATCGCCGCGTGCCGAGCGGTGGCAGCTTTGATATCAAGTTCACCGCCGTTGCGCCCAATCAGGTTCAGGTGACGGTCATCAAGCGTGGTGTGAGTGTCAGTGTTGAGGGAGGAGAAGCGGGCGGTCGCACTTTTTCGGCTGCGGGCGCGCCTAGCGGAGGTGGAGTAATCCTCAATCAAGTCGTCCAGGGCACTAGCACGCGCAATGCGTTGTTCCGCGCCGCCGATATGGCGGTTACCGCGACGAGCGGGCTCAAGGGTTTCTTTGCTTCTCGCCTCGCATTCATCAGCGAGTATTCGGGCAAGTCCGAGGTATTCACCGGCGACTTGTTCTTCGGCGAGGTGCGCCAGATCACCAAGGACAATGCGCAGGCGATGCGTCCGCGCTGGTCGCCGGATGGCGGCAAGATTCTCTACACCAGTTTCTACAAGTCGGGATTCCCTGACATTTTCCTGCTCGATCTGAATAGCCTTCAACGCACGACTTTCGTGAGCTTCAAGGGCACCAACAGCGGCGCGCGTTTCAGCCCCAACGGTTCGCAGGTTGCGATGGTGCTTTCGGGCGAGGGCAACCCTGAGATCTACGTAAGCAATGCGCAGGGGCGCGGCGTGGCCCGCCGCACGCGCACGGGCTCGGTCGAGGCGTCGCCGGCGTGGTCGCCGGATAGTTCGCGGTTGATCTTCACGTCGGATTCGGCGGGCGGCCCGCAGCTTTACATCATGCCGGCGGGCGGCGGCACGGGCCAGCGCGTGGCGACGAACATCAGCGGCTATTGCGCCGAGCCGGACTGGAGCGCGGGCGATCCGAACAAGATCGCGTTCACCACGCGCACGGGTCGCGGTTATCAGGTCGCCGTCTATGACTTGGCGACGCGCGCCACGGCCAAGGTGGTGTCGAAAGCTCCGGTGGACGCGGTCGAGCCCTCGTGGCTGGCCGACGGGCGCCACATCGTTTACACCGAGCGCGCGGCCAACAGCCGCAGTATCTGGATTCTTGATACGGAGACCGGCAAGCGCACGCGTCTGAGCCCGGATGCGCTGCGCCAGACGTCGCAGGCGAGCGTGTGGATTCGCTGAGCGGGACGCCCTTTAAGGAATAAAAAAGCCGCACCGGAATTCCGGTGCGGCTTTTTTTGCGCGGCGTGCTGAACCAAATCAGGCGACAGCCTTGACGTAGTTGGCCTCGGCGGCGTCCCAGTCGGCGACGTTCCAGAAGGCGGCAATGTAGTCGGGGCGGCGGTTCTGATAATTGAGGTAGTAGGCGTGTTCCCAGACATCAAGACCGATGACGGGCTTGCCTTCGATGCCGGCGACGGCCTTGCCCATGAGAGGGCTGTCCTGATTGGCGGTCGAACCGACGGCGAGTTTCTTATCGGCGGTGACGTAGAGCCAGGCCCAGCCGGAGCCGAAGCGCGTGGCGCCGGCCTTGGCGAACTCTTCCTTGAATTTGTCGAAGCTGCCGAAGGTCGCGTCGATGGCGGCGGCGAGCTTGCCCTTGGAGGAGCCACCTTTGCCCGGGCCGATGACGGTCCAGAAGAAGGCGTGGTTGACGTGGCCGCCGGCGTTGTTGCGAACGCCGCCGCGGATAGCCTCGGGAACCTGGGAGAGATCGGCGATCAGCGCCTCGGCGGAAAGTGCGGCGAGGGCGGGGAGGTCCTTGAGGAAGTTGTTGGCGTTGGTGATGTAGGCCTGATGATGCTTGGAATGATGGATTTCCATCGTTTTGGCATCAATGTGCGGAACGAGGGCGTCGTAGGCGTAGGCAAGTTTGGGAAGTTCGTAGGCCATGATAATAAGGGAGGGATTCTGGTGGGTTGAAAAAATGGAGGTGAGGGATGGAAGGTGAAATAGAGCGGTGGATACGTCAACCGCGCAGGGCTTTTCGCTGCGGATGAAATGAGTGGGTTAAAACGAGCAGAAAGCTTTTGGAAGTAATATGCGTCATAACCGTGTTCAGACCTGCTGATTTAGGTATGTTTGGGGGTATTTACCTAGACGCGGCAAGAAATCTGCTTTGTAATAAAACCGTAAAAGCCATGCGTTCCTTTAACCTAGCCGAAGCCGCGCAAGCGCTCCCCGCCGAGTTGGAAGACCTCATTGTTCGCGGTGCCTATCTTGAGCACAGCGCCCGCCAGCTCGGGCATGCTCGTGTGGAGAGTGAGACGCGGATGGAGTCGGTGCGCGAGACACAGCCTTCGTTTTTGTTTTTGCAGCCGAAGGAGACACGCATGGCATTCAAGGTCGCGGCGCAAAACACCTCCGCCGAGTTGATGGCGGTCGAACGGGCTTTGGAGATAAACCAGCAGTTAAGGGAGCATTTGCGGGCCTGCTCGGAGGCGTTGCTCGAAAACTGGCTGCGCACAAATTGCGACGAATACCGGTTGGCGTTGGGCGCGGGACACTACGCTGCGGACTGGGATCAGTCGCTTCAGCGCTTCATGGAGTGTTCGCGGATTTTTATTCAAGCGCTGGGTTCAGCGAGAAATATGGCTCCAGCCGGCTATGACCGCACGCGCGGAATGTTTTCGCAGGCGGCCTATCAGGCGATCGGTGTTGCCCATGCGGCTGCGTCAAAGGTGGAGGCGGAGATCGCCGCAGCCAACGCCATCGCCGAGAAGCATGACCTTACGCTGGGCCGGACGGTTTTCGATGATCCGATGCCGCGCTTGGTGCCGGAGCCTTACGCCTCGACCGTGGCCCGGATTGCGAGCATGCCGGTCACATCCGCGCAGATGGAGTTCAACCGGGTGATCGCGGCGGTCGAAGATCTCTTGAGTCGTGAATTGGACGCGTTGCGGAATCGTGTGCGTGCTTCATTTCACGATCATGAGAGCCGTCTGCAGAGCTACGTGCGTGAAGCTTGGAATCAGCTGCACTCGCATGCCGTCGCCCACAGTGTGGATGTCGAGCATATCGGTGCCGTCGTCGAACAGACAGAACGTGCTTATATGCCCGGCCAAGCGTTGGCGATGGTGACGGCTTGATTCGGGTTCATGCTTCGGCTGGCGCGCCGACGGCCACAGACAAAAACGCCGCCAACGCAGGATCGAGCTCGGGTGCGGGCTTCCATCCTATCACGAGACGACTCTCGGGGCCGGGACCTTCGAGCGGGCGAAACACGACTTCAGGCGGCAGTTGTTTGGCTTCGGACGGGCACATGAACGTCGCGCCGATGCCGGCGCGCACGAAACCCACGCCGTTGGCGCGCGGCCACACTTCCTCGGCGATGTGCGGAGTCACGCCGGCTTTGGCGAAAGCAGCGAGCATGCGGTCGTAAAACCCGGGATTGTAGGCGCGGGGAAACAGCACGAAGGGCGTCGCGGCGAGTTCGCGCAGGTGCAACGAGGGCTTGGCGGCCAGCGCGTGGTCGGCGGGGAGGAGCACGCCGTTTTTTTCGCGCAGCAAGAGTTTCGTTTTCAGCCCCGGTGTGGGCGTGGCCTCGGGATGGAAAAAACCGCACGCCAGTTCGCCCGCTTGCAATGCAGCCAACTGTGCGGAGGTTGGCGATTCGTTCAATTCCAGACGTATGCCCGGAAAGGTGCGGTGAAACTCGCGCAGGATTGCCGGCAGCACCGTGGCCATCGCCAGACCTGTGAACCCGGCCTTGATGTGTCCGCTGCCGCCCTCCGCCAGCGATTGCAGTTCGGCGGGCACTTTCGATAGCGCCCGCAGCACGGGTTCGACGCGTTCGGCCAGCGCACGGCCGGCGGGGGTGAGTTCGACTTTTCGGCGCGAGCGCACGAACAGCGGCGTGCCTAGTGCCGCCTCGAGTTGTGCGATCTGCCGGCTCAGCGCCGGTTGCGCAATGGCCAGCGTCTCGGCGGCCTTGCGGAAATGCAGCTGCCGGGCGACCTCGCGGAAATAAACGAGGTGCCGCAGTTCATAATCGAATTGATACTCACGAGGCATCACAGATGACTGAACAAGTATTTCCCAGGTATGCAAGAATCTGGTAGTATGACCGTCTTGTTTGACCACGGGAGCGTCCGCTTCCGACAACCTCGACCACCCTGAACAATGGCTAAATCTCTCTTCCAAAAAGTCTGGGACGCGCACTCCGTCCGCAAGCTGGCCAACGGCCAGACGCAGCTGCTCATCGGCACGCACCTCATCCACGAGGTCACTTCGCCCCAGGCCTTCGGCATGTTGCGCGACCTCGGCCTGAAGGTCGCCTTCCCGAACCGCACGTTTGCGACCGTGGACCACATCATCCCCACCAATGAGCTGGTCGAGCCTTACGCCGACAGCCTGGCCCAAGCCATGATGGATGAGATCCGCAAAAACTGCGCGGAGTTCGGCGTCACTTTCTTTGACCGCGCTTCCGGCAAGCAGGGCATCGTGCACATTGTCGGACCCGAGCAGGGCATCACCCAGCCCGGCACCACGATCGCTTGCGGCGACTCGCACACCTCTACGCACGGCGCGTTCGGCGCGATCGCGTTCGGCATCGGCACGAGCCAGGTGCGTGACGTGCTCGCCACGCAGACCATGGCCCTCGGCGCCCTCAAGGTCCGCCGCATCGAGGTCAACGGCAAGCTGCGCCCCGGCGTTTACGCCAAAGACGTTATTCTCCACATCATCCGCCTCACGGGAGTGAACGGCGGCACCGGCTTCGCCTACGAATACGCGGGCAGCACCTTCGACGCCTTCACCATGGAAGAGCGCATGACCGTGTGTAACATGTCCATCGAGGGCGGCGCGCGCGTTGGTTACGTCAACCCTGACGAGACCACCTTCGCCTACCTGAAGGGCCGTCCCTACTCGCCGAAGGGCGCGGAGTGGGATGCCGCCGTCGAGCGTTGGAAGTCCTACGCTTCCGACAAGGGCGCGCACTACGACGACGTCATGATCATCGACGCCGCCGACATCGCTCCGTCCGTCACCTGGGGCATCAATCCCGGTCAAGGCATCTCGATCACCGAGAACGTCCCCAGCCCGGAGACCGCCACCTCGGCCGACGACAAGGCCGGCATCATCGAGGCGCTTGAATACATGAAGCTGCCCGCCGGCAAGCCGATCAAAGGCACCAAGATCAACGTCGCGTTCCTCGGCTCCTGCACCAACGGACGCCTCTCCGACTTCCAAGAAGTCGCCAAATACATCAAGGGCCGCAAGGTCGCCGCCGGCGTCAAAGCCATCGCCGTCCCCGGTTCGCAGATCGTCGCGCTCCAGTGCGAGAAGCTCGGTCTCGACAAGATCCTTGTCGAAGCCGGTTTCGAGTGGCGCGCCGCCGGTTGCTCCATGTGTCTCGCGATGAATCCCGACAAGCTCATCGGCGACCAGCTCTGCGCCTCGTCCTCCAACCGCAACTTCAAGGGCCGCCAGGGCTCCATCACGGGTCGCACGATCCTGATGAGCCCCGTCATGGTCGCCGCCGCCGCCGTTACCGGCGAAGTGTCTGACGCCCGCGAGGTCTTTCACGTCGCGAACAACTAATCGTTCTTAATCTTTAAATCTACGCCACCATGGCTCTCGCAAAAATCACCTCCGTCACCGGCCGCGCGGTCAACGTTCCCGGCAACGACATCGACACCGATCGCATCATCCCGGCGCGCTTCATGAAGTGCGTCACGTTCGACGGTCTCGGCGAATTCCTCTTCTTCGACGTTCGCCACGACCCGCAAGGCAACAAGATCGAGCACCCGATCGACAAGCCCCAGCACAAGGGCGCGACGATCCTCCTCTCCGGCGCCAACTTCGGCTGCGGCTCCTCCCGTGAGCACGCTCCGCAGGCCATCTCGAAGGCCGGCTTCAAGGCCGTCATCGCCGAGAACTTCGCCGAGATCTTCTTCGGCAACAGCACCACGCTCGGCATGCCTTGCGTGACCGCCAGCCGCGAAGACATCGCCAAGATCGCCGCCGCCGTGGAAGCCAATCCGCAGACCGAGGTCACGATCGACCTCGAAAAGCTGGAAGCGCGCTTCGCCGGCCAGTCCGTGAAGATCGCCCAACGCGAATCCGCCCGCGACGCTCTCGTCAACGGACGCTGGGACGCCATCGGCGAGCTCATCGACGGTCTGCCTGACGTGAAGACCACCGCCGCCAAGCTGCCCTACATGGCCGCCTGAGCGGGCTTTGAGGTGGAACGCGATCTCCGAGCGCGTTCGGTGGGCTGACGGTTCCGACGGCGCTCGGAGATCGCCGTCCACCCTTCCGTCACAAGCTTGCGCCTTCTCAACCGGCAGGTCTTCGTGTGACCTGCCGGTTTTTTTGCGACCTTTGCCATCGGGCGCTGTCGCAAACGCCACCACTCTCCATGTTTCTCGCCGCCATCGACATCTTCAAGGGAGCCGACCTCCTCATCTATCCGCTCGCGCTGTGCTCCATCGCGCTGGTGTTCATTCTCGTCGAGCGCAGCTTCGCCCTGCGCCGCTCGGTGATCCTTCCTGACGATCTGGTCGATGCCGTGGTCGGAGGACGTCCCATCAGCGGCGGACAACACTCGGTGCTCTCCCGCATCGTCGCTTTTTCCGAGCAGCACCCGAACGATCCCGACGCGGTGAAAGCCTTCGCCCGTCTCGAAATCGTGCGCATGGAGCGCGGCATTCCTTATCTCGATGTCATCTATGCGGGCGCTCCGCTCATCGGACTCACCGGCACGGTGTGGTCGCTCATCCGGGTGTTTTCGAGCATCTCGGGCGAGAGTGGTATGCCCGATCCTGCGAAGTTTACCAGTGGCGTGTCGCTCGCGCTTTCGGCCACCGTGCTCGGCCTGATCATCGCGATTCCCGCTCTCGTGGGCGGCGGCATTCTTCAACGCCGTGTCGAAAAATACGCCGCGCAACTCGACGTGTTGCTCGAACGTATCCTCGCCCGCGCGACCGCCAAATAACCGGCACCATGAGCGGACTCTACCAACGCCGTCGCAAGCGCCCCGAGCTCAACCTCGTGCCGCTCATCGACGTGCTCGTGATGCTGGTTTTTTTCGCCTTTGTGACGATGCAGTTTCGCTCGTCGGCGACGCTCAACATCACCCTTCCCAAGGTCGAGACTGCCGGCAAAAACGAGTTCAAGGGGCCGGTGATCATCGGCATCCGCGCCGACGGCGTGCTGTCGTTCAACGGCAAGGAGGCGACCGAGGCGCAGCTAACCGAACTCCTGCGTCAGGTGCGCGACGAGAACAAAGACACGCAGGTGCTTATCCGCGCCGACGAGACGACGCCGCTCAAGACGCTCACGATGGTCATGGATACGTGCCGCAAGACCGGGCTGAACCGGTTCAGTCTGCAGAGCCGTTGATTCACACGTAAACGCCGCCGCCGAGCAGACGTTCGCCGTCGTGGATCGCGAGGATTTGTCCGCTGGCGAGACCGCGTTGCGGTTCCTCAAAACGCACGAGCGCCGTGTCGCCGTCTTCGGGAATGAACTCGATGGCGACGCGCGGATCGCGATAGCGCACGCGGCCTTCGATCCGGCGCGACTCGGTGACCGGCGCGGCGTTCCACTGCAGCGAGTGCACGCGCACTTCGGTCTGGAACAACCCGGGCGCATCGGCGGCGTCGAAGGCCACGAGGAGAGCGTTGTCGTCAGCGCGCTTGCCGACCACGACGTAGGCTTTGTTATCGGTGTTGGACGGAACTCCGATGCCCTTGCGCTGGCCGAGCGTGTAATAATGCAGGCCGGGGTGGGTGCCGACGGTCTGGCCGTCGGTGGCGCGCACGATGGGGCCGGGGTGATCGGGCACGTATTGACGGAGAAAATCCTGCATCTTCACTTCGCCGATGAAGCAGATGCCCTGGCTGTCTTTTTTCGCGGCGGTGGAGAGGCCGGCTTCGGCGGCGAGGCGGCGGAGTTCGGGTTTCGGAATGTGGCCGATGGGGAAACGCGCGTCGGCGAGTTGGGCCTGAGAGAGCAGGGCGAGGAAGTAGGACTGGTCCTTGTTTTTGTCGGCGCCTTCGATGAGGGCGAAACTGCCGTCGTCGAGCGCGGTGCGGCGCGCATAGTGGCCGGTGGCGACGGCGCCGAAGCCGTGGTCGCGCGCCCATTGGCGGAAGACCCCGAATTTGATCTCGCGGTTGCACATGATGTCGGGGTTGGGCGTGAGACCGCGTTTGTAACCATCCAGCAAATACGCGACGACGCGGTCGCGATAGTCTTGCATCAAGTTGACGATACGGAACTCGATGCCGAGGCGGTCGCACACGGCGCGGGCGTCCTCGATGTCCTGCATCCACGGACAATGGCCGATGATGTTGTCCTCGTTGATCCAGTTCTTCATGTAGGCGCCCACGAGGTCGTGGCCTTGTTGCTTGAGCAGCAGGGCGGCGACGGAGCTGTCCACTCCGCCGGACATGGCGACGAGGATTTTTTCGGATGCGGACATGGGGGAAGACGACGTGGCCGGCAGTGGGGTTTTGTCAACCGCGCGTAACATTGCCGCGAGGATGCAGTTTAGGCCTTGTGCGAGGGTTGGCACGGCGAATGATACGTAATCCCCGTTCATGACTTCCCGTGCCAAAAAAATCGCCCGCGCCTGGCTGGAGTCTCCCACGCATGGCCTCATCGAACTCGCGCATGACTGGCGGGCCCGGCATCTGCCTCCGTTTTCTCTGAGTGACCGGGCCAAGTTCGCGGCCGTGCATCGTGTTCCGGATTACACGTTTGGTTGCGCGAGCGCCTATTTCGTCAATCGCAAGGACGAGATCCGTTTTTTCATCCGCTACGCGGATCATCCCGAGTTGGCGGCGGCTGCGGAAAAAATTTACCTGGCCGGCGATTTCAACGGCTGGAACGAGGCGATTTTTAACGACGAGTGGTTGATGCATCCCGCGTCGCTCGACGGCGATCCCGTGCTGTTGTGGACGGGGAAGGCGGATCGTTTTTATTCGTTTCCGCATCGCAGATTCAAGTTTGTGACCGAACGCGGACGGTGGTTGCCGGTGCCGGCGTCCGCGCCCAATGCGGTGCGCGATGGCGACAGCAACATCAACTATTCGATAGATCCCGAACGCACGGGACAGCATCTGTTCAAGTTCGATCTGTCGGGTCCGCTGGACCTGGCGCAGTCGTGGTCGGTGCGTTGGGAGGACGGCGAGGACGGACAATCGGTGCCGCTGATGCCGGGCGAGTTCTTTTATCAACTGGGCAGCGACCTGCCGATGGGTGCGCAAGTGAAGGGAGGCGAAACGACGTTCCGGTTATTTGCCCCGCGCGCGCAGTCGGTCGAGTTGTGCGTATGCGCCACTCTTGCCGAGCAGAGTTCACCGCATCGTTATGCGTTGAAACGTGCCGCGAGCGACCTCGCCAGTGCCGACGGCGGCGTGTGGGAGGTAACGCTCACGCAAAATCTCCACGGCTGGTTCTACTGGTATCACATCGAGGGACCGAAGGATGCGTTCGGTTTGTTCGACCCGGCGCACCGCGTGCTTGATCCCTATGCGCAGGCAGCGGTGGGTCATCTCGGGCCAGGCATCGTTCTCGATGCGGGTTGGGTAGGGCAGGGGGATCGCGGATTCAAGACTCCCGCCTGGCAGGATCTCGTGATCGCCGAGGCGCATGTGCGCGACCTCGTGGCGCGCGCTCCGGTTGCGCTCAACACGGAGCAGCGTCTCGGTTTCGCGGGGCTGCGCCGCTGGGTGGAGCATCCTGATTTTTATCTGCACCGTCTCGGCGTGAATTGCGTCGAGCTTCAGCCCGTTCAGGAAAACGACGCGAAAACTGCCGGCGAGTATCATTGGGGCTACATGACCAATAATTTTTTCTCGCCCGACAGCGGTTATTCGTCGGAGCCGGCGAAGGCCAGCGGCGTGAAAGAACTGCAGTCGCTGGTGGCGGCGTTTCACCGGCGTGGGATCGCGGTGATCCTGGATGTGGTTTACAACCATGTTGGCGAGCCGGCGCATCTAATGTTCGTCGATCGCCTTTACTACTTCGAGCAGGACGGCAAGGGGCAGCTGTCCAACTGGAGCGGCTGCGGCAACGACCTGCGGTGCGGTTCCGCGATGGGCACGCGACTGATCATCGACAGTTGCCGTCATCTCATCGAAACCTACGGCATCGACGGTTTCCGTTTTGACCTGGCGGATCTCGTGAGCGCTCCGGTGCTGAAGCAGGTCGAGGTCGCGTTGAAGCAGGTGAAGCCCGACGTGATTCTCATCGCCGAGCCGTGGAGTTTCCGCGGACATATCGCCGGCGAACTCCGCGACACCGGTTGGGCGTCGTGGAATGATGGATACCGCAATTTCGTGCGCGAATACGTGCGCGGTGGCGGCACGCGCGAAGGCTTTGAGTATTACCTGAAGGGCTCGCCGTGGTATTACGCGAAATGGCCGGCGCAGACGGTCAACTACACCGAATCGCACGACGACAAGACCTGGATCGACAACATCACCGAGAACGCCAACGGCAACGGCGACACCCCCACCGCCAACGACCGCCGTCGCACGCACCTCATGGCTGCGACGCTCTTCATGTCGGTCGGCATCCCGATGCTGTCGTCCGGCCAGGATTTCATCCGCTCCAAGCTGGGCATCCATAACACCTACCAGATGGGCGAGGTGAACGCGTTGGATTACCGCCGCATCTACCGGTTTCCTTCCACGCACACGTATTTTGCGGATTGGATCGCCTTCCGCCTGTCCGAACCGGGCCGCCTGATCCGGCATTTTTCCCGTGCGACGGAGAAGTTCTACCAGTTCTACTGGGCGCACCACACAGCCGCCGCCGCCGTGCTTTATAATGCCGATCTTTCTCTGGGCCGCCGTCAGTTGCTTTTTGCCATCAATAACACGCTTAACGACGTGACGATTCCTTTGGGCGAGGGGATTTCCGCCGAAGGCTGGCGACAACTGGCTGATCATGAACGGTTTTACCGTGAAGTCGGTCGTGACGCCGTTCTCCAGCCGGTTGACGCCGATCTCTTTGTGCCGGCGCTGGGTTGCGGCCTGTGGGTGCGCGACCTCTAACCCGCACCGGCTGATGCAATAAACGCAGGGCGTTTACCATGATATGCGCAGGCAAAACCCTTGCCAACCTGCTCGCCGCTCCCTTCTTTCGTCTCTCCGCGCCCACTCGGCACGGTTAACTTGTAACAGCAATCTAACTCATAGAAACGGATTCCTCCCATGGCAGTAAAAGTCGCAATCAACGGTTTTGGTCGTATCGGTCGCCTCGTGTTCCGCGCCCTTGTTGAACAAGGTCTGCTCGGCACCACTCTCGACGTCGTCGCCGTCGGTGACATCGTCCCGGCCGACAACCTCGCTTACCTCGTCAAATACGACTCCACCCAGGGCAAGTTCCAGGGCACCGTTTCGTCCAAGAAATCCTCCCCTGACAAGGCCGAGGACGACGTCCTCGTGATCAACGGCAAGGACATCCTCGTCGTTTCCGCCCGCACCCCCGCCGAGCTTCCTTGGAAGGCTCTCGGCGTCGATCTCGTCATCGAGTCCACCGGTCTCTTCACCGAGGCTGAGAAGGCCCAGGGACACATCACCGCCGGCGCCAAGAAGGTCATCATCTCCGCTCCTGCGAAGGGCGAAGACATCACCATCGTGATGGGAGTCAACGACGACAAGCTCGACATCACCAAGCACAACATCATCTCCAACGCCTCCTGCACCACGAACTGCCTCGCGCCGCTCGTTCACGTGCTGCTCAAGGAAGGCTTCGGCCTCGAGGAAGGTCTGATGACCACGATCCACTCCTACACCGCCACGCAGAAGACTGTGGACGGTCCCTCCAAGAAGGACTGGAAGGGTGGCCGTTCCGCCGCCATCAACATCATCCCCTCCAGCACCGGTGCCGCCAAGGCCACCGCGCTCGTTCTCCCCGAGACCAAGGGCAAGCTGACCGGTATGTCCTTCCGCGTGCCGACCCCGACCGTCTCGGTCGTCGACCTGACCTTCCGTTCCACCAAGGAAACCTCCCTCAAGGAAATCAACGCCGCCATCAAGAACGCGTCCGAGACCTACCTGAAGGGCATCCTCGGTTACACCTCCGACGAGGTCGTCTCCTCCGACTTCATCCACGACAAGCAGTCCTCGATCTACGACGCCGGCTCCTCCATCGAGCTGAACTCGAAGTTCTTCAAACTCGTGTCTTGGTATGACAACGAGTGGGGCTATTCCAACCGCGTCGTCGATCTCACCAAGAAGATCGCCGCCAAGCTCTAAGCGCGGCTCCCGCCGCGCAGAATCTAGAAGCTAGGAGCTAGAATCTAGAATCTGCCTTCGAGGCGGAAGCAGTCCCTGCAACGCGCAGCCTGCTTCCGCCTTTTTTATTCTAGCTCCTAGATCCTAACTTCTCGCTCCTTTCCACATGTCCAAATTCAAAACCATCCGCGACCTCGACCTCGCCGGCAAACGCGTGTTCATCCGCGTCGATTTCAACGTCCCCCAGGACAAGAAGACCGGTGTCATCACCAACAACGCGCGCATCGTCGCCGCGCTGCCCACGATCCAATACGCCCTTGAAAAAGGCGCGTCCGTCGTCCTCGCCAGCCACCTCGGCCGTCCGGATGGCCAGGTGATCGAGAAATTCTCCCTCAAGCCCGTTGCCGCCGAACTTGAAAAAGTCCTCGGCAAGCCCGTCGCCTTCGCGTCGGACTGCGTCGGCCCCGTCGCCGAAGCTGCCGCCGCCGCGCTCAAGCCCGGCCAGGTTCTCCTCCTTGAAAACCTCCGCTTCCACATCGAGGAAGAGGGTAAGGTCAAGAATGAGGACGGCACCTCCACCAAGGCCGATCCGGCCAAGGTCACCGAGTTCCGCGCCGGTCTCTCCAAGCTCGCCGACGTCTTCGTGAACGACGCCTTCGGCACCGCCCACCGCGCCCACAGCTCCATGGTCGGCGTCACTCTCCCGATCAAGGCCGCCGGTTTCCTCATGGAAGCCGAACTGAAGGCCTTCACGAAGGTCCTCGAGACCCCTGATCGTCCGCTGCTCGCCATCCTCGGCGGCGCCAAGATTGCCGACAAGATCCCGCTCATCAAAAACCTCCTCGATAAGGCCGATAAAATCATCATCGGCGGCGGCATGGCTTACACCTTCCACAAGGTCCTCCGCGGCACGCCGATTGGCGCCAGCCTCTACGACGCCGAAGGCGCGAAGATCGTCGAAGAACTCGTGGCCAAGGCGGCAGCCCGCAACGTCGAGTTGATCTTCCCGATCGACTTCATCGCTGCCGACAAGTTCGCCCCTGACGCGAACACCCAGCCCGCCGACCTCGCCACGGGCATCCCCGACGGTTGGGAAGGTCTCGATGCCGGCCCGAAGTCCATCGAGCTTTATCGTCAGGCCATCCTGTCCTCCAAGACCATCATCTGGAACGGACCGGCTGGCGTGTTCGAGTTCGACAAGTTCGCCGGTGCGACCAAGGCCATGGCCGACGCCATCGCCGAAGCCACCGCCTCGGGCGCGACCACGATTGTCGGCGGCGGCGACACCGCCACGGCCGCCAAGAAATTCGGCGTCGCCAAAAAAGTCACCCACTGCTCCACCGGCGGCGGCGCGTCTCTCGAATATCTCGAAGGCAAAGCCCTCCCCGGCGTTGTGTTCCTTGAGAGCTAAAGCTCTCGAAGTAGCGAGTAGTGGGTAGCGAGTAGCGGGCATACGGCACGCTACTCGCTTCTGAAAATCTACTCGCTACTCGCTACCCACTACTCGCTACCCGCTACTTTTAAACACCATGTCCATTCGCAAAAAACTCATCGCCGGTAACTGGAAGATGAACAAGACCTCCGCCGACGCTGCCACGCTCGTCGCCGAGATCGTCGCCGAGGTCGGCAAACAATCCGACGTCGATGTCGTTGTCTGCCCTCCGTTCACCTCCCTTGAAACCGCCGGCAAGGCCCTCGACGGCTCCAGCATCAAGCTCGGCGCGCAGAACCTGCACCCCGAGAAGAACGGCGCCTACACCGGCGAAATCTCCGCCGAGATGCTCCGCGCGCTCTTCGTGAACTTCGTCATCGTAGGCCACAGCGAGCGCCGCACCTACTTCGGTGACACCGATGCCTTCGTGAACCAGAAGGTCCTCGCCGCGCTGAAGAACCAGCTCAAACCCATCCTCTGCGTCGGCGAAACCCTCGCCGAGCGCGAAGGCAGCCAGACCCTCAAGGTCGTGCAGACCCAGCTCGAAGCCGGCCTCGAAGGTGTCTCCAAGGACCTCGCGACCAGCGTTGTCATCGCCTACGAACCCGTCTGGGCCATCGGCACCGGCAAGGTCGCCACGACCGAGCAGGCGCAGGAGGTGCACGCCTTCATCCGCAGCCTCCTCGTGAAGCTGTTCGGTGACGCCGTCGCGCAGAAGGTCCGCATCCTCTACGGCGGCTCCATGAAGCCCGCCAACGCGCCCGAGCTCCTCGCGCAAAAGGACATCGACGGCGGCCTCATCGGCGGCGCGTCGCTCGAGTCCCGCAGCTTCGTCGAACTCGTAAAAGCGGCCGCCGCGGCCAAGTAAACGATTCACTTCGATCCCTGCCATTTCAAGGCGGTCCCTTCGGGGGCCGCCTTTTTTGTGTCCGCATGGGCCGCCCACCTGTTCTAAATACTGGAATCCTTTTGCAGCCTCGAAACCAACTCCCTTTCTCAGTTCCATGGCAACGCGCCCCCGCAACCCCGCTCCGAACCACACGCTCACGAACGGTCTGCGCGTGCTCGAACGCGTCGCCCGCACGCATCGCGATTTCTCCGTTTCCGAACTCGCCGCCGATCTCGCGCTGCCGCGCAGCCATGTGCACCGGCTTCTGCGCACGTTGGTGGACGCGGGTTACCTCACGCAGTCGGCCGATACGCGCAAATACCGTTCCGATTTCCACGTGCTCGCGCTGGCCGGTCCGTTTGCAGAAAACCTGCCGTTGCGAATTCACGGCGGCCCTGTGCTGCGCACGCTTTCCGGCAACGCACGCAGCAGTTCCTACCTTGCGGTGGCGCACCAAGACGCGCCGCTCATCATTATGAGCGACCTGTATCGTGGCAAAAAAGCGGCGCATCATCTCGGTCTCGGCGACCGGCTCCAGCGGCACGCCTCCGCGTTCGGAAAATTGTTTCTCGCGCACAAACGACTCCCTTTCGAAGCGGCGGAGCTTAAGCGTATCACGCCTTACACGATCACGACCGTGCGTGCGCTGCGCGAAGAACTGGAGACGATCCGCCGCCAAGGTTACTCGGTCAACCGACGCGAAAACAGCGAGGCCCAGTTCTCGTTTGCCGCGCCGGTTTATGAGCCCACCGGCGAATTACTTGGCGGCGTGGGCATTGCCGTGGCCGTCGCCTTGGTGGAAGCGCGCGGCGAGGAGCATTTCATCCGCCTTGTCGTTGACGCGGCGGCGACGCTCTCCGCGCGCCCGCTGGGCAATTGAATCCATTTTTTCACACCCCACCGACCATGATCATTGACTGTGACATTCACGTTTACGCCAACGGCAAGTGTCCGTTGGAGCCGTTTATCCCCGCCCGTTTTCGCGAGGCGATCACGTCCCGGCAAAATTCCTCGCCGGGACACGGTTATGCTAACCCCTTCGGCGTGGATCGCCGGGACCTCGAATGCGAGACGCCCTCCGATGTCGTGCGCCTGCACCTCGATCCACTCGGAATCACTTACGGAGTGCTCCAACCGCAGCCCGGTTACTCGGTGAGCATGATTCACGCACAGGACGTCGCCAACGCCCTGGCGCAGGCGAGCAATGACTGGCAGATCGAAACCTATCTCCGCCACGACCCGCGCTTCCTCGGCTCGGTTTGCGTGAACCTCGGAGACCCGCGCGCGGCCGCCGCCGAGATCCGTCGCGTCGGTGGACATCCCCAGATGGTGCAAGTCATCACCTGTGGCGAACAGGTGCACCTCTTCGGACACCGCGCCTACGATCCCGTTTATGAAGCCTGCTGCGAGATGGGTCTCACCTTCGCGGCGCATCCGGGCGCGGAAGGTTCGCTCAACTCCAGCACGCCCGTGGGCCGGCCTTCGAGTTACTTTGAGTGGCACAATTCGTTGCCGCTGACGTTTCAGGCGCATCTCGGCAGCCTTGTTGCCGAAGGCACGTTTGAGAAATTCCCCGAGCTCCGCGTGATGCTCGTCGAAGGCGGCGTGAGCTGGCTGGCTCCGCTCCTCTGGCGCATGGATAAAAATTTCAAAGCCCTGCGCAGCACGTTGCCCTGGCTGCGGGAATTGCCGTCCGACTACGTCCTGCGTCACTGCCGTCTCACCACGCAGCCGATCGAAGAGCCGTCCAATCCCGATTTCCTCGTGCAGATGTATGCGATGCTGAAGGCCGAGCGCACGGTGTGCTTCTCGACGGATTTCCCGCATTGGGATTTCGACGATCCCCGTCGCGCGTTTCCGTCGCGCCTGCCGCAGACCCTGAAAGACCGTATTCTCTACGACAACGCCGCCGAGCTCTACGGTTTGCCCGCGCGCAAACCTGAGGAGGTCACGGCATGAGCGCCGGCCGAGCGGACGGAAAATTAAAAGCCCTCGACGCGGCGTTCGCCACGGCTGACGCCGCCGAGCCGCCGCGCACACGCACGCGCGAAGTCGTCGTTGGTCGGTCGGATGAGGTTCCGGTGGGAGGCCGCAAGATTGTGCAGGTCGATCATCTCTCGATTGGAATTTTCCATTTGGAGAGTGGTTTTCACGCGATCCGTAACTTTTGTCCGCACCAAGGAGCGGAGCTTTGCAAAGGCACGGTGCACGGCACGCATCGGCCGGGGCCGGCGATGGAGTTTACGCCCGCGTTGCCGGGCCGCGTGCTGCGTTGTCCGTGGCACGGATGGGAGTTCGACATCGTGACGGGCAAAGGACTCTACGACGACCGCGGACGTGTCTCGACCTACGAAGTGCGTGTGAACGACACCGGCGAGCTGATCGTCGTGGTGTGAGGCCGTGCGGCTAAGGCGCATACACCGCCGTCATCGCGGCGGCGGTGGACTTTACTTTTTCGCGGAGGGCGGCGGGTTTTAGGACTTCGGCCGAAGAACCCCAGCCAAGGACCCAGCGTTCGATTTCGGCAAGGGCGCCGAGGCGGAGGGTGAGCTCGAGTCCGCCGCCGCGGAGTTCGCGCATTTCCTGGGACTCGTGCCATTCGCGCTCGCGGACGAGGTCGGCGGCCTCCGGTTTGAAACGGATGACGACTTGGAAATTTCCGTCGCCGCTGAGGACGCCGAGGGATTTGGCGAAGAACTTTTCGGGAGTGAAGTCGTCGGGTTTTTCGAAGTGCTGCTTCGTGACGGCCACACTCGTGATACGCGGGAGGGCGTAGGTGCGCAGGGCGTTTCGCTCCAAGTCGTGGGCGATGAGATACCAGAGGTTCTCGCGGTTCGCCAAATGGTAGGGGCGCACGCGGCGGCGTTCGGGGGCGGCGGAGCCGGGCTTGCGGTAGTCGAACTCGACTTCGTTGAGCTTGAGCACGGCGCCGCTCAGGGCGTTGAAGGCGGTGAGGTCGGCTTTGCCGAGGCCCATGTTCTTGAACGAAACGGCACGGAGCTCGTCGGCGGGGGAGAAGGAGATTTTGTCCTTCAGGCCGCCGGCGAGTTTATCGAAGGCGATCTCGAGTTGGCGGTGAAAGGGCGTGCCTCGGTATTGCTCGAGGGCGCGGCGGGCGACGAGGAGGGCGAGGAGTTCGCCTTCGGTCACCTGCACGGTCGGGAAGGAATTGACGGGGTGCGTGTAGCGGTAGGCTTGGATCGCGGCGTCATACTCGATGGGAAGATCGAGGCGGTCGCGCATGAAGGCGATGTCCCGGACGATGGTCTTGCGGCAGACCTCGAGGGCTTTGACGAGCTTGGTGCAGTTGACGAGCGAGCCGCGACGAAGCTCGTCGTGGATGCGCAGCATGCGTTCGAGCGGAGGACGCGATAATTGGGCGCGCGGATTCATTTAAAAATAAAACGCACAGTTTTTAGGCTGGGACAAGCAATGTCCCATGCGATCGGTATGATGGGCGCATGAAAACTCGCATCTCGCGCAGCAAGCTCATCAGCACCTCCCGCCCGGTTCGCACTCGTGCGCCTCGCGTTTCCCGCACCGCTCTGGTCGTCAAGATGGCTCCGTCGATGGATCTGGTCTGGTCGTATCTCGGCGTGTCGTATCGCGTGACGGTGTGGCCCGAGGTGGCGCTGGAGAAAGAGGTGGATGAGCGCTGGGTGCCGGCGGTGGCGACCGAAGACGTGCTGGCGTCGGGCATGGTCGAGATCGAGGCGGCGGCGTGGAAGCGTTACCTGGAGTTTATGCCGTCGGCGGAGCGCGCGGTGGTCGAAAAATTCCGCTACGGACGGCTGGCGGCGTTGCTGCTGGTTGCGCGGTGTCCGCAACTGGTGGCGGATATCGACGAGACGCCGGCGTTGGTCGCGTTTCTCGCGGCGCATGCGGCGCTGCGCGGCACGAGCGGACCGCGCTGGGATGAAGTGGCGGCGGTGCACGAGCGCGGCGGGGTTTTCGGTGTGCTGGAGTGGCTGGGTCTGCCCGCTGCACGGGAGACTCTCACCATTCTGCGCAACCTGATTGATCCGGATGTGCCGCGCCGGTTGCTGGAACCGCTGCGTGCACTGCTGTGGCGTCCGTCGGCCAGCCTGATGCTGCAGAGGGCGCAGGGGATGACCGATGCACAGCTGGCCAAATATTGTTGCGCGCTGGCGGCGTGAGATCGGGGAGGCGGGAGCGCATTTATGCGCGATGAGGGGCGTGCGCTGGTCTCGTGATGTGGATGTTCGTGCGTCTCACATCGCGCATAAATGCGCTCCTACCTTCAGGCGGATGCTATGAACGGGGTAAACACGGCGGCCTGCGACGGCGGGATACGAACATGCAGGCGAACGCCGGTGTCTTCCTGCTCTTCGCTTTGCACGTGGCCGACCTCGTGGAGGCGGGCGATCAGGTCGTAGCGGCTGTGAGGAATGAACAATTCGAACGAGTTGAAGGCGTCGGCGATGAGTTCGAGGCAGCGGTCCACAAGATCGTCGAGACCTTGGCCGGTGCGGGCACTGATAAAGATGCCGTCGGCGTCGAGCAGGCGTGCGATGTTGAGTTGGGACTCGGTGGCGGCATCCACCTTGTTGAAAACGGTGAGGATGCGTTTGCCCTCGTCGGCACCGAGTTCTTTGAGGACCGACATGGTCGTCTCGTGGTGGGCGGCGAGGTTGGGAGTGGTCACGTCGAGGACGTGGATGAGGAAATTGGCGACGAGCGCCTCTTCGAGCGTGGCCTTGAACGCCTCGACGAGACCGTGAGGCAGGCGGCGGATGAAGCCGACCGTGTCGGTGACGAGGAGCTTCTGGTTTCCGCGCAACACGAGTTGGCGCGTGGTGGGATCGAGGGTCGCGAAGAGTTTGTCTTCGGCGAGGACATGGGCGCCGGTGAGCGTGTTGAGAAGCGATGATTTGCCGGCGTTGGTGTAGCCGACGATGGCGCAGGTGGGGACAGGGACACGCTGGCGTTTATGGCGCTGGACACCGCGCTGTTTGCGCACATCGACGAGCTCGCGCTTGAGGCGGGTGATGCGGTCGTTGACGAGACGGCGGTCCTGTTCGAGCTGGGTTTCGCCTTCGCCGCCCATGCCGGCGCCGCCACCGCCGCCTTGGCGGGACAGGTGCGTCCACGCGCGGGTGAGGCGGGGGAGGGAGTATTCCATGCGGGCGAGGGCGACCTGAATGACGGCCTCGCGCGTCTGGGCGCGGTCGGCGAAGACATCGAGAATGACTTCCTGGCGGTCGATGACGGCGATCTCGGCGAGCTTTTCCCAGTTGCGCTGCTGGGCGGGGGAGAGGGTTTCGTCGAAGACGATGACGTCGCTGTTAAGCTCCTTGGCGGCGGCGATGATCTCCTCGGTCTTGCCGCTTCCGATGAGGGTGGCGGGCGTGGGGGCGCGGAGATTGACGAGGATGCGGCCGACGACGGTGATCTGGAGATTCTCGACGAGTTCCTGGAGTTCGTTGAGCAGCTCCTCGGCGTCGCCGGGGGGCATGTCGTGGGTCTGGACGCCTACGAGGTAGGCGCGCTCAACGCGTTTCGGATCTTTTTTCGGGGTATTGTCGAGGAAGTCGGCCATCAATGAAGAGGCAGAAGGAAGCGCGACGTGCGGGTGGAGTCAAACGCCGCCCGTTACTTGAGTCCGCCGAGCTTGGAGATGGTTTTGAATTCAGCAGCCGTGAGCGGCATCACGGAAAGGCGACTTTGGCGGAGAAGCGCGGTCTCTTTGAGCGAGGGCGTCTCTTTGATCTGATCGAGTGTGACCGGGCGGGTGAGCGCAGTGATAGGCTTCAGTTCTACGGCCACCCAACCGTCTTCGTCGGCGGTGGTATCGGGGAAAAAGGCGCGGGAGATCTCGGCGAGACCGACCACGGCCTTGGTGGTGACACTTTCGTAGAAGAACACACGGTCGCCGGGACGCATGGTTTTCAGATGATTGCGGGCTTGGTAGTTTCGGACGCCGGTCCAGGCGGTTTTGCCGTCGCGGACGAGGTCGGTCCACGCGTAGGCGTCGGGTTCTGATTTCACCAGCCAGTATTGGGTTGTCATGCGAGCGGTCGAAAGGTGCAGTGCAACTACATCCAGCGGAGAGTTGTTGAAAAGGGAAAAGCCTGCATTTTCAGAGAGAGCACGCCTTTTGATACACCTTTGCGCCGACCGACTTACCGCCTGTCATGAACAATACCCTTATCCCCATCCGGTTGATCTTTATCGCGCTCAGCGCGGCGGCCGGCTGGCTGGTGTGTTACGCGGTGCGGGATTGGGACGAGTTTCGTCTGGTGGCTGTAGTGGTGGGCATGGCCATCGGAGCATTGGTGGTTCTCGTGGATATCATGCTGAAGGGATTTTCCCTGCGCGGACTTTCGGCGATCACCTTCGGCCTCGCGGTCGGCACGGTCATTTCATACATGATCAGCAACTCTCCGCTGCTCGAAGAGGGTGATCCGCAGATTATTTTTCTGGCGCGGTTGGGGCTGTTTTTGGTCTGCACCTATCTGTCGACGGTCATCGCGTTGCGCGGCAAGGATGAGTTCAATCTCGTGATCCCCTATGTGCGTTTCGTGCCGCATGACGTCGATGTGCCTTTGCTCGTGGTGGATACGAGCGCATTGATCGACGGTCGCATTTCGCGGTTGGCTCAGACGGGTTTTCTGGGGACGGCGCTGGTGATTCCTCGCTTTGTGCTGCGTGAATTGCAGTCGATCGCCGACTCGACCGACCCGCACATGCAAGCGCGCGGCCGTCGCGGTTTGGAGACGCTGGGGGTTTTGAAAAAAACCAAGAATCTCGATCTGCGCATCAATGAGAGTGACGTGACGAAGCGCGAGGACATGGAGGCCAAGCTCGTGTTTTTGTCGCAGTCGATGCGGGCAAAGCTGCTCACGACCAATTACAACCTTACCAAGCTGGCGGAGTTCCACGGAGTGATCTGCCTGAACCTGAATACGCTGGGGAAAGCGCTGCGCCCGGAGCTGGTCATGGGCGAGGTGCTCGAAGTCGAATTGGTCAAGCCGGGCAAGGAAGAGGGGCAGGCGCTCGGTTATCTCGACGACAACTCATTGGTCGTGGTCAACGGCGGGCGCGTGCACATCGGGCACGTGGTGACGGTGGAGATCGTCAGTGTGCTGCCTTCGTCAGCTGGCAAGATGGTATTTGCCCGGCTGGTGGAGTCCTGAGCCGGCCTCGCCGACGTTAAGAAGCGACTTTGATGGTCGTTTTCAGACTGCCTACCATGTCCGTTACGGTCTTATCCGGATAAATGGTGGAGCAGATCGGGATCAAACCGACGACCTCGTCATTGCGAACGACGCGCTCTATCAACTGAGCTACTGCCCCATTAGGGAAAGGGATGTATTGGTGAGGCGGCTTGCACGAGTAAACATCTATTTTTTGCCGCCTGCTTCCGGAGTTTTTCGACGAAACGGTAAAATCTATTCCCGAGGGTGGGTTGGTCCCCAATTTGCTATTGAAGGACATGGCGCGTGGTTAACACTGCCGCCGGTTTAACTTACAACCTAGCGTTTTTCCGAACCAGAACATCATGAAGAAATCCACGGTCAAAGCAGTCAAAGCACCCGCAACCGCCAAGAAGGCTCCGGCCAAGATTGTCAAAAAGCCCGCCGCCGCGCCCGTGAAACGGGCCGCCGCTCCGGCCGTGAAGGCATCTTCGAGCAAGTCTTCGCCGACCGTGATCACGGCGCTGATCGATATCGGCTTCGGCAACACGCTCTACGTGCGCGGCGAGGGCCCGGGCCTGAGCTGGAACGTGGGCGTGCCTCTCGATTGCGCGACCGACGACAAGTGGACCATCAGCTTTCCGGGCGCCGGAAAATCCATTTTGTTCAAGCTTCTGGTCAATGACATCACCTGGTCGATCGGCCCCGACTATGTCGCGGCTTCCGGTGAGAAGGTGACGGTTGCTCCGAATTTTTAAATCACGACAGGCCGGTCCTGCGGGTCGGGGCTCATCGTGAGCAACCTGGCCTGCAGTTCCGCTGCGCTCGCGTCACGATCTCCCAAGGATGAGGGGGGCACGGTTTCGCAGTAAACGCGGACGCGTGAAAACGGCTGCGGCAAGTGAAAGCGGTCCCAACTGGCGAATTGCCAAGATGCTTCGAAATTGCACCCCAGTAAAAGCACGGGTGCCTGCACTCTACGGGCGACAATCAAACCGCCAGCCTTGAATTCGTAGATCGGCCCGCGTGGACCGTCGGGCGTGATGCCGATGTCGTTGCCCGCCCGCATGACCTCGACCAAGGCGGTCACCGCCTCGCGTCCGAGTTTGTGGCTTGAGCCGCGCACGGCACGAATGCCCACCAATGAGAAAAACGCCTCCAGCCAGGCGCCATCTTTACTGGGGCTGACCAAACCGTAAACCGGACGTCCATGCCGGTAACGCCGGAAGATTTCCGACGTTATGAAAAGGCGGTTGTGCCAGAGGGTAAAGGCGACGGGTTCGTCGATTTTCTCCAGGTTGCGGCGGGCCTCGGGCGATGCTTCGATGTGCAAAGTCATTCCCCAGGCGCGCATGAGCAGTCCCAGGGGAAGCAGCACCAGTCGGCGCCAGCCTCGCAGGCCGTGGATTACTGGGGGACGCGAACGGGTTGACATGAAGAAGATCATGTTGGCCCGCGAAAGGCCCGGCCGCCAAGCGAAAGTTCCGTCGGTGGATTCATTGCCTGTGCGGGTGCTTATATGTTGGCGCTCGACGGTCTCGCGGTTCTTTCGCCACTATGGCTGCAACTAATGCACTCATTTTTTGGTATCGCGCTGGAGATTTTCATCGTCCTCGCCTTGGTAGCAGCCAACGGATTTTTCGTGGCGGCGGAATTTGCGCTCGTAAAGGTCCGTGCGAGTCAGCTGCAGCCCATGGCGAAAACCGGCGGTTGGCGGGTGAAGTTGGCGATCGCGGCGACCAACAAACTCGACGCCGCCCTGTCGGCCACGCAGCTGGGTATCACGCTGGCGAGTCTCGGACTGGGCTGGGTAGGCGAGCCGTTCATCGCGCACCGGATTGCGCCCTTGATGGGAAAATGGGGTGTGACCGATCCGGCAACCGTGTCGTCGGTGTCGTTCGCGGTGGCTTTCACCGTGATCACCTTCATGCACATTATTTTTGGCGAGCTGGCGCCCAAGTCACTCGCCATCCAGCGGCCCAAGGCGGTCACGTTGTTCGCGGCCGGTCCGCTGATTGTTTTTTATTACCTGTTGTTTCCGTTCATCTGGACGCTCAACGGCACGGCGAACCTGTTTCTCAAGTGGGCGGGGCTAGATCCGGCGTCGGAGGGCGAGGGGGCGTTCAGTTCCGAGGAACTGGAATACGTGCTCAGCCATGCACGGCATTCGCATCCGGGAGATTCGCTCATCAACAAGCTCATGGTGCGCTCGCTGCGGTTGCGCGAGATCACCGCGCACCAGATCATGCGTCCGCGCGAGCAGATCGTGGCTCTGTGGGTGGACAAGCCCATGGAGGAAAACCTGCGCATCGCGCAGATGAGCGGTCACAGCCGGTTCCCGGTTTTCAAGCAGGAGTCGTTTGACCAGTGCGAGGGAGTGCTGCTCGTGCGCGAATGGCTTTGGCAGATTCATGCGCTCGGGCCGCAGGCGTCGTTCGAGCCGCTGGTGCGACCGGTGCTCACGTTTACGATGAAGACTCCGATCCACTCGATGCTCGAGCTCTTCCGCTCCTCGAGAAACCACCTTGCGCTCGTGCTGGACGATCAGGGCAACACGGCCGGCATCGTGAGCTTTGAAGATGTGCTCGAAGAAATCGTCGGTGACATCCGCGACGAGTTCGACATTGAGCACGGGCCGATTTTCGAGATGAACGAACAGTTTATCGTGATCAGTGGTGCGCTCACCATGCGCGAGCTGCAGGCCGAGACGGGTTGGACGTTTGAGTGGCAGCCCAAGGAAACAGTGGCGCTGTGGACGCAGCGCCATTTCGGACGTCTGCCGAAGCGTGGCGAGGCCGTGAAGGTGGGCGACTACCAGGTGACGGTGATCGATGTGCACGCCGAGCGCGTGCGCCGCGTAAAAGTGCAGCGCCTCGCGCCGGCGGTGGAGTGATGCGGCGGCCGTGGTGCGTTACGGTCCGAGCACTTCGAGGTGACCGTCGATCATCTGGGCGGATGAAGGCGCGGCCGGGGCGGTGACGTCCGACTTGAACGGGGCGACCGTCTGCGGTGTGGTGACATCGGCGGAGGGTTCGGGTGCGGTGATCATGCGATCAATGATCACCCGGAGATGATCGGTGATTTCGTGGTGAGATCCCCAGTGAAGACGATGAGAGGAAAGTAATGACATGGTCGTTAAACGGCTGACGTTATCTGTTTCGTTGCCTGACGGTGCTGACATGCACGGGACGGCCCGCAGGCGTTTCCCGGTAGCTGACAAGAGCGTTTTAGCTCTGCACGGGAGGTCCGCACACAAACGGAAGCAGGCCACGCGCTTCTTCGATGATCGGCTGCACCGGTGTGGCGGCATGCGGACTGCGCGCAGAGGCGACCGGCTGTGAGACGAGCAGGGTGTTCTCACCCTCAAACTGATCGGAGTTGTCCGGAGTCGTGGAGAGCTTGGCTTCTACTTTGCTCGTTTCTTTGAAGCTGCAATCCGCGAGCAAGGGCAGTGCCTGCACCTGGCCTGAATTCAACTGGGAGGCTTGGTTATGAGTCAGGGAAACCGCCGTCGCCGCTTGTGGATACAACAAGGCGGCCGCGACCCAGAGCATGAACAACCATTGCCCGCTGCGCTTCATGCCTTGGTATAAGCATTAGCAATGCCAGCTATAAAAGGGTTTAACCCGCTGCCCGCGCAACGTTCGTCCGGTTGTTTTGTGGCGGATGTCCGATATACATCGTGTTGAAGCCGATTAATTTCTAAAATGATCGAACCGGCTCACCACGATGCTGGATTTTAACCACCGCAGTTACATGAGAGACGATTATCTGGCCAATGCACTCAAGGTCATCAACGACCCCAATATTCTGATCAACGTCGTCTCCCTGCGTGTGAAGCAGCTGCGCCGCGGCAGTCGTCCTCTGGTCGAGTCATTGGAAAAACTTTCACCCGAAGACACCGCGCTACGCGAGGTTGCCGAAGGCAAGATCACCTACCAGTTGGCGACTGCGGAAGAGCTCGCCCGCTTGTGATGTGTTTATACCGGCTCACGGCCGGGGCTTGTCTGTGTTCGGGTAAGGATAATCAATGAGCACTTCTGTTCCGATCACCGTTCTGCTTGCGGATGATCATGACATCGTCCGGCAGGGGCTTTGCGCCCTGCTAAACGCCGACGGTCATTTCAAAATCGTCGGTGAGGCCCGCAACGGTCGTGAAGCGGTGGACCTGGCCCGGACGCTTACACCAGACGTCATCCTCATGGACATCGCCATGCCGGTGCTCAACGGCCTTGAGGCGACGCGCCAGATTCTTACGGCCAACCACAAAGCCAAAGTCGTTATTCTATCCGCCCACAGCGACGAGGCGTATGTCGAACGCATGAGCGCCGTTGGTGTTTCCGGCTTTTTGGAAAAGCAAACGTCCGCCGAGATTCTCACCCACGCGATCCGTGAAGTTATGAAGGGTCGCACGTATTTCAGTCCCTCCATTGCCAAGCATATGGGCGCGAGGCCGACGGCGCCACGCGACCGCGACGGCATGCTCAAGGCAAACGCATCCCGTCTCACGTCGCGCGAGTCCGAGGTGCTGCAACTCGTCGCCGAAGGCGCGGCGAACAAACAGGTGGCGGCGGCGCTCGGCATCAGCATCAAGACGGTCGAGAAGCACCGGCAGCATCTCATGGACAAACTCAACATCCACGACACCGCCGGCCTCACGCGTTATGCGATCGCCGAGGGCGTGGTCGAAAGCAGCGTGCGCCTGACTATCATCTAGGCCCGACCGCTTTCCCGATTTCCGATACCAACCGAATGAAAACCCGCGTCGCCAAACTCAGCCCTTCATCGACGCGATTGCCCAAGTGCCCGACCGGCATCCA
>DATHXF010000056.1:0-2635 GCA_035459785.1 Rariglobus sp. | reverse complement strand
GATTCCCTACGCGCTCAAGGGGGTGCTGTGGTATCAGGGTGAATCGAACGCGGGAGACGAACTTTACCACCGGCTCTTTTCCGCCCTCATTCGCGACTGGCGGAGCCGCTGGGGCCAGGGCGATTTCCCCTTTCTCTTCGTCCAATTGCCGAATTACGGACCTCGCACCAACGAGCCCGCCCAGAAACAAGATGGCAGAGATTCCGGATGGGTGGTCGTTCGTGAAGCCCAGCTGGAAACCCTCAAGGCGGTTCCTGCAACGGGAATGGCCGTGACCATCGATGTGGGCGACGGCGCCAATCTTCATCCTTCGAACAAAATCAACGTCGCGAACCGGCTGGTCCGCATTGCACGCCATGTCGCTTACGGAGAAGAGCTGGTCTTTTCCGGCCCCGTCTACGACTCGTTCACGATCAACGGAGGCAAGGTCCGTATCAAATTCAAGGGGACCGGCACGGGCTTGAAGATCGGCGCGCCGCCGGCCGCCCCCGCCGGCGAACTGAAGGGGTTTGCCATTGCCGGTGCCGACAAAAAATTCGTCTGGGCCAGGGCTACCATCGAAGACCCCGATACTATCGTCGTGTGGAGTGAAGACGTGAAACAGCCTGCGGCGGTTCGCTACGGCTGGGCCGAGAATCCCGAGGTCAACCTGTCTAACAGCGCCGACCTGCCCGCTTCGCCCTTTGCCACCGATCGTCCGGCAGGCAAGTAGGACGCTTCGGAGTCGGTGCTTATCCGTCCCTCGGCCGCTCCGAAGGCGGGGGCGATCAATTTAAAACCCCGCCCCCGGAAGAGGGCGGGGTTTGTTTTACCCGAAAAGGAAGGGAGTGTTTCCGCGGAAAAAATCAGCGCGGTTTGCGGCGGGATACGAGGGCGAGGCTGAGGACGCCCGCGCCGCCGAGCAGGGCGTAGGTGGACGGCTCGGGGATGGCGGAGGAGGTGATGCCGATGTTGTCGAGGGTGTTGTTGGTGGCTCCGCCCAAGGCGCCCGAACGGAAGGCGATTTCACCGCCGCCGCTGGCGACCGTGATGCCGGTGGCGGTGGCACTGATGGAACTCAGGGCGCCGGAAGACGTGTAGGGGTCGCTGATCGTGAAGGTCACATTGGCGGTGGTGCCGGTGACGTAGGTGATCTCGAGCTTGAGGTGGTAGATCGTATTGATGGTCCAGCCTCCGCCGGTCGCGGTGGTGGTGGTGCCGAATTGCGTGCCGACATTGCCGCCGCTGGTGCCGCCGACGATGCCGCCGGTGAAGAAGCGCAGGGTGTCGTCACCATTGCCGTTGGTATTAAGGTTGAAAATGGCCGTGTCGGCGGTCGCGCCGGTGCGACTGTTGGAGCCAAAGTAAACGGCGATGGATGTGTTCGCGGCCGACATGGAGAAGTCCAGATCAACGGTTGCGCTCGTAAAGAGATTGTTGGGAGTGGCGTCCGGCGTGGTGTCATAAACAAACACCGCCGTGCCTGAGCCCGTGGTGACATACGAGACGACGCCCGTGCCATACGTGCTGTTGACCGGGGTGGTGCCTGCGTAGGCTGACGCATAGCCCAGGGTTCCCGATCCCGCCGTGATGTTGGACTGGAAAAAGTTATTGGTGTAGTCCGTCGATGCGTCGAAGCCGATGGTGGCGGCACGGGCGGAGGAGGCGGCACCCATCGTGAGTGCGGTCAGTGCGACGAGGATATGCAGGCGGATAGTCATGGACGAAGGTGTGAATCGAGTGAGGGGTCACACTACGGCAATCAGGCCGATAAGGGTTAATGTATCCCTGACCCGTATTATGTCATTTCCTGACCGGCATGCTTGGGGTGGGCTGGCGCCGGTGACGGCCAATGAGGTGCGGTATTTCTGCTTTGCGCCGGTGCGCAGGACGGCGAACGTAGCTGTTTCCCATGAGCGCCGAGCCGATCCGTTTTTATAACCGTTACACGAAGTCCGTCGAAACCGAGCAGGTCTACGGCGAGAAGTGGCTGCGCTGGACCTATGAGACCGCGCTCGGCGGCGTCTCGGTGTGGGCGCTCATCAAACGCGCCGTCTTTTCGCATTGGTATGGCTGGCGCATGGACCGCCCGATCAGCGCGCAGAAGGTGCTGCCGTTCATCGCCGACTATGATCTCGACGTGGACGAGTTCGCGAAGTCGGCGTTCGAGTTCAAAACCTTCAACGAGTTTTTCTACCGCGCGCTGAAAAAAGACGCGCGTCCGATCGCGGGTGGCGAAGAGGTCGCGGTGTTCGCCGCCGACGGGCGCCACCTGGCGTTTTCCGATGTGGACGCGGCGGACGGTTTTTATGTGAAAGGCGCGAAGTTCTCCATGGCCGAGCTGTTCGGCGACGAGGCGCTGGCGCGCGAGTTTGCGGGCGGTGCGATGGTGATCTCGCGGCTGTGCCCGGTGGATTACCACCGCTTCCACTTTCCGGTGGCGGGCGTTCCGGAGGAGCCGCGGCTGATCAATGGCTACCTTTACTCGGTGAGCCCGATCGCGCTGCGCCGCAACGTGGGCTACCTCGTGCAAAACAAGCGCGCGCTCACGCTGGTCAACGACACGCGCTTCGGCCGCGTCGCGGTGTTCGAAGTCGGCGCGACGTGCGTGGGCACGATCCGGAATTTCTTCGAGGCGGGCAAGCCGGTGGCCAAG